>CACZZH010000088.1 GCA_902785635.1 uncultured Lachnospiraceae bacterium
GGATTCAGGGTCTTGCTCGGCTCCTGACCGGTCAGCTGTTTTACCTTATCCTGAACTGCCGGGATACGGGTGGAACCGCCTACCAGCAGCACCTTGGAAATATCAGAAGCAGTAAGGCCTGCATCACGCAGTGCATTCTGTACCGGGACAACGGTACGCTCAACCAGATCATGGGTCAGTTCATTGAACTTCGCACGTGTCAGGTCCATCTCAAAATGCTTTGCATTGGTGCCGTCCAGGGCAATGAACGGAATGTTGATGTTGGTCGTTGTGGAAGAAGACAGTTCTTTCTTCGCTTTTTCAGCGGCCTCACGGATACGCTGCATTGCATCTGTACGGGTGCTCAGGTCAATACCTTCCTTCGCCTTGAAGTCAGCGATCATGTACTGTGCAAGCTTGTCATCAAAGTCATCGCCGCCAAGATGATTGTCACCGTTGGTCGCCAGAACTTCGATCACGCCGTCTCCGATGTCGATGATGGAAACATCGAAAGTACCGCCGCCAAGGTCATAAACCATGATCTTCTGTTCGGCTTCATTATCCAGGCCATATGCCAGAGCTGCCGCCGTCGGCTCATTGATGATACGCTTTACATCCAGACCTGCGATACGTCCCGCGTCCTTCGTTGCCTGACGCTGAGCATCATTGAAGTATGCCGGAACGGTGATAACTGCTTCGGTGACCTTCTCACCCAGATAGTTCTCTGCATATTCCTTCATCTTGGTAAGGATCATGGCGGAGATCTCCTGCGGAGAATAGTTCTTGCCGTTGATGGTTACTTTATAATCGGAACCCATTTTTCTCTTGATGGAAGAGATAGTGTTCTCCGCATTCGTCACTGCCTGACGCTTTGCCGGATCTCCTACCAGACGTTCGCCGTCTTTCTTGAAGGCAACGATTGACGGAGTCGTCCTTGCACCTTCTGTATTCGCGATAACTACAGGCTTTCCGCCTTCCATAACTGCTACGCAGCTGTTTGTTGTACCAAGGTCAATACCAATAATCTTTCCCATAATAATCCTCCTGTATCTGCTCTTCCGGACCGTCCGGAGCAAATGAACGCTTCCGCGGATCCGAAATCTCTGTTTTTCTGTGATAAAAATCTATGTAAAGTATCATGACCAGTGCAGGCACCGGCTTCGGTGTTCTGCCTGCGTGGTGCTGTGTCAGTTGGCTACCTTCACCATACTGTGCCGCACCACACTGTCCCGATACATGTAGCCTTTCTGAAGCTCTTCCACAATGATGTTCTCTCCGACGCTGTCATCCTCCACATGCAGGATCGCATTGTGGAAATCCGGGTTGAACTCTTCCCCTACCGCCGGGATCGGCTTTACATCCAGCGCTTCCAGGGTAGACAGCAGCTGTTTGTAGATCTTGTGCATTCCGACCACGAAAGGATCCTCGGAATCTTCCTGTGTCGTCTCAAGGCCGCGTTCAAAATTATCCACAATAGGAAGGACTTTTTCGATCACGCTCTTTGCGCCGACCTCGAACATTCCTGCCTTCTCCCGTTCGGTACGCTTCCGGAAATTATCGAATTCCGCCATCTGGCGCTGAACACGATCCTTCAGCTCAGCGATCTGTTCATCTTTTTTATCCTTTTTCTTCTTCCCGAAAAGTCCCATATCATCCGCCTGCTCACCTGCCGGGTCTTTCTTTTCTTCCGCGCTGTCCTGCTCTGCCTGCGCTCCCTGCGCTGCTTCATTATCCTTATCAGTTTCTGCTTCCGGATCCTTATCCGGTTCCACATCCACTGCCTGATCTTCAGGCTCCTGTGCGGTCTCTTTCCCAGACATCTCCTCTGCGGTCAGATCTTCCATGGCTTTCTCATCTCTGATGTCTTCCACGTTTCTCTTCCACCTTTCTCATTTTCCTTATTATTTTATCCGAATTCATTTTTATGAAGCCCCGCACACAGGCGAGCTACTTTTTATACAGCTCGTCCAGCTGCTGAGTCAGGTTCTTCAGAATTCCGATGACTTTGTCATAGTCCATTCTCTTCGGTCCGACGATGCCGACCCTGCCGTACATTCCTCCGCCCATATCATAGGACGCAGTCACGACCGAACAATCCTTCATTGTATCCAGCGGCGTTTCCTGTCCGATATACACCTGAATATTGCTGTTTTCGCCATCCTCTCCGATCTCTGACGGAAGCATCAGGCTCGCAAGCGGATGCTTTTCTTCAAATGTACTGATCAGTTCACTGGCTTTTGCCGTGTCACTCAGCTCCGGATATTTAAAGAAGTTTGTCGCACCACTGGTGTAGATCTCGACATCTTCCTCCTGATTGATGGCTTCCGCAACCGCATCCAGCACCTGGGAAACGATGTCGCTGTGAATTCCGGCCTCCTCCTTCAGTTTGGAGATCGTGGAGAGATTGATCTGTTCGATCGTCAGGCCGTTCAGGTTGGTGTTCAGCAGCAGGTTGAGCTTCAGTACCGTTTCACGGTCCAGTCCGTGTTCAAGACGGATCATCCGGTTTTTCACCACATTGGTCTCCGTCACGATCACTGCCAGGATCTGGCTGTCATCCACGATCGAAAGCTGAATGAATTTCAGCCTCGTATGGTGAAGCCGCGGACCGGTGATCATCGTAGCATAATTGGTGTTTGCGGCCAGGAATTTGACCACCTGTTTGAGCAGAAGCTCCATGCGGTCCTGCCTCTGCACCATCAGCTCACGGATCTCCGTAACTTCCTGTTCCTTCTCTTCCATCATACGGTCCACATAAAGCCTGTAGCCCGCATCTGACGGAATACGTCCCGCCGAGGTATGCGGCTGAAGGATGTAACCCATTTCCTCCAGATCCGACATCTCGTTGCGGATCGTCGCACTGCTCAGATTCAGATCCGGATATTTCGAGATCGTCCTGGATCCCACGGGCTCCCCGGTCTCAAGGTACGTCTTGATGATCGCCTTCAGGATCGTCCATTTTCTGTCGTCCATCTGCATCCGGTTCCCCCTCCTTCCGGAAATAATGTCCCGGTTCTATATACATACCGGGAAAAGACTTCTAAAACCAGGTTGTTAGCACTCGTCACATTGGAGTGCTAACATCCATGGCATAATAATATTCCTGCCTTACATATTTGTCAATACCATTTTCAAAAATATTTGCATCCCGCCCCTTCAATGCTATAATGTATCATATTGGAAGCAGCGAAGCTGCTGTTTCCCGAAGGGAACCGATATGATAACGAGCAAAAATGCAGAGCATTTTCGCGAGTCTAAATAAAGGAAGAGACAGCTTCGCTATTAAAATATAATTATATTTGAAGAGAAAAAGAAATGAATGAGAACGGAAAGTCCTGGCTTGTGATCCTTCTATGCGCTGCGGGCATTGCACTGCTGGCAGGGCTTGGTTATGCCCTGAGGGAACACCAGAACTCTAATAAGCAGTCATCCGACCGTGTTCTTTCCGCAGCGGATGACCTGCGTGCTGCTTTTTATGAGGCATCCACCGATCCCCCGGAAACTCCTGCCCTCTCTCTCACGGAGGCCGAAACTTCTGCTCCTCTCCTTCAGGAGACAGAAAATGACCCACGCCCCGCAAAGTCCGCACCATCTGTTGCAAAACCGGTGTTCGGCCGTATTATTTTTGTGGGCGATTCCCGGACAGTGGGTATGCAAAGATCTGTCGATCCCTATACGGATCCGTGCATTTTCATCGCTGCAAGCGGAGAAGGATATCTCTGGTTTGAACGTTCCGGGATCCACCGGCTCGAACGCAGTCTTCTGCGCTATCCTGATGTGCCGGTCGTTTTCAACCTGGGTGTAAATGATACAGTTTCGATCTATCATTACATCCGGTCCTACCGTGCCCTTATGGAAAAACACCCGGATACCTCTTTCTGGTTTCTCTCTGTGAATCCTGTTACGGAAGAATCTCTGATGGTCCCGGACACGGATGTGGTGGAGTTCAACCATATATTAAAGGAAGCTTTTCCGCACCAATATCTGGACAGCTACTCCTGGCTGAAGAAAAACGGATTTGAGAGCGTGGATGGGATACACTACAGTGAAGAAACCTATCTTGCCATCCATGACTTTGTCTTTTCAAAGCTGTTCTCCCGGGAAGAAGAAACAGAGACCCTCGCTGAAACGGAACTCCTTACGGAAGCCGAAACATAAATCATCAGAAGAAACGCTGCTTTGGGGTCTGTATTATTGCAGGAACATCGAAAATACATAATTACTCAGGTCCGTCCCGCGATCGGTGAGACGGATCCTGTTTTTTTCATGGCAAAGAAGTCCCTGGGCCTCCAGTTTCTGCAGCAGCCCCGGCCACACTTTCTGCGCGCTTTCCCCGTAGCGTGCGGCAAAATATTCAAGATTAACGCCTTCTTTCATGCGCAGTCCAAGAAACATCGCTTCGGATCGCGCATCTTCTGCGGAAAGAAGGATCTTTTCTTCAAGAACCGGGAAAAAGAGTTTCTCTCCCCGGACGGCGGGAATTCTCTGTTCCCCTTTGTTCAGATACGTTTCCAGATCATCTGTGTTCTTATATCGAAAACTGCCGATCTGAGAGGCTGCACCGATTCCGAAGCCCGCATACTCTCTGCGGGTCCAGTAACCGGTATTGTGCACGCTCCGGTAACCTCTTCTGGCATAATTCGAGATCTCATACCTCTCATATCCCATTTTGTCCAGGAAACGTTCGGTCTCCCAGTACATTTCCCTTTCCGTATCTTCATCCGGAAGAAGGCAGACCGCCCCGCCCTGAGCACGGCGTTCGTCTTCCGCATGATACAGATCGTAAAACGGAGTCCCTTCCTCTATGATCAGACTGTATGCGGAAATATGTTCCGGATTCAAAACACTGACCGTCCGCTGCAGAGTCTGCCTCCACTGCTGCAAGGTCTGCCCGGGCAGTGAAAATATCAGGTCTGTATTAAGATTTGTGAAACCGGCGCGGCGGACTTTATCGACTGTCATTACCGCCTCTTCCCATGTATGGATCCTTCCCAGAAGGGCAAGCATACGGTTGTCATCTGACTGAATCCCCAGACTGATACGATTGATTCCCGCGTCCAGAAGCGCACCGAAATCCGTGTCTGTCCCGGGATTGCACTCCATGGTAACTTCCGCGTCTTCCTCCACTGTAAAACTGCTGCGAACGGCATCCAGGATCCGGCGGATCTGGTCTGCGCTCAGCACGGAAGGCGTCCCTCCTCCGATAAAAATACTCGGCACGACCCATTCCGGCCTCCCCGGTTTTGTACTGTCCGCAGAGTCCGGAAGATCTGATTCGTTTCCGGTATCCCGGAAGATCTCCGCACTGTGCTGTGCAAAGGAACGGATCTCCAAAATGAGCCGCTGCACATAGCGCTCCCGGATATCCGCGTCTGCCGGAAATGACAGGAAATCACAATATCTGCATTTGCGCACACAAAAGGGGATATGCAGATATATCCCCAATTGTCTTTTCATCGTTTCTCCGGTTTCTCTTTTATTTTTTTGCTTATTCATTGATCTATCGCAGCTGATGAGCAGTTTTACTTTTCATCCAGTTTGAGCACACTCATGAAGGCTTTCTGCGGTATCTCGACATTTCCGACCTGCCGCATACGCTTCTTTCCTTCCTTCTGTTTCTCAAGGAGCTTCTTTTTTCTTGTGATATCACCGCCATAGCATTTTGCCAGTACATCTTTGCGCATTGCCTTCACAGTCTCACGGGCAATGATCTTTCCGCCTACCGCAGCCTGAATCGGGATCTCAAAAAGCTGTCTCGGGATCTCTGCCTTCAGGCGTTCGCACATCTTTCTGCCCCGCTCATATGCACTGTCCGCATGTACAATAAAGGAAAGAGCATCCACTTCCTCATGGTTGACCAGGATATCCAGCTTCACCAGCGGAGACTGCACATAGCCCTTCAGTTCATAGTCGAAAGAAGCATAGCCTCTGGAACGAGACTTAAGTGCATCGAAGAAATCATAGATGATCTCGTTGAGCGGCAGCTCATATTTAAGCAGAGCTCTGGTCTCCTCCATGTATTCCATGCTCACATAGATACCCCTGCGTTCCTGGCACAGTTCCATAATGGAACCGACAAATTCCGTGGTGACCATGATCTCTGCGTTGACAAAGGGTTCTTCCATGTATTCGATCTCGGAGGGATCCGGCAGATTTGAGGGATTTGTAAGTTCGATCACCTCTCCGTTCGTTTTATACACCTTATAGATAACGCTCGGTGCAGTAGTGACCAGATCAAGATTGTATTCCCGCTCCAGCCGTTCCTGGATGATCTCCAGATGCAGAAGCCCCAGGAAGCCGCACCGGAAGCCAAAGCCCAGCGCTATGGATGTCTCCGGCTCAAAAAACAGGGAAGCGTCATTGAGCTGCAGCTTCTCAAGTGCATCCCGCAGGTCCGGGTATTTTGCACTGTCTGCCGGGTACATCCCGCAATAGACCATAGGATTCACCTTTTTATAGCCTGGCAGCGGCTCGGCACAGGGACGGGCTGCATCGGTGACTGTGTCACCCACCCGGGTATCCTTTACATTTTTCAGACTCGCTGTCAGATATCCTACCATGCCTGCGGAAAGCTCATCACACGGAATGAACTGACCGGCGCCGAAGGTCCCAAGCTCCACCACTTCCGCTTCTGCTCCGGTCGCCATCATGCGGATGCGGGTACCCTTTTTAACTTTGCCGTCCCGGATCCTGCAGAAAACGATCACGCCTTTATAGGAATCATAAATAGAATCAAAGATCAGCGCCTTCAGGGGAGCATCCGGGTCTCCGTCCGGAGCCGGGATGTCCGAAACGATTCTTTCCAGGACTTCATGTACATTTTCGCCTGTCTTTGCCGAAATGCGCGGCGCATCCTGCGCTTCGAGTCCGATAATATCCTCGATCTCGTTGATCACACGCTCCGGATCCGCACTCGGAAGATCGATCTTATTGATCACCGGTACCACATCAAGATCGTGATCCAGGGCAAGATATACATTTGCCAGAGTCTGGGCTTCAATGCCCTGTGCAGCGTCCACCACCAGGATCGCTCCGTCACAGGCTGCCAGAGATCTGGATACTTCATAGTTAAAATCCACATGCCCCGGAGTATCGATCAGGTTGAAGATATACTCGTTCCCGTCATCCGCCTTATAAATGATCCGGACCGTCTGCGCCTTGATCGTGATTCCTCTTTCCCGTTCCAGGTCCATGTTGTCCAGGACCTGCGCCTGCATCTCACGGCTGGTCAGCAGGCCGGTCATTTCTATGATCCGGTCTGCCAGTGTGGATTTTCCGTGATCAATATGTGCTATAATACAAAAATTACGAATTCTGCTCTGATCGATATCGGACACCTTCTATCCTCCAATGAATGTTTTTTCTTATCCTGTTCCGGAACATTGCATTTCGAAACTGCGGATCACCATATATAATAATAGAAGAGAAAAAAAATCACAAGTGCCGATCATAATTCTTGACAGTGTTTCCTGTTTGAGATATGATACAGTAGTATGTCGAGTGGAAACGACCGTGTCCGTTTTTTCAATGACAGGTAATTCAGATTATTTTAGATATGGAGGTGTACGGGTTGGCTAATATCAAATCTGCCAAGAAGAGAGTTCTTGTTTCCAAGACCAGGAACGAGCGCAACAAATCGATCAAATCTGCAGTTAAGACCGAGATCAAAAAGGTAGAAGCTGCTGTTGCTGCAAACGATAAGGAAGCAGCCGCTACTGCTCTGCTGTCTGCAACATCCAAGATCGACAAAGCCGCTTCAAAGGGTGTCTATCACAAGAACACTGCTTCCAGAAAGATTTCCCGTCTGGCGAAGGCTGTCAACAGCATCGGCTGATGTGGAAACGGACATATATAATATAATAGAAAAGACAAGTAAAACGCATCGGTTCCGTCATACCGATGCGTTTTTCTTTCTTAAACAGATGCGCACAAGGACCATCTCCACCGCTGTCTGATCATTCATCCGGCCGGTCTTGATCATCTCATCAGCCGATGCACACTGTGAAAGTATGCTGCGTATCGCCGCGGCATCAAAATACTCTGCCTGGCCGACAAGCCCCCGGAGCACAAAAGACTGCATTCCAGTTCTGTTTTCGATGCTCTGTCTGTCATAACCCTGGTCTCTCAGATCCCGCACCAGAAGCAGTCTGCGGAAATGCGCAGATATCACCGCCAGGATCCGCAGAGGAGGCTCCCTCAGAAACACCAGATCACGATACATGGAAAAAGCTTTTTCTTTATCCCCGGATGCTGCTGCTTCGATCATTTTGAACACTTTGCTCTCCAGCTGTTCTATGCACACCCGGTCCACATCCTCCCGGGTGATTCCTTCACGTTCTCCGGTGAAAGCGATCAGCTTGTTCAGCTCATTTGAGAGAATATACATATCATCACCGGCACGTTCGAGCAGAAGCTGCACCGCACCACGCTGGATCTGTTTATTCTCCCTCTGCAGACGTCTTACGATCCAGCCTGTGAGAGCATCCGCCTTCTGATGATTCAATTCCAGCACAGTTCCGCAGGTACGGACTGCCTTAAACAGACGGCTTCGTTTATCAATATCACTTTCAACGAAAAGGAAAACTGTGGTTTCCGGTATGTTCCGGCAGTACTCGGCAAGAGCGTCCCCGCCTCTCCTGAACATCCCGCTGTCCCTGACCATGATCAGCCGATGATCCGAAAAAAAAGGAAGCGTCTCCGACTGGCTGATCAGCACAGCCGTATCGGCCTCTTTCCCGCTGTATCGATTCAGATTGATCGTATCACCCGTCGGAATCAGTGCCTTCTGAAGTGCGTTCGCATAATAATCCTTCAGATAATCCTCTTCCCCGCACAGCAGATAGACCCTGCGGTAGGTACCCTTCCGGATATCTTCCTCAACAGCATTCATACTTTCCCCCTGTTTCAGGACTCAGACGGCATGATCACTGCGGCTGCCAGATAGAGAAGGATCCCGGATCCTCCGATGATCCCGAGCGCCGCAAAGATGAGCCGCACAACGGTAACATCGACCCTGAAATACCTGGCAAGCCCGGCACATACTCCACAGAAGATCCTGTTTTCATTCACTTTGCAAAGTTTTCTTTCTTCCATCTTCAGACATCCCCCTAATTCGACGGATTTTCCATTCATCGGAACTTTCCATAAGACACAGACAGTCCCGGCCGGAGCGTGTTCCCGGGATAGAAATGTGTGAGACCGGACACCTCCGATACAGACCAGAAAAGCAGATCCATACTCTTCCCAGAACCGGCACTGCATTTTCATTATAATGTTTTTCTTTAAAGGTTTCAATGTGCTTCCTTGAATCTTGAAGAGAATAGTGCTATAGTGGGAACAATTCTGTATAATAATTTTTAGATGGAGTGCACCTATGATATTTTCAACGTATAAGTTTATCTTTTTGTTTTTACCTGTAACCTTCTCTGTTTACTTCTTTCTGAATCATTTTCGGTTCTTCTCCCTGTCAAAGATATGGCTCGTGATCTGCTCTCTGTTTTTCTATTCCCAGGGCAGTCCTGCCTTCTTTCCGTTCTTCTTTGCCAGTATCACCGGCAACTATCTCTTCGGAATGGCCATGGTCAAAACGGAAGGCAACAGCGGAATTCAGAAGAAACTCCTGTTTGCAGCCGGTCTTGCCGGAAATATTGGTCTGCTTGGATACTATAAGTATACTGACTTTTTCATTGAAAACTATAATCTGCTGACAGGAAGTGATGTTGCTCTTAAGCATATCGTGCTTCCCATCGGTATTTCTTTCTTTACATTTCAGCTGATCGCCTTCCTGGTGGACTGCTACCGCGGAGAGACCGAACAGTATGATTTTATCAGTTATCTTCTGTTCATCACATTCTTCCCGCAGTTGATCGTCGGTCCGATCATTCACCATGCAGAGATCGTTCCGCAGTTCGAGCGGAAGGAAAACCTGAAGCTTAATTATGAGAACATCGCCCTCGGGCTGTTCCTCTTTTCATTGGGCTGCGCAAAGAAGATCCTCCTTGCAGATCCTCTTACAACGGATGCCCAGAGCTTTTTCAATGCCGTACCTGCAAATCCGACCATGCTTCAGTCCTGGTTTTCATCCATCGAGTATACGATCTCTTACTACTTCGACCTTTCCGGATACGCGGATATGGCCATCGGACTGGGCTGGCTGTTCAATATGCATATTCCGCAGAACTTCGATTCCCCTTACAAGGCCCGCAACTTTCAGGATTACTGGCGCAGATGGCATATCACCCTGTCCCGCTTCCTGAGTGCCTACATTTTCAGATCTGTATATAAAAAGGAAGTTCCGTGGCGCAATTATTACGTTGCCACAATGGTAACCTTCTTAGTCTCCGGGTTCTGGCATGGCGCCGGATGGACTTTTGTGGTCTGGGGTCTGATCAATGGTCTGCTGGTTTGCATTGCCTCTGCAATGAAGCGCAGGAATTGGAAGCTTCCTTTCCTTCCGGCATTCCTCATGACTGCAGCAGGCGTCGTGATAATGCGCGTACTGTTCGTTTCATCTTCGTTCCCGGATGCATGGCATGTTTACTCGGGAATGCTGAATTTCCGGTCTCTGGGGAGTTCTCTCGGGGAAGCTGTCCGGAGTATTGCTCACTTCGTGATCAGCCATCGGGGGATCGGTCTGCGCCTTACAGTTGCACTTGGCATCTGCTGGTTCATGCCCAACTCCAAGACTATGGAGGAGCGTTTCCATCCTACGGCACTCCGGCTCATCGCAAGTGCAGGACTGATGCTTCTGTGTCTGATGGAAATGAATAAAGTAGTTCAGTTCCTGTACTTTCAGTTCTGAAAAAGAAAGGCGGCATATTTATAATGCGTAATGCTAAAAAATGGGTGTTGGTCTATCTTCTGGTCCTGGCCGTGGGAATCGCTTCCTACATGGCAGTCTGCTTTAAAGCAAATACTCTGGGATATTTCACCAACATAAAAGGAATCCCCTATTTTTATAATGATGATTATGCCCGTAAGATCAAGTCCACCTACCTGTACGAACACAGAGGAGAATACGAGGGCGTCCTGGTCGGCGGGTCCAAAAGCGGAGCGGTCGATCCGTCTCTTATGACAGAGCTGACCGGTCTGAATTATTACAACATGTACATGAACGTAGGCAATTTTCCCGATTACCTGCGCTACATTACTTTTCTTGTCGAAAACTGTGAAGTAAAAGAGATCACACTCGTACTGAGCAGCTTAGAGACCAAATTTAAGGATCAGTCATCCAGAGGAAATGCGTTCGTGCCTCCCGCGATCCTGACAGGGAATCCGTTTAAGCGAATCACGGAATGCCTCAGCTACCTGATGACGGATATAAAAACGACACTGGAAGAACTGGCGGATCCGCCTTCTAATCGTATCAACATCAGTGATTTTCTGTCAGATGGCATGCGCAACCGTTATAATGCGGTACGTTCTCATAACAAAGATCCGGAAGAATTCGTCCGTTCCATGGTCCTGAATAATCAAAAAAGCCAGCTGAAACAGCTGTTTCGCCAAGCTGCCTCCAAACAGACCGCCCGGCCGCTGTGTCTGAAATGTCTGCAGCAGATCTATACACTGTGCAATGAACACGGTGTAACGCTGCGCGTGATCGTGGGACCGAGTTTCCTGCTGGATAAAGCCCGTTATGAATGTGAAGAATACTACGATTACCTTGAAGACATCGTAAAGATCTGCGGTGAGGTGTGGGACTTTTCCGACTACCAGGCAAAAGGGTATGAAGACTTCGGCATGATCCTTACAAAAGACAATGTTCATGAAGCAATGAATCAAAGACGTGCTTCCTTTGAAAAATATAAAGAGGAATTTGAAACTACCGGAGAAATAACATACTATGGTCTGTCGGATGACAGTTATATTCCATGGGCACCGCAATGGACCACCCCCGGAATAGAGGCTTATCAGCAGAGCTGACGTGCAGCACGGCAGCAGATCCACCGGCAGCGTTCTTGATAGAATGAGGAATGAATATGTGGGATGATCGTATCGAAAAACTCAAACAGCAGCGCGCCCGCCATCTCGAGGGCGGCGGCTCGGAAAGAGCCGGCAGGCAGCATGCAGCAGGAAAACTCACCGCCATGGAACGCATTGCGATTCTTCTGGACGAAGGATCCTTTACGGAAGTCCGCAGCTGTATGGAAACGGACCGCGGAGCCGATGTTACCGGCACCGGAAAGATCTATCCGGGTGACGGAGTGATCACCGGGTGGGGAACCATTGACGGAAGGCGCGTCTGTGTAGCTGCTGAAGATTTCACCGTCGTCGGCGGAACGCTCGGGGCTGCCCACGCGAAAAAAATTGCCGCATTACAGGATCTCGCTCTTGGCATGCGCTGTCCTGTCATCTTTCTCAATGACAGCGGCGGTGCCCGAATCGGAGAGGGCATAAATGCTTTAAACGGTTATGGCGAGATCTTCCAGCGTCATGTGCGTTCGTCCGGCGTGATCCCGCAGATCTGTGCGATTCTGGGCCCCTGCTCCGGCGGAGCCTGCTATTCTCCTGCTCTGTGTGACTTTATATTTATGGTTAAGGACGTCAGCAAGATGTTCATTACGGGGCCGGCCGTAGTAGAATCCGTTCTCGGATCACGTCCTACTCTTGAGGAACTCGGCGGTGCCCAGATGCACAGTGTAACGAGCGGTGTTGCCCATACACTTTATCTGGATGAGCGTTCCTGCCTGGACGGAATTCGAAAACTGCTTTCCTTCCTTCCCGGCAACAACCTGGAGAACACCCCGGATCCAATCAAAAAAAAGCATCATCCGCCTATGGCAGAGCTCTCTTCAAAGATTCCGCTCTCCCGCATTGTTCCCGACAGCAGCCGGATGGTATATGATATTCATCTGGTGATCGATCAGATCATGGATCCGGAAGAACCGTTGTTTGAGATTCATAAGCATTTTGCAGGAAATGTCGTGACAGGCTTTTCCCGGTTGAACGGCCGGGTCACCGGCGTCATCGCAAACCAGCCTCTCGTCAAAGGCGGCTGTCTGGACTGTGACGCATCCGATAAGCTTGCCCGCTTTGTCCGTTTCTGTGACTGCTTCGGGATCCCGCTGCTTACTCTGGTGGATGTTTCCGCTTTTCTTCCCGGCAAAGAGCAGGAACAGAAAGGAATCATCCGGCATGGCGCAAAGATTCTCTATGCCTATGCTGAGGCTGCCGTTCCCAAGATCACAGTAATTCTCCGCAAAGCCTATGGCGGAGCTTATATCGCAATGAACAGCCGGTCTCTCGGTGCTGATCTTGTCTATGCGTGGCCGATCGCTGAAGTTGCTGTGATGGGAGCCTCCGGCGCCGTAAGTATTCTCAACCGGAGAGAGATCCAGGCTGCGGAGGATCCTGCCGCCAGAAAAAAAGAACTGGAGGATCTTTATGAAGAACGTTTTCTGAATCCAGACATTGCTCAGGCAAGGGGATATGTAGACGAAGTGATCCTCCCTGAAGAAACCAGAGAGCGTCTGATCAATTCCTTTGACTTTCTGCGCGATAAATGGAGTCACGTTCATTCCTCCGGCATTCATCAGCTAAGTCACGGCAACATCCCGCTATGACAATGAAAAGAGGTTTCTTCTAAATATGATCAAAGAAAAACGATGGGTCCATATTTTCCTGCTGATTATCGGAATCGGTATCGGAGCATATATGTTCCTCTGTTACACTGTAAATCCGCTCGGCTACTTCACCAATCAGAAGGGACTGGACTATTTTGACAATGAAGATTTTGCCCGGAAGATCAAGGCCACGTATATTTACGACCATCCGGGCGAAGTAGAGGCTGTTACGATCGGAGGCTCCAAAAGCGGCAGCATTGATCCCTCTGTAATGGAAGAGCTTACAGGCCTGCATTATTACAATTTCTATATGAATGTAGGAAATTTTGCCGATTATCTGCGCTACTGTACCTTTTTTGTGAAAAAATGCGGTATAAAGGAGATCACGCTCGTTCTGAGCAATTTTGAATCAGAGGGTTATGATCAGACATTTAAGGGCAATGCCTACTCTGTACCTGCTCTTCTGGAAGGAGACCTGTACACCAAAGTCACGGAACCCCTCAGTTATCTGATGACGGATCTGAAAACAGTCTATAAGCGCTGGCAGCAGAACCGTACTTATAATATACTCAAGGCAGACTGCATTTATGACGGAATGCGCAATCGGCGCTCCAGCGTCCGAAGGCATGCCAAAGATCCTGACAAAATCGTCAACGGCCCTGTCCTTGGAAAAAAAGACAAACAGCTGAAAGAACTCTTTACCCAGAAGGCTGCCGCGCAGACAGACCGGCCGCTTAATCTGGAGGCGCTTCGCCAGATCCGTGACCTCTGCGCAGATAACGGAGTGAACCTTCGTGTGATCGTAAGCGCCAGTTTTATGCTGGATAAGGCCCGCTATGAATGTGATGCCTTCTATGATTACTTTGAAGAGATCGTACGGATCTGCGGTGAAGTATGGGACTTCTCGGATTACAACCCCATCAATATGAATCCCTACAATTACTATGACCGCAGTCACTGTACAAAAGAAGTATCTGAGCTGGTGATGCGCACTGCTCTTCAGGAAGGTTTCAAGGGATATGACGGCTTCGGTCAGCTGCTTACGCCCGATAATGTACATGAAGCCATGCAGAAGCGGAAAGCGGATTATGAAGCATATAAGGAAGAATACGAGACGACCGGAGATATTGTGTTTGAAACCATCGAGGATGACAGTTATATCCCGTGGGAAACCGAGTGGTCTACACCCGGAATGAATAAAAGCGCAGCCATTATGGCTGCGCTCGGAAAGTAATTCACAGATATTTACTGATCGGGGGTACTTTCTCCACGATCATTCTGCAAAGCCATGCTCCGACAAATCCGCATGCGATTCCGGAAACTATTCCCACAAGGACATCTGTCGGATAATGGATCCCTACATACAGCCTTGACAGGGCGATCAGTGCTGCGAGCACGAACAGCACGATCCCGTATTTCTTCGGTATCTGTCCGGATCTGTAGATCGCGACCGCTGATGCAAAGGATGAAGCCGAATGCCCGGACGGGAAGGAAGCATCCTTTGCCATTCCGACCATCAGTTCCAACTCTTTGATCACTTCATAAGGACGTATCCTTCCCACTACATTTTTCAGGAACAAATTGTTTAAAAGATAGGAGCATGCCAGTGCCAGGAAACTGCACAGGCCTGCTTTTCTTGTTTTCGGGAAAATAAGCAGAGCAACAGTCAGAAGGACCCAGAAAAGGCCATGATCTCCGATGTGTGTGATCGCTTTCATGATCGGTGTCAGTACGGGATTTCGGATATACTCCTGGATGAACAGTAGTATATTTCCATCCACAGTTAACAGTCCCTGCATAATATTACCTCCTTTATCTCATGGCCCTTCTCTTATCAGGCCCCAGCTTCTCCAGCTCTTTCTTCCTTCTTCTTTTCTGCAGCAGATATCCGGCCAGGACCGTCAGTCCGCTGAGTCCCACGCACAGATAAAAGGACAGGCCTCTCCAGATCATCTGTACCTGAAAAGCAAGACTCTTTGTCATAAGCTTCAGATATCCATCCAGCATCAGTGCATCTGTCACTCCCATCGAACCCGGAATCGGAACACAGTAAACGCCGATATATACCAGGCATTGTATGACCCACAGGTCCGCACAATGTGACCAGCTTCCCCCCAGAGCCCGATAGACGAAGATCACCCCGGTGAACTGGGAAGCGCGCTGCAGCATATTCATCAGGAATGCCGTCCAGAGTACCTTTCTGTGTCCGGACAGGAGCTTCACACAGGAATCATACTCATGCAGCATGTGCTCAACTTTATGCTTCCATTTTTCCGGTTTGTGCATCACATGGATCCTGTGAAGTATCCTGATCAGCGCAAATGCGATCGCTTTCAGCATGGCCGGCTTTTTCAGGGCAAGCCAGAACACGATCACCTGAAGCAGGATCACCGCAAGTCCTGCTGAGATCAGCAGCTTACTGCCGGGGCTCAGCCGGAAAAACACCATAGGCCGCACCATAATACTGATCAGGCCGCATACGACCAATGACACGGTATACATCATCAGATTGACCAGGAGTACTGCGGCAGTGACAGGAGCGCTGATCCGGTCGCGCATCATGAAAAATGCGCTGCCAGGCTGTCCTCCCGTAGCGGAAGGGGTGATCGCTGAGAAGTACGCATCAGCGGCACTGTAAAGAAAACCCTGCCATCTTTTTCGCCGGTGACCGGTGCTGCGCAGGATCTCCACCAGTGCCTCTCCTTCAAAGAAAACGATCCCGAACATGCAAAACAGCGCCGGAAGCATCCATGCCGGGTCAGCTGATTCCAGGCCTTCCTTCAGCTGCTGCAATGTCATTCCGCTTCCCAGAAAAACCGTACGTACCGTCAGCACCGCGATCAGCAGCGCAAGAACAGACCATAATACTTTACTGTATTTTTTCATCCGGTACCTCTATCTGTCCGTAACAGAAGCGATCGTTCCTCCTCCGACAACGATTTCTCCATCGTAGAGGACGACCGCCTGCCCGCATGTGATCGCCCGCTGCGGCTCCGAAAATAATAATTCTACCCGTCCATCCTCCAGTACCATGGCTGATGCCTGTGCCTCTTTTGCGCGATAACGCGGCTTTGCGGTTACATGCAGAAGTGTACCTGGTTTCGGGGCCTCGATACTGATCCAGTTGAAATCTTCCGCGATCAGTCCCCTGCTGTAAAGATCTCTTTCAGGCGCAAGCACAACACGGTTATTTGTCAGATCCTTCTCTTTCACATATAATGGTGCAGGAAGCGCCAGTCCCAGTCCTTTCCGCTGTCCGATCGTATAACGGATGATCCCGCGGTGTCTGCCCAGAATCGTTTCTCCCGGTCCGACAAAATCGCCTTCCGGATAAGTTCTGCCGGTATACCGCTCAATAAATGACGCATAGTCTCCATCCGGAACAAAACAGATGTCCTGGCTGTCATGCTTCCGGGCGTTTACCAGACCATACTCCTGTGCCAGCGTCCGTACCTCTTCCTTATCACCATATTCTCCCAGCGGAAATCTTGTGTGAGCAAGCTCGTCCTGCGTCATAAAACACAGAACATAGCTCTGATCCTTCGACCGGTTGATACCCCGAAGAAGCTGCCATCGTTTCGTGTTCTCATCAAAACGGATCCGGGCATAATGACCGGTCACTATGCAGTCACACTCCAGCTGCATGGCGCGTTCATAAAGCTTCTCAAATTTCATATATCGATTGCAGTCGATGCAGGGATTCGGAGTATTCCCGATCTCATAGGCGTGTACAAAACGCCGGATCACCTGCTTCTCAAAATCATCCCTGAAATTCATTACATAGTAGCGCATCCCAAGCCGGAAGGCAACGCTGCGAGCATCCTCCACATCTTCAAGACTGCAGCAACTGTGATCTTTCGGAATCCCAACCTCTTCATTGCTATACAGCTTCATGGTAACGCCGATGCACTCATAACCTTCTTTCTGCATGAGGATCGCGGCCACGGAGCTGTCTACGCCGCCGCTCATGGCGATCAGCGCTTTTTTTCCGGTCTCCTGTGTCATGAAATTCTCCCGTCCCCCTAATGCAAACGGCACCGGAGTCTCCTCCGGTGCACGGATGATCCTATTCCTCAAATGTGCCCGCCAGTTCCAGTGAATGTTCCTCATTCATCCTGCGGCATACAGCGAGGAATGTCTCCAGCGGCACTCCCTGGACTGTACGGTTCATCCCACGGATATTGATGGAAACTGTATTCTCCTGGGCTTCACGGTCGCCTACAACAACAATATAAGGATCCTTCCAGGTCTTATAGGCCTTGATCTTCTCCTTCATGTTCTTATCGGCATAATCCACTTCAAAACGGATCCTGTTTTTCTTCAGGGCATCACAGACCTTCTTCGCATACTCATTATGTTCCGGACGAATCGGCACCACCGCTACCTGACAGGGTGACATCCAGAACGGGAAAGCAGCTTTAAAGTTCTCGATCAGGATTCCGATGAAACGCTCCATCGACCCGAACATGGCACGGTGAATCATTACCGGTCGTTTCTGGGATCCGTCCTGTGCGATATATTTCAGGTCAAAGTTAAGCGGAAGCTGGAAATCGAGCTGAATCGTTCCCATCTGCCACTCACGTCCAAGGGCATCCTTCATCTTCAGGTCGATCTTCGGTCCGTAGAAAGCTCCGTCTCCTTCATTGATCTCAAAGTTCCCCTCTCCGTATTTCTTTACGAGAATCCGCTTAAGAGCGTCTTCCGCCTGATTCCATACTTCGATATCTCCCATATAATCATCCGGTCTGGTAGACAGCTCA
The DNA here is from genome assembly GCA_902785635.1 of uncultured Lachnospiraceae bacterium. Lineage (GTDB taxonomy): Bacteria > Bacillota > Clostridia > Lachnospirales > Lachnospiraceae > Merdiplasma. The sequence continues at coordinate 18,302 of CACZZH010000088.1, forward strand.
GCTTCGTATGTCAGTCCGAAAGTCCCGTAGAGTTCCTCCGCGATGTCCATGATATCAGCGATCTCATCCTCGATCTGCTCTTCCATCAGGAAGGTATGGTCATCATCCTGACGGAACATCTGAACACGGAACAGGCCGTTCAGTTCTCCGGATTTTTCCTTGCGGTGGATCACATCCGTCTCACTGTAACGAAGCGGAAGATCTTTATAACTGTGCATGGCTCTCTTGTAGACCATAATGGCATTGGGGCAGTTCATGGGTTTTACCGCATAAGTGTCGCTGCCGTCTTCTGCCTCGCCCGGCAATATAAACATACCGTCCTGATAATGTGCCCAGTGGCCGCTCGTCACCCAGAGTTCCTTCTTCTGAATCTGCGGAGCAGAGATCTCCTGGTATCCGTGATCCTCATGGACATCGCGCCAGTAGGAAAGAAGCGCATTGAACAGCTTCCATCCTCTCGGCAGCCAGTACGGCATACCGGGAGCAGTCGGATCAAACATGAAAAGATCCTGTGCCGGTCCCAGCTTCTTGTGATCACGCTCCATCGCTTCACGCACAAGGTCGAGATGCGCTTTCAGTTCCTGCTTTCCCGGGAATACATACAGATAAATGCGCTGCAGGGAATCCTTTGTCTCATCACCTCTCCAGTATGCGCCGGATACAGATTTGATCTGGAAGGCTGCACTCATCAGTTCCTGGGAATTCTCCACATGAGGACCTCTGCAAAGATCCACGAAATCATCGCCGGTCTCATATACTGTGATCCGTTCATCTTCCGGAAGATCTTCGATCAGCTCCGTCTTGAACTTCTGTCCGGCAAACATTTCCAGTGCCTGTTCACGGGACACTTCTTTTCTGGTCCAGGTTTCCCTGCGCTTCAGAATCTCACGCATCTTATTCTCGATCATGGTGAAATCCTCCTGCTTCAGGGTGCGGGGCAGGATGAAATCATAATAGCAACCGTCCGAGATCTGCGGACCGATCGCATACTGTACGTTTTCCTTTCCGAAGACTTCGATCACTGCCTTGGCAAGGATATGAGCCATTGAATGGCGGTATACTTCCAGATACTGTTCTTTATTCATAGTGAAAAATCCTTTCCGTTATTTATTTTCGTATATCAAGTGCTTTAAGAAGTTCCTCATCGATCCCGGTTCCGTTTTCCAGACGATACGCCTTCCGGAA
>CACZZH010000089.1 GCA_902785635.1 uncultured Lachnospiraceae bacterium
TGCACGGCTTCCGCAGGAAGCCTTCAAATGTGCAGCACTGCGATCCGCCGGAGGCGCTGACGAAATGCTGATCAAACAGCATTTCGTCATGCGCTTTGTGGCCCCTGCAAGTATTAGACAGGGTGAGGAATCCTGCCCCCGAGGCCGCCTCAGCAAATTCATGCTCTGCAGTGATGCGTGGCTGCGGAAAATCATATACATAAGCCCGTAAGATCTCTCTGTCGTCCCCTTTCATTCAAAATGCAGGTACCCCTGCCTCTTTATTTCTGATATACTGAGATTCCAAAATGAATTCATCTGCTTCTGAAAGGAGTGTCCCAATGTCTGAAAAGCAGCATTATATGAAAGCAGTCCGGATCGAACAGCCGGGACGCATTCATCTGGTTTCTGCACCTGTTCCGGTTCCTCCTCCCGGATTTGCCAGGATCCGAGTGAAGGCATGTGCGATCTGTGCCACGGACCTGGAAGTGATCGACGGCAGGATTCCCGCATCGTACCCGCTGATCCCCGGTCACGAATGGAGCGGCATTGTGGACGCCGTGGGCGATCCTTCTGATGAGGCATGGATCGGCAGGCCGGTCATCGGAAGCAATGATGTGGTCTGCCTTACCTGCGAAGCTTGCCGCAGCGGAAACTGGCGTTACTGCAGTCGGTTTGAGGAGATCGGTTTCAAACGGGACGGAGCATACGGAGAGTATTTTCTCGCACCGGTCTACGGACTTGCCGAAAAGCCGGAAAATCTTTCCTTTGAGGAAGCTGCATTGAATGAACCACTGGGAGTTGCTCTGGGATGTATGGCTAAGGCGTCTCCTTTTATCGGAGATACGCTGACCATCTTCGGGGCCGGATCCATCGGTCTGTGCATGCTGGCTGTGGGAAAAGCCATGGGACTTCGGAAGATCGCCGTCATTGCCTCGACCGGAAAAAGACTTAAGATCGCTCAGCAGATGGGTGCTTCCCGGGTGATTTGCACAGAAAGGGAAGATCCTGAAGAGGTGCTCCGCTCCTATCATCCCGGCGGATCTGATCTTGTTATCGATGCGACCGGAATCGAGAGCTGTGTACAGTCCTCTCTTCGCCTGGCACGCAGGGGAGGAACCGTTGTTCTTGCCGGTTACGGAAGAGGCAAAGTGATGTCCCTTCGTATGGATGATATTCATATTCCGAACCTGAGAGTTCTGGGAGCGGGAAATAACTGGAATATGCACAGGCGCGCCATTGCATTGATGTCCGAAGGAATGATCGATCTGAAGAGCCTTATCTCCCACAGGATCCGTCCCGAAGAATTTGAGGAAGGCATAGAACTGGCGCGTACCCGTCCTGAAGGATTTGTAAAGGCGGTGTTTGTCCATGAATAACGCTGTTCTGGGCATTGATCTGGGCACTTCAGCCCTGAAAATTCTGTATATCCGCAGCGGAAAAGTCGAAGAGCGGAGCAGGAGCACATATGAAGATGAGAACGTCCCGGGATGCTGGATGCATGCGCTTGAAAGAGCTCTCTCATCCATCGGCGGTCTGGATGTGGTGACTGCAGTCGGACTTTCCGGACAGGTTGGCACCTACTTCATAAACGATAAGCATCTGATCTCCTGGCAGAACAGCGAAGGAGGTACTTTTGTCGAAGAGATCGCACTCAGATATCCGGCAGAAACCTTCATTTCACAGATCGGCATGGTGCATCCGCGGTTGGCTTCCTATCCGCTTCCCAGGCTGTGCTATGCCAGGCAGAAATATGGTCCCGTGCGCAAAGTTCTGCAGCCAAAAGATGTAATTACAGGTGTCCTTACAGGGCGTCCTGTATCCGATCCCTATTCCTGGCGGGGGCTTGCAAATGCCGCGTCCTGCCGGTACAGCAGGATGCTTCTTAAGGATGCCGGAATCAGCGAGGATGTGCTTCCTGTTCTCAGGCAGCCCTGGGTCTGCGCCGGAACTCTCACGCAGCAGGCTGCAGCTGCAACCGGACTTCCTGCCGGAATTCCGGTCTATACAGGCATGAATGATTTTTACGCTGCCCTGCTCGGTATGGGCATGACCCGGACGGGAGACTGGTTTGACATCACCGGCACCAGCGAGCATCTCGGCCTTCTTGAAGAAGATCTCTGTAAAAAAACAAAGCTCATCTCCTCTCCGTATCTGACCGGATATGTGCATTACGGTGTGACGGGTTCTACCGGTGTTTCCCTTTCTTTTGGTGCCTGTACATTCCCGGAAGTGATCGGTGAAACACTTACCGATGTACAGGATCTGATCGAAGACGCTCCGGTCTTTCTGCCTTACCTGAACGGAGAAAGGGCTCCCATCTTCGATTCGGAAGCGAAGGGAACTTTTTTCGGGATCACAGGGAAGACTACATCCCGGCATATGGCTTATTCCGTAAAAGAAGGCGTTGCTTTCAGCCTGTATCATATATACTGCAGCATATCCGAGGACAGATGCAAAGGAAGCAGCAAGATCCGTGTCAGCGGCGGCGCTGCAGGGGATCTGCTATTGTGCGCCCTGAAAGCAGAGCTTATGCAAAAAGAACTCGTCATTCTTGAAGAGCCGGAAGCATCTGCCTTCGGAGCCGGACTGACAGCAATGATCGGTCAGAATGAGATTTCCGGACCGGAAGAAGCTGCCTATTTCGTACGGACCGCGAGAATCATCCGTCCGGACGGACATTTCCGCGGGAAACTGCTGAAGCGATACGGTTCCTACCTGGACCTGTACCGCAGGGTCAAAGGGCTGAAGATTTGAGAAAGGAGGCATTTTTGAAATGTCCTGTGTGATATTCGGAGCAGGCAAAATTGCCAGAGGCTTCATCGGTCATCTGCTTTACTTAAGTGATATCCCCTTCGTGTTTGTTGAACGCTCTGAAGCACTTGTGAACCAGATCAACGAAAGAGGATCCTATACGGTCAATATTCTTGGTGCACCGGATAAAAACTGCGTTGTGAAAGGCGTGCGTGCACTTTCCTATTCCCGGACGGATGAGATCGCCTGCGAAATCGCCCGTGCGGATGCGGTGTTCAATGCTGTGGGAGGCAAGAATCTGGAAGAGCTGATCTCCTCCTACGTTTCAGGCATCGAAAAGCGGGCAGTATCCGGCATTCCTCTCAATTTCATTACCTGCGAGAACTGGAAAAACCCGGCAGATCTTCTGCGGAACGGAATCCGGAAACAGATCAGCAGCGAAACGATGGAATATTTTGAATCCAGTGTGGGGATCACAGAAGCGGTCATTCTGCGCAGCGCCATCGAACCGGAACCGGAACAGCTTGCCGCCGATCCCCTTGTCGTAAATGTACAGGATTACTGGCAGCTCCATGTGGATGCCTCCCGGCTCAAAGGAGCTCTTCCGGAGATAAAAGGGCTTCATCTGATCGGTGAATTTGATGGTTTTCTGGAACGCAAATTCCATACCTACAATGCTGCCAACGGAACAGTATCGTATTTAGGAGCTCTGCTCGGATACAGGATTCTTTCAGATGCAGCTCATGACGAATATATCGTATCCGTTCTGGACGGTGTTTACCGTGAGACCTCTCTCTCGCTGTGCAGGAAATACGGTTTTTCCGAGGCAGACCAATATGCCTTTACGCAAGGTTCCAGACAGAAGCTGCAAAGCCGTGTGATCGTTGACAAAACAGAACGCAACGCCCGCGATCCCCTCCGAAAGCTCAGCTATGACGACCGTCTGGTAGGGCCGGCCCGCATGGTCCTCTCCTGCGGAGTCCTCCCGGAAAATCTCTGCACAGGTATCGCCGCTGCCATCTTCTACGATGAAGAGACCGATCCCTCGGCACAGCAGCTAAAGCAGCTTCGCTTAGCGAAAGGCATCGACGCTGTATTGACCGAGGTCTGCGGCCTGGAACCGGACGGAACGCTTGGAATGCTGATCAAAGAGAAAATTCAGGAATTAAAGGACCGCGGATACATCCATGCAGAATGATCCTGTATGATTTCGATGTGACCGCAGAAGGAGCATGAAAAGACTATGACAGAAAAAATCATTATTATCGGCGCCGGTAAGACCGGAAGAGGTTTTCTGGCCAGGCTTGCTGCGGAAAGCAATGTTCCCATATCATTCATCGAGAAGGATCCGGTTCTGATTCGGGAGATGAAAAATTCCGGCAGCTATGAAGTCCGTTTCTTCGGGGATGTATCTGAACCGGTGCAGATCGGGGGATATACCATCTCTTCCTGGGAGGATGCGGACCTTTCCCAGACAGATCTCATACTGGTAGCTGTGGGTCCCTCCAATCTTTATGATGTGGGAGTAAGCCTTCGGCAAAAGCTTCCCTCCGGCCGCCCTTTCCGTGTGATCACCTGCGAAAACGCCGTCGGGCCGGCACAGAAGCTTAAGGATGCCATCGGCATGGATTATGTACAGGTCAGCGAAGCTGCTGTATTCTGTACGACGATCGAAGGAGAGGGCCTTTCGATCCGGTCAGAAAAATACCCATATCTTCCCTATGACAGCGATCTGCTGCCGTCTTACGAGCCTTCTGTCGCCGGGCTGCAGCCCACGGGTCATTTTCAGAATTTTCTGAAACGCAAGATCTTTACCTACAATGCCGCCAGCGGAATCATCGCCTATATGGGATGGCTCTACGGATATGAAATTTATGCACAGGCCGCAAATGATCCCCGCATCCTGGATATGCTGACAAGAAACTATGAAGCAACGGACCGTGCGCTCTGCCGTGAATTCGGCTATCTTCCTGCCGAACAGGCAGATTTCTCCGCCAGATCCAAAGCAAAATTCACTAATCCGGAAATTGAGGATACCGTGTCAAGGAATGCACGCAGCGCTCTTCGAAAACTCGGACCGACAGAACGGATCTTCGGACCGATGGAACTGTTGAAAAAACACGGAGAAGACACCTCCATCCTGGAGCAGACCGCCGCTGCTGCACTTCTTTATGCAAAAAAGGCAGAACACGAAACGGTTCTGCCGGATGAGATTCTTAAAAAAGCAGGAGACTGGATGGATTCCGCTTCAAAGGAGGCCATCCTTACCTGTTACCATAAACTGCTGACCGGCTGAACCGGTGACATGCTTACCTTTTTTTCCGCTGCAATATGCCTAAAAACGCTGCCATAAGCCCGTGTTCTTCCGGGCTTCCCCGGTGTGAGAAGAGAAGATCGCTGTTGCAGCACGAACATACATCCGGTACACTGATCCGGTCAAAGGCCAGCCCGGCATGCAGAAAGTTCTGCCTGCACGCCTCCTGCAGATCAATATGATGCTTGCCGGCTTTTCTTTTTTCCGGATCAGAGGCGGTGCGGCAGATCTTCTCAAAGACGTCCGGGTCTGTCTTCGCCCGGAACGCATCTGCCACGTCACGGTCCACCTCAAAACAGTCTGAACAGATCGACGGACCAATGGCCGCGATCATATCTGCGGGATCACACCCGTAAGTCTCTTTCATTGTACGGATCAGTTCCCCGCCAATATTGTTCAGAGTCCCTTTCCAGCCGGAATGCGCCGCACCGATCACATGGCGGACCGGATCTGCTGCCAGCAGAGGCACGCAATCACCGTAAAATGTGACCAGAACAAGTCCCGGCACATCTGTGACAAGGCCGTCAATGTCACAGTAATCCCGTTGCGATGTAAAACCTTTTCCCCGGTCCTCCTCCCTTACGACCCGGATATTGGTCGTATGAGTCTGCCAGGACAGTACCATATCCTCCGCCGGAAAACCGGCGCTCTCCGCCATGCGGCGGAAATTCTCATCTACTTTCTCCCGTCCGCCTTTTTCCCTGGTGTAGCTTAAGTTCAGGGCTGCCAGGCCTTCTTCGCTCACGCCGCCAAGCCTGGTGGAAAAACAGTTCATCAGCCAGTCCTGCTCATCCAGCAGCGGAAATGACAGAAAAGGTACCTCCCCGGAATGCACACACAGATGATCAATCGCACGTACTGCCGGTTTTCGTCTGAGGGTGGTAAGATCTGTTCCGATCGTTTTGTAAGAATGCACTGCTCTCATCTCCTTCATGCATATAAGGACCTGCTGACGGATCATTTGCGTCGTGTGCAGGCTGCCATCAGGTAAGCCCATAAACAGAATCATTTCCCGCCTGGCGGAATATATGGGAACGCGTTTCGAAAGAGCTTCATCCGGCCGCTCCACGCAGCTATCACATCAAACCGGCAGGGCGTGTCGGGCGGTATCTGATAACGGCTCATATACCAGTCTGCCGTGCGGCAGATCTTCCGTTGTTTGTGATAATTCACTGCTTCTCCCGGTGTCCCGCTGGAATCGTTGCTGCGGTATTTTACTTCTGTAAATACCAGCACCCCGTTCTCCTCGGCAATGATATCGATCTCTCCGTACCGATCGCGGAAGTTGCAGCAGATGATTCGAAATCCCAGGGATCTCAGCCAGAGCGCTGCCATTTTCTCATAGCCGGTTCCTCTTGAACGTTTATTCACGCTTCTTCATGCTCTCTCCGCAGTCTCCCCTCCCACAGGGAGCTCCATGCAGCAGGCTCATACGAAGTTTCCGATAAAACTGCGTCGGTGGATCGGCGACGGACCATATTTACGGATCGCAGCGATATGTTCGGCGGTTCCGTAACCCTTATGTTTTGCGAACCCGTATTCCGGCATGATCTCATCATATTCCATCATCAGCCGGTCCCTGGTCACTTTTGCAACTATACTGGCTGCGGCAATGGAAACGCTTTTGGCGTCTCCCTTGATGATCGGCACCTGGGGAATCAGCACCTGCGGGATCGTAACAGCGTCATTGAGCAGAATCTGCGGTACTACACCAAGCTTTCCGATTGCTTCACACATCGCTTCATAGTCCGCCTGAAGAATATTGATCTCATCGATCCTCGCCGGTCCTACGATTCCCGCTCCTACCGCCACTGCCTTTTCCAGGATCTCCTCGAAGAGCTGCTCCCGCTTTTTTTCGCTGAGCTGCTTGGAGTCATTGAGGTACAGGATCTCACAGTCAGACGGAAGAATCACGGCTCCGGCTACCACCGGTCCCGCCAGGGGACCTCTGCCTGCTTCATCGATGCCGCACACAAGACCGAGATGCTCATATTTATGCTCATAAGCACGCATCTTTTCAAGTCTTGCTCGTTCAGCTTCAAGAGCTTCAAGCTCCCTTTTTGCCTTCTGTGCAAGATCCCGGACTCCTTTCCTGGAATCCTCAAAGTACATGCGGATCAGTTCTTTTTTCTGCTCTTCCCGGGCCTGCATGAACAGACTGCGGATCTCCTGGATGCTCTGCCCCATTTTTCTTCCTCAACTCTTTATAAAATTCCGATCCTTTTCAGCGGCCAGATTCTCAGCCAGACTTTTCCCTCGATCTCACTGCGCTTTACATTGCCGACTCCCGGTTCCCGGCTGTCGGAGCTGTCGCTGCGGTTGTCTCCGAGCACAAAGTATTCATCCTCTGCAAGCTGGATCTGACGGGCTGCCAGCCCAGGCTGATCGATCAGTTCCTGATCCGGCTCCTCCTGTACCTGTCCGTTAACATAGATCTTTCCGTTGATGATCTGTACCGTCTCACCGGGGAGAGCGATCACACGCTTGATATAACGCACACCTTCCTGATAACGGGATGGAAATACGATGATATCCCCGCGCTCCGGTCGTCCGATCCGATAGCTGATCCGGTCTAATATAAGGGAATCTCCCTCCTGCAGTGTGGGATACATGGAATATCCGGATACCTGGATCTGCTGTCCGAGGACGTGCAGGATCAATATGACCAGGATCAGAAAAACAGCGATGAACGCAAGCCATCCAAGTGCTGCATGGAGCATTCCGTTCTTTTTTTCCTGTTTTGAATCCATTCCAGATCCTCCTTGTCAGGGACGCTCCAGTGAGATTCTTCCCAGCCTGCCGGTTCGGAAGTCATCGATCAGCATTGATGCCGCACGGCCAATATCCGGCTGCCCGCCTGCACTGATCAGTTTTCTTGCGGAAGAGATCTCCTGCAGCAGATCCGTACCGTCCTTCTCCTCCGGAATTCCATACCGCACAGAGAGCGTTCCGGGATAATAATCTTTGAGATAAGCTGTCAACGCCAGTGCCATTTCCGTATGATCGAGAATCTCGTCGCGAATCGTACCGGTCAGTGAAAGCCGCAGCCCGACCATCTGATCTTCGAATTTCGGCCAGAGAATTCCGGGCGTATCCAGAAGTTCCAGCGTCTTATCCGGGCGGATCCACTGCTCACCCTTGGTCACACCCGGACGGTTGCCGGTCTTCGCGCTCGCTTTACCCGCATAGGAATTGATGAATGTGGACTTCCCCACATTCGGTATTCCGACGATCATGGCCCGTACAGGACGGTTCAGGATCCCTCTTTTGCGGTCGCGTTCGATCTTCTCCTGCGCGGCCTGTGCAACGAGGGATCGTACCTGACGGATATTACCGCTTTTACGTGCATCCATGGCCGCTGCCAGAATTCCTTTCTCTTTATAATAGCGGATCCATTCATCATTCACTTTTTCATCTGCCAGATCCGCTTTTGTAAGGACAAGGATCCGTTTTTTTCCGGCAGCCATTGCATCGATATCCGGATTTCTGCCGGATCGGACCGTTCTGGCGTCCGTCAGTTCGATGATCAGATCCACCAGTTTCAGATTTTCCTGCATCCGGCGCCGGGCCTTAGTCATATGTCCCGGATACCATTGATAATCCATACTTTCTTCCTCTCTGCCGGACACACCTTACTTCAGGAATCCCCTGTGCTCGGCGGGCCGGATCACAAACCACACTTTCCCTTCGATCATATCCCCTGTGACAAGACCGACCTGGGCATAACGGCTGTCTTCACTGTTGTTGCGGTTATCCCCAAGTACAAAGTATTCACCTTCCCCGAGACGGATCGGGTTCTCCGCCATACCGGGATTTGTCATCACCGGATAATCCTTTTTTTCCAGATAGACTTTGCCGTCGATATAGATCATACCATCTATGATCTGTATCGTCTGTCCCGGGGTACCGATCACTCTCTTAATGCTCGAACGGCTGCTGGTGTTCCCGTTCGGTTTAAAACTGATGACATCGCCCTGTTTCGGCCCTCTCATCTGATAGGCAAGAATATTGATCAGTACTTCATCCCCGCCTGACAGAGTAGTATCCATGGAAGGTCCCACGTTCGTCCTTCGCTGTCCGAAAAAATAGACCAGCAGGTATGCTGCCATGATCACGATCAGAATCTGAAAAGTCCAGGTGAAGATCACCACCGGAAGCGGCCGGGACCGGCGCAGGGCAGGCTGGGCCATGATCTCATCTTCATAGCGCTTGGTCTCCCTTCGTCCGACCAGACTCTGGTCCATTCTGGAACCTGTATAGGATTTTCTATGCTCATTCATAGGCAGCTCCCTTTTTTCAGTACGATATTTGCGAAAAGAAAACAAAGGAGGAACAAAATACAAAGTATTCGTTCCTCCCACTGCATCATCCTTTAATTATTTCACGATCTCTTTAACCTTGGAGGCTTTGCCTACGCGTCCTCTCAGATATGTAAGTTTCGCGCGTCTTACTTTACCTCTTCTTACTACTTCCACCTTTTCGATCTTCGGGGAATGCAGCGGCCATGTCTTCTCAACGCCGATACCGTTGGAATTCTTACGTACCGTGAATGTAGCTCTGCTGCTGCCGCCCTGCTTCTTGATCACAACGCCTTCGAAAACCTGAATTCTTTCACGGTTTCCTTCTTTGATCTTTGCAGAAACGCGTACAGTATCGCCAACGTTAAACTGCGGCACTTCTTCTTTCATCTGTGCAGCTTCAATGCTTCTGATGATGTCGTTCATTTTTCTTTCCTCCTGTGTCCGGATGTTCTTAATGAAGTGCTTCTATCTTTCCATCCCAAAAGGATTTCTCATTCAACAGAGGACCATCCTGTAATCATCATGAATCTGCGTACGGATCTGAACTTTTATCCGTACGATCACTGCTGTCCACACAACAGCTTTGATAGTTTATCACATTTCTTCCCGGTTTGCAAGAAGTTCCTGCAGATATTTGCGGTCTTTTTTATCAAGCTCCGCCTTCTCCAGAAGTTCCGGACGGCGCTCCAGCGTTCTTCGAATAGACTGCTCCCGTCTCCATCTGTCGACATTCTGATGATGTCCTGAAAGGAGGATCTGGGGAACCTCTTTTTTTTTTTTTTTCTCCGGCCGGCTGTACTGCGGATATTCGAGAAGACTGCCCGAAAAACTCTCATCCAGCCCCGACAGTTCGTTCGTCAAAACACCGGGAACCATTCTCGACACTGCATCCATCACTACCATGGCTGCCAGTTCTCCGCCGGTGAGAACATAATCTCCGATCGACACCTGGTCAGTCACGATCTCCTCAACGACGCGCTCATCGATCCCCTCATAATGCCCGCACAGAAAGATCAGATCTTCTTCCAAGGCAAGTTCACGCGCCAGAGGCTGGTCGAACACCCGGCCGGCAGGAGTAAGATAAACGCACCGCGCTTTCCGGCCGATCTTTCCGACGATGGATTCCCATGTCCGGTAGACCGGCTCAGCCTGCATCACCATACCGGCGCCCCCGCCATAGGGATAATCGTCGATACGGCTTTTTCTCTGTGGTTCGGCAAAGTCACGGATATTCACCGCTTCCAATGACAGAAGCCCCCGGTCCATCGCTCTGCCGATAATGCTGGTATGCATTCCCTCCATGATCATCTCCGGAAAAAGGGTCATCACATAATAACGCATGACTTCCCCCTTATCCTTCCAGACCCGGAAGCAGATACACCGTCATCCGGCCCTGTTCGAGGTCCACATTCAGGATACACTGCGGTATTGCCGGAATCAGGAGCTCTTTGTGCGTCTTTTCAAGACGCACTGCATAAACATCATTCGCTCCCGTCTGGAGTACATCCTCCAGGACCCCCAGCACAGTGCCATCTTCCTTGACGACCTGCAGTCCGATCAGATCAGCCAGATAATACTGCCCTTCCTCCAGCGGAATGGCATTTTCACGTGTGACCAGAAGATCACATTTCAGCATGTCCTGCACATCCTCGATCCGTTCCAGACCATCGAAATGTACGATCACAAACTGTTTAAAAAAACGTACATGATCCACATGCAGGCAGCGAAGCCCTTTCTTTGTATCCGCATAGACTTCTTTCAGAAAGCGGAAACGCTGTGGGTCATCCGTCGTCGGGAACACTTTAACTTCCCCCGCCAGTCCATGGGTGGATGTGATCACGCCCACCCGCAGCATATCTTCCATATTCTTCATTCTCCTGACTCATCAATTTCCTGTGTAAATAGAATGTCAAAGCTGCCGCAAAATGCGGCAGCTCTCATCCACTCACAGAATATCCACAATCACTTTCTTATCTTCGCCCGAAGCAGCTGCCTTGACAACCGTACGTATTGCCTGGGCAATACGCCCCTGTTTGCCGATCACTTTTCCCATATCGGAAGGAGCGACCTGAAGTTCAAGAACGATAGCTCTCCGGCTTTCCTTTTCAGTGACCACCACTTCATCAGGATTGTCGACAAGCGATTTTGCAATCACTTCTACCAATTCTTTCATACCTGCATTCCTCTATAATCTGTAAATGTTGGATTATTTTTCGATTCCGGCAAGCTTGAAGAGTTTTCCTACTACTTCTGTAGGCTGAGCACCGTTTGCAAGCCATTTCTTAGCAAGCTCTTCGTTGATCTTGAATTCGCTCGGATCCGTCCGATCTCCTCGATGCACTTTCCGTCTCTCGGGGATCTGGAATCCGCCACAACGATTCTATAGAAAGGTGCCTTCTTCTGCCCCATTCTTCTCAGTCTGATCTTAACTGCCATTTTTTCATTCCTCCTTGGTTATATTATCCATTCTTCAATCTATACAATAAGCGCTGTGCGCTTTACTGCCGTTATATCAGGACTCCCCCGCAGGTATTCATCGTCCGGGATCAAAACGGAAGCTTAAGTCCGCCCAGATTGAACTTACTGCGGCGTCCTCCGCCCATTGCCCCGCCGAACTGCTTCATCATTTTGCGGGCTTCGCCGAACTGCTTCACGAGTTTGTTCACTTCGCTGATGTCCACGCCCGCTCCCTTTGCAATGCGCTGTTTGCGCTGCAGATTCAGGATGTCGGGATTGCTCCGCTCCTGCGGTGTCATGGACAGAATGATCGCTTCGGTCCTTGCCATAAGCTTTTCATCCATGGCGTCCTCGAGCTGCTGCATCTGACCGCCGCCGATTCCCGGAAGCATTCCGAGAATGCTGGACAGACCGCCCATTTTTTTCATCTGGGCCATGCTTTCCAGATAATCATCGAAGCCGAAGGTCGCCTTCTTGATCTTCTTCTCCATCTCGCGGGCTTTTTCTTCATCGATGTTCTCCTGTGCTTTTTCGATCAGGGACATCACATCGCCCATTCCCAGGATACGGGAAGCCATCCGGTCGGGATAGAACTGTTCAAGGTCGCTGAGTTTCTCTCCCATACCTACGTACAGGATCGGTTTTCCCACCGTTGCCTTGACGGAAAGTGCCGCACCGCCTCTGGTGTCGCCGTCCATCTTTGTCAGGATCACGCCGTCGATTCCGATCTTCTCTTCGAATGTCTGGGCAACATTCACAGCGTCCTGTCCGGTCATGGCATCCACGACGAGGATCGTCTGATCCACTCTGACAGTCTCACGGATCCGCTGAAGCTCCTCCATCATGCTCTCATCCACATGAAGACGGCCGGCGGTATCGAGGATCACCACATTCAGAGAATGTGCCTTCGCATGAACAACTGCCTGTCGGGCGATCTCCTCAGGTGCGACCTGATCGCCGAGTGAGAACACCTCGACCCCCTGCTTTTCTCCGTTGATCTGCAGCTGTTTGATGGCTGCAGGACGGTACACATCACAGGCGACGAGAAGCGGACGTCTCCCGCTGCTCTTGATCTTTCCTGCAAGCTTGGCAGCAGTCGTGGTCTTACCGGCACCCTGAAGGCCCATCATCATGATCACTGTGACCTCACCGGGGCCCCGGAAAGCAATGGTCGCTGTCTCGCTGCCCATCAGGGACACAAGCTCATCATTGACGATCTTGATGACCATCTGCGCCGGATTAAGGCCGTTCATTACGTCCTGTCCGATCGCTTTTTCCTGGACTGCTTTTGTGAACCGGCGGACTACCTTAAAGTTGACGTCTGCTTCAAGAAGAGCAAGCTTTACTTCTTTGAGTGCTGCTTTTACATCATCCTCCGAAAGACGTCCCTTTCCACGGAGTGATTTGAATACATTCTGCAGTTTTTCGGTTAAACTCTCAAATGCCACTTTTTACAGCTCCTCCAATATCTGATCACACAGCTGCCGGATCACATCAGCTGCTCCGGCCGTTCCGACTTCTGCGGTCATTGCTTCCGCTTCCTTCCGGATCGCGGTGACATGATCCTTCACTCTGAGAAAACGCTCCATCATGTGAAGCTTCTCCTCATAGACATCCATCTGCCTGTCACACTTTCGCACCAGCTCGTGAATGCTCTGGCGGCTCACTCCCTCGCGGGCAGCCACCTCGCTGCAGGAAGTATCGTTGCAGACCACTTCCTCATATATATCCCGCTGATGCTGTGTAAGCAGATCTCCGTAAAAATCAAACAACAAAGTCTGTCGAAGGATCTTTTCCATCTGCTGTCCTTTCCGCAATCTGTCCTGCCGCCTGCTATATATTACTTAAAACGTTTCACGGTGTCAAGTACTTTTTGTTGACGGTTTTTAATTTCCGGAAGAAATTCCGGCCGGCTTTTCAGTGATACTCCGGCATCCAGCCCTTGTGTGCTTCAAACAGTTCATCGCACATCGAGACGATCTCATCCATCGTGAGTTCCGCCCCGGCATGCGGATCCATCATCACTGCCTGATAAACGGTCTCCTTCTTCAGGGTGCGTGCCGCTTCGATCGCAAGGAGCTGTACATTGATGTTGGTACGGTTCAGCGCAGCACACTGCTCGGGCAGATCTCCGATCACGACAGGCTGTACGCCTCCGCGGTCCACCATGCAGGGCACTTCCACACACGCATTGGAAGGAAGGTTGGTGATCAGGCCCTTGTTGAGTACATTTCCGCCGATGCGTACGGGATGATTCGTCTCCATTGCTTCCATAATATAACTTGCGTATTCCCTGGAACGCTTATGGGAAAGCGTCGGATTCTGGGTCAGCTCATGGCCGCGCTCCTTCCACTCCCGGATCTGATTGATACAGCGGCGCGGATATTCGTCAAGCGGGATATTGAATGCTTCGATCAGCTCCGGATGACCTTTCTTAATAAAGTAGGGCGTGTATTCTGAATTATGTTCACTGGATTCCGTGATGTAGTATCCAAACCTGCGCATGAGTTCCAGACGAACCATATCGCCGTGTCTTCCGGTCTTCCGGTACAGATCATATTCTTCACGAAGTCGTTCCAGCGACTGGCCGGGAAGCGGTTCTCCGTCAGACATCATTTCTACCCTCTCCTCGAAGGTACCGATATCCAGTTTCCCCTGATTGTAGAGCGCTGCCCTCCGTTTGATCTCCGGATAAAGGTCTTCTCCGTCCCGGGTGCACTCGAGCAGCCATGCCTGGTGATTGATTCCGGCGATCTTGGCCTGTACCCGGTCGTCATATCCGATTCCCAGCTCATTCAGCAGCGTCGGCGCGCAGACCTGCACACTGTGACATAAACCTACTGTCTTTACATTTGTAAGGCGAAGCATTGCTCCGGTGAGCATGGCCATGGGATTGGTATAGTTCAGAAGCCATGCGTCCGGACAGACCTCTTCCATATCCCGGGCGAAATCCAGCATCACAGGGATGGTGCGCAGAGCCCGGAACACACCGCCTACACCAAGTGTATCCGCGATCGTCTGACGCAGGCCGTATTTTTTCGGTATCTCAAAATCGGTGATCGTGCAGGGATCATATCCCCCTACCTGAATCGCGTTTACAACATATTTCGCACCACGAAGCGCATCTTTGCGCGCCTGCGTGCCCAGGTATTTACGAATGGAAGCTTTGGAACCATTGTTTCGGATGATCGCTTCCAGCATCATTGCTGACTCTTCCAGCCGCACGGCATCAATGTCATAGAGCGCGATCTCACTTTCCTCCAGCACTGGAGTCATCATACAGTCGCCCAGGACATTCTTTGCAAATACAGTCGATCCGGCACCCATAAATGTGATCTTTGGCATGGGTCTCTCTCCTTCTTTTTTCTTTTTCAGCAAAATTCTAAAGGTACATCATTTTCTATTATTTAATGCGCAGATTCCGAAAGCGGTTCAGCATACCGCACAGCTCTGCCAGTCTCACCTGTGCAAGTCCGTTGCCCGGCGCAGATCCTTCAAACAGGATCTCCAGACCCTGCCGGTTCGTAAGAGCAAGCATCTTCCGGGCTGCCTGGGGCAGGCTGGTCTTCCCGTCCAGTAAATGCAGCTGCATATATTTCAGCATATATGCCAGCGCCGCAGTCTGTTCGCGGTCCGCGATCTGTTCCAGGCCGCGAAGATCTACTTCATTATGTGCGATCAGAAAGCTGTCATCTGAGAGGGTCTTCAGTTTGATTCTCTGCTCCCGCAGGAGTGCACGGTCTGCCTCAGGGATCCGGTTTTGGGAGATACCGTGGTATTTTCTTCCCTCCGGGATCGTTTTCCGCAGCCCGTCTCCTTCAAGCGCCGCTGCCGCCTTCGCTTTCCCAGTGATATCGCACGGGATATACCGGTCCATCAGGATCACGGTATCCGCTTCATGGAAAAAGGCGCCGCTGCTACCTGCAACCAGAATCGTGGAGACACCGGAGGTCTCATACAGATCACGGATCCTTGAAACAAAAGGCGTGATCGGTTCCTTATCCGGACTTACCACACTTGCCATAAGGCTGTCCCGGACCATGAAGTTGGTCGCGCTCGTATCCTCATCGATCAGAAGCAGTGAGCACCCGGCCTCCATAGCCTCAACCACATTTGCAGCCTGGGAAGTGCTGCCGCTGGCATCCTCCGTCGTAAACCGGACTGTATCTTTCCCATTCGGCAGATCCTGAATGAACACAGAAATGTCCGTACCGACAATGCTTCGCCCATCTTCTGCCCGGATCTTGACCGCCTGCGGATCCGTGATCACATACTCGCGGCCGTCCCCTTTGATATGGTCATAAACACCCATCTCCAGCGCCTGCAGCAGAGTCGATTTTCCGTGATATCCGCCGCCCACGATCAGTGTGATCCCTTTGCGTATTCCCATTCCTCGAAGAGACCCGTGGTGGGGCAGCTCCATGATCACTGCCATGCTTTCCGGACTCTTAAACGGGACCGCATTCTGCATCGGAAGGGAAGAAACTCCGCTTTTTCTCGGAAGGATGGAACCGTCTGCTATAAAGGCACACAGCCCCCTCTCTTCCAGCTGAGAGCGGATATATTTCCGGTCATCTGCCAGGTCGATCACGCCCTCAAGTGCTTTCTGGTTCAGATTTTGCCGCATCAGGGTCTTCTCCACCGTTTCCGGAAGCTGTTCCTCAAGAATTCGAAGCAGTTCCCGGGCGTTGATCGTCCTGCCGTTGGCAGGAAAGCCTACCTGAAAGCGGAGCGTCACCTGACCGTCCGCAGGTTCAATTCTGCACGCTGTGCGCTCAAGGACCTCCTGTCCCGGCCGGGATGTTGTCACCAGGCCGCTCTTTCCCGATCCGGCATAAGAGCGTTCCCTCTGTACCAGCTTCTCTCCAAACAGACGCAGAAGATGATCCTGCAGTGCGATCCTGCGGTGATCTTCCTTTACGTATGCTTCCGGAAAACCGGCAGTCTTTCCCGGTACGATCACGCTTACCCCGGAAGGGGTGGCAAACGGATCCCCCTGCACATGGTCAATGCTAAGGACATAATTACCCCAGGACCATTTTCCTTTTGTCTCTTTATAAGCCAGATATCCTTTATGATCAATGGACAAAAGCAGCCTGCGCAGGTCTTCTTTCGTTTTCATACAGTGTCCCTCTCTTATCTGTGCTGTGAAAAAGCCAGAAGCTTCTTACGGGCACAAGTTACGGAACATTGTAACGGGTTCACGGGCTTATTTCAAGGTCTAACTTATATGTTTTTCCGCACGTGCGAAGCCTTGTAAACAATGATGCGGCCTCGGGAGCAGGATCCCTCATCCTGTCTAATACTTGCAGGGGCCACATAGTTCTATGGCTCGTCAGCTTCGAAAACAGGGGCAACACCATGATACGCCGCGTAATCCTGATGATTACACG
>CACZZH010000090.1 GCA_902785635.1 uncultured Lachnospiraceae bacterium
GAAGTGGATGAAGAGGACAATGCGCCGAGCGCGCTGGACTCACTGTTCACCGATCTGCGACAGACTGACCCTGACCATATCGCATTGAAGTACTATGACGCATATCATTCCGGCGCTGCAAAGACCTTAAAGTCTATCCAGATCACGCTGGCAGCAAGGCTGGAGAAGTTCAATCTGGAGAGTGTGGCGAAGCTCACCATCACAGATGAGTTGGAACTGAACACCATAGGAGAAAAGAAAACAGCTCTGTTCGCAATCATTCCGGACAACGATACGTCGTTTAACTTCTTGGTGTCCATTCTGTACACGCAACTCTTTCAGCAGCTTTTTGAGCTGGCGGACAAGAAGTACGGAGGAAGCCTGCCGGTCCATGTTCAGTTCCTCTGTGATGAGTTTCCCAACATCGCCATGCCCGATGACTTTCAGAAGATCCTTTCGACCATGCGTTCCCGTGGCGTGTCTGTCAGCATTATCTTGCAGAACCTGACACAACTGAAGGCTTTGTATGAGAAAGACTGGGAAAGCGTTGTGGGCAACTGCGATGAGTTCGTCTATTTGGGTGGCAATGAGCAGGCGACGCACAAGTATGTCAGCGAACTGCTTGGCAAGGAGACTATCGACACCAACACCTACGGCAGGAGCTTTGGCAGGAACGGCAACTACTCGAAGAACGATCAGAATGCAGGGCGTGAGCTTATGACCCCAGATGAAGTGCGCATGCTGGATAACAAGTACGCGCTTCTTTTTATCCGCGGCGAGCGGCCGGTAAAGGATCTGAAGTATGAGATCCTGAAGCATCCGAACGTAGCGCTGACAGCAGATGGCAAAGCAAGGCCATATGCTCACGGAGATGCGAGCAGAGCCGTGAACACGATCTCGCTGACGTTCGACGTGGAGCCGCCTGAGAATATGCTTGAGATCCCAGACATAGGATATGAGTTGCTGTCAGAGGAAGACGTGGAAAGACAAATAGCATCAAAGGAGAAGGAGGAAGAAAGCATCAATGGAAAAAAGAAACAAAATGATCAATCTTGACGGGAGCACCAGCACCATGAGGCTGGGCCTGGTGATGTATGTGGCAGCCGTCCTGTGCTTTACAGTCTGCGCGGGCATTTGCTACGCAGCAGGGGACCCGATTCAGACAGTTAACAACCTGTCCAACTTTATTTTCAGCCTTATCAGAGCCATCGGACTGATTTTGCTGGGACTTGGAATCATGCAGGTCGGCCTGTCGCTGAAGTCGCATGATCCAAGCCAGAGAGCGAACGGATTTCTGACCCTGGCCGGCGGGATCATTATTACGTTTACGAAAGAGATTCTGAACATGATCGTTGGGTAAGGAAGGAGGTTGCTTATGTGGGTACACACAGCGTATGTCACGAAGAAAGACGGCACAAGAGTATATGCCAAAGACTATGGTAAGCGTTGTTTCTGCTTCTGGGTTGACGGCCGGAAGAAACGCAAGAAAAGCAACTTCAGCAAAGTTTGATAGAAGAGGCAGCAGAAATGCTGCCACTACATCGCAATTGTCATTAGATCAGAGAATCAAGCTGCTCTCCATTCAGGATCCGGAAATGATTCTTATGAAACGATATGAGGCCATCGTCCCGCATCCTGCCAAGCTCTTTGGAAAGAGCCGTCCGGTCAAGATTCAGGTAATCTGCCATGTGCTGACGGTCGAAGGGAATATCGAATTCCGTTTTGTGTTTCTTCAGCGCGATGCTGTTCAGATATGCGCAGACTCTCCCGCGAGCTGTCTTGGGTGAAGTGTGAAAACTTCTCTGCGCCAGCAGCATATTCTTGCGGATAGAGATCGTCAGGAGGTTAGAGAAAAGTCCGGTCAGCCAGGAAGGAAATGCTTTTCTCAGCTCAGAAAGGCCGGACAGATCAAACAGCGCGACAGCGGTCGGCTCATTTGCGCGTACATCAACGTAGGCGGGCTCTCCGGGAAGTATGGAGAATGCCTCAGCATAATAATCGCCGGGAGAAACATGGGTGATGATCGTCCGGTTTCCCCAGATATCATTACTCTCGATCGTCACACTGCCTGAGAGAACCAGGCCGAGGTCGTTGGTTAGATCACCCGCCATCAGGAGCAGTTCATCCTTTGGATATTCCTTCCGTCTTGCGTGCAGAGCGGTCAGAGCATCCTGAAGTTCTTCTTCCGTCATCCCTGCAAACAGAGGCGAATTCTGAATCACCTGCAGATCTTTTTTATTCATAGTCATTATTTTTCAATTCCGTGGTTTAAGCAACGTATTTTCATATTTGATTATATTAGACTAACCACAGAAAGACAAGAAAAAACCAGATCAATCATGAAACGGAGGAATACCATGAGTTATACAGATTGGAAAGAAAAAACAGATACATTCAAAACAGTAGATGTCAGAGGAGTCGCCGGAAACTTCTTTCAGGGGCTGAAGAAACAGGCGGCGGCGATGGAGGCAGGTCAGGGGATGGAAGTCATCCAGACCTTCGATCCGATCCCGCTCTATGAAGTAATGGAGGGTCTGGGTTTTGAGCATCATACCGAGAAGACGGCAGAGCATGAATACCACGCGTACTTCTGTCGCACGGAAGTAAAGCAGGAGGATAAGGATATCCCGATGCGCCCGGCGGCGCTGACCAACATGCCGGTCATCGATGAAGGCCTCGGGGAGATCGCGGTGAACTTCTGGGATCTGACATGGAACGATGAACACCGGCACCTTCCGTACGAGATGCGCTTGCTTTTGTCCCTGACCAACGCGGTAGGAGCAGGGAGAATGCGTCAGGCAACCAGAGAACTGGTCAAAGCATATATCCACGGACTGGACAGTGCTGCGCTGGATGATGTGTTCGAGCTTCTGGCATGGAACCAGGGAATCGGATACTTCAGTTCCGAGATCGGACCATCCACACTGTTTGCAGCGTATAAGACCATCAAGAACATGGAGAAGCAGGACAAAGCGAGAGATGAGATCTGCGCGGCTCTGAAAGAGAAGTTCGGAGAAAAGAATCCGGATGTTAAGGTAGGGTAAGGTGGTGAGAATGATGATAACGAAAGACACAAAGCTGGCAGATCTGCTGCAGGAGTACCCATGGTTGAAGAGTGAGGTCATGCAGATCAGTGACAAATTTAAAATGCTGAATACGCCGGTCGGCAAGATCATGCTGAAAAAGGCTACGGTCGCTGAAATGAGTAAGAAATCCGGCATAGCGGAAGATCAGATCATCCAAAAGCTGACGGAGCTGATCGAGAAACATAAATAGCGGAGTAAGAGCATCATGAAAGAAAAAACGGGAGAGGTATTCTCCATCACAAAGGACAATCAGCCAGTGCCGGGGTGTACTGTATCAAGGGCCATCGCAGACGGCAGCACAGACATCATCTATTTCTCCCTGGCGAAGAATACGGATATCAGTGCAGAGATCTATCCGTACCATAAGCTTTTGCTGGTGGACAGCGGAACGCTGGAAGTCTATGGCGGGAATGGATCATCGCAAAAGCTGGAGAAAGGGGATGTCATGCTGACACCTGTGGACACACCGGTAGGAATAAGAACGGAGCAGCAGACGGTATATACGGAGATCTCCGTTGGAAAGGAGAGCAACATGAACGAAGTAATCAAGGCAGGAGAAGTATTCAGACTGGCAGATCTGATCCCTTATCAGGATGAGAAGATCATCAATATGGATGTGGTCCATAATGATAAAATGAAATTCGTTGTGATGGCCTTTGCAGAGGGCACAGGACTTTCAGAGCACGCGGCGCCGGGTGAGGCGCTGGTATTCGCGCTGGACGGTGAGGCAGTCATCGGCTACGAAGGAACAGAACACCGCATCAAAGCGGGAGAAACCTTCCATTTCGCGAAAGGCGGACTGCACAGCGTGAAGGCAGATCATAAATTCAAAATGGCATTGCTGTTGACACTGGAATAAGAAAGGAACGGTGAGTAAAATGAGAGCATTTGTAGATCAGGATACCTGCATCGGTTGTGGTGCCTGTGCAGCGACCTGTCCGGAAGTCTTCGAAATGAATGAGGACGGTAAAGCCGTTGCGACAGCGGACACAACAGACGAAAACAGAGATGACGTAATGGAAGCGATCGAGGTTTGTCCGGTCGCTGCGATCCGTGAGGAGGAATAGCAAATGAGAAAACAGGTAAAGAACAACGTTAGTTGGGTCGGTTACATGGACTGGGAACTGGAAACATTCCATGGAGATATATTACTCGGGAACAAATCAAACAATAAGGCCGAGCAAGAGAATGCGTTGCGCAGGCAACATATTGATACGGACCGATATATATAATTGAATCATAGGTTAATGAAGATACGAAAGGAGATAAACCATGGATAATAAAATGTTCTGCTATCAGTGTCAGGAAACGGCAGCTTGCAAGGGTTGTACGGTGAAGGGAGTCTGCGGCAAGACACCGGAAGTTGCTGCAATGCAGGATTTGCTGGTGTATGTAACAAAAGGACTTTGTGCTGTAACTACAATGCTTCGTGAAGAAGGAGAGGCCGTATCCGGAGCAATCGATCAGATGATCAGCGTAAATATGTTCCAGACGATCACCAATGCCAACTTTGATCAGAAAGCTATTGAGAACAGGATTTCTGAAACACTCAGAATCAAGCGCAGTTTACTGCAGAAGACAGTAGGAAGAGCCAACCTGCCGGAAGCAGCAAGATGGGATGGAGGAAGAGACGAGTATGCGGCAAAAGCAAAGACTGTCGGCGTGCTTGCAACAGAGAATGAGGACATTCGTTCATTGAGAGAATTGATTACATATGGAGTCAAAGGCCTTTGCGCCTATTCAAAGCATGCGAATGCACTGATGCAGACTGATGCAGAAACAGATGCATTTCTACAAAAAGCACTCGCGGCAACTCTGGATGACAAGCTTAGCGTAGACGATCTTGTAGCATTGACATTGGAAACGGGCAAATACGGTGTACAGGGAATGGCGTTGCTGGACAAAGCCAATACAGAAGCCTACGGCAATCCGGAAATCACAACAGTAGATATCGGAGTCAGAAGCAATCCTGGTATTCTGATCTCAGGGCATGACCTGAAGGACCTGGAGATGTTACTGGAACAGACTAAAGGGACCGGTATTGATGTATACACACACAGCGAGATGCTTGCCGGACAGTACTATCCGTTCTTCAAGAAATACGAACATTTCGCAGGAAACTATGGTAATGCATGGTGGAAACAGAAAGAAGAATTCGACAGCTTTAATGGACCGATCCTCATGACTACAAACTGTATTGTTCCACCTGCGGAATCGTATGCGGGCAGACTGTGGACAACAGGTGCAGCAGGATATCCGGGCTGCGGACATATTGATGCGCCTTATGGGGAGGTCAAGGATTTTTCACCAATCATCAATCAGGCAAAGACATGCCAGCCGCCGCAGGAAATTGAGACAGGGACCATTACCGGCGGATTCGCCCACGAACAGGTCTTTGCCCTTGCGGAACCGGTCGTTGAGGCAGTAAAGAGCGGCGCGATCCGGAAGTTCGTCGTAATGGGCGGATGTGACGGAAGACATAAAACAAGGTCATATTATACAGAATTTGCAGAGAAACTGCCAAAGGATGTTGTGATTCTTACAGCAGGTTGTGCGAAGTATAAATACAACAAACTGAATCTCGGCGACATAGGCGGAATTCCTCGTGTTCTTGATGCCGGACAGTGCAACGATTCCTATTCACTGGCATTGATTGCGCTGAAACTGAAGGAAGTCTTTGGCCTTGATGATGTCAATGAACTGCCAATTGCGTACAATATTGCCTGGTATGAGCAAAAAGCTGTTATCGTGCTTCTGGCACTGCTGTATCTCGGCGTAAAGAATATCCATCTGGGGCCTACACTTCCGGCGTTCCTGTCACCAAACGTGGCGAATGCGCTCATTGAGATTTTCGGGATCGCAGGGATCGGAACAGTAGATGATGATTTAAAGTTGTTGATTGGATAAGGAGGAGCTATGGACAAGAATAAGATCAAATTTGTTGTCGCAATTCAGTGCGAACATTCAAGAACCAGATGTTCCGGGTTTGCCTGTGCAAACAGCTTTTTTGAAAGAAACTGTTCGTTTGCAGGGTATCCTGAGGATACGAAATTCATTACAATGACCTGTGGTGGATGCAATGGCGCAGGTGTAGCAGGACAGCTCGAACATTTTGCTAAAAAAATGCACGCCATGACGGACGTTAAGAAATCCGAGGTCGCAGTGCATTTCGCATCATGCGCTGTAACAGAAAATCGTCATCATGACAGATGTCCGTATATTGAAAACATGAAGGACATCGTCGAGAGGCATGGATTCGCAGACGTCATCGAAGGAACCTTCGAAAGTCCGGCGACAAAGAAACTGCGGGAAATGGGAAAGTATAAGACCTACGAGAGTGTATGCTTCGAGTAAATAACACGAGAGAGAAAGTGAAGTTGAACTGATGGATGCAGAATTTGCAGCACTGCAGGAAGAACTGGATAAGATCCCGGTCGCAGTGCATCGCGGTAATGTGGAATATGACGGCGGAACCATGAAGGACTGGGGAAAGAAAAAATAGTAGCTTAAGATCAATTACATGTCCGGTGATTACCAATACAGGCTGTCACCGGATTCTGATTTTTAAGGACTAAAGAGACGGGAGGTGAGAAAAACCGTGATCACAAGACAAAAGAAGGGAGGTCTGCTGACATGTCGGATTCGTGGGTCGTGCAGAATCTTAATAATGCGCTGAATACGTGGAATGAGAAACTGGCGGAAGTATGGGAGCTTCTGCTGATGTCGCCCCAGAGCTTCAAGGGCGGCGGTATATGGAAGGTCATCCTGCAGATCAACGGAGCAGTACAGGCGATTGGGCTTGCGCTGCTCGTTTTGTTTTTTCTGGTAGGGGTGGTGAAAACGACAGCGAGTCTGACGGAAATCAAGCGCCCGGAGCATGCGCTGAAGCTGTTCATCCGTTTCTGCATCGCAAAGGGAGTGGTGACTTACGGGCTGGAACTAATGCTGGCATTGTTCACCATCGCCCAGGGCGTGATGAGCACCATGATGAAGGCATCGGGAGTAGCGAAGATAGGAAAGGCGACGCTCCCGGACAAGATGGTGAAGGCCATCGAGGACTGCGGCTTCTTTGAGAGCATCCCGCTGTGGGCAGTAACGCTCATCGGCAGCCTGTTCATCACCGTGCTGTCCTTCATCATCATACTGACCGTGTACGGCCGTTTCTTCAAGCTGTATATGTACACCGCGCTGTCGCCAATTCCGCTGGCATCCTTTGCAGGGCAGCCGTCTCAGAGCATCGGGATAGGCTTTCTCAAAAGCTACGCAGCGGTCTGTATGGAGGGCGCGGTCATCATTCTGGCCTGCATTATCTTCACGAAGTTCGCAGGGAGCCCGCCTGCGGTGGACGGGGATGCAGCACCGGCAGCCATGGTGTGGAAATACGTTGGAGAGCTAGTGTTCAACATGCTGGTGCTGGTAGGCGCGGTCAAGATGAGCGACAGGATATCAAGAGAATTATTGGGGCTTGGATAAACAAGGAGGAACAAATGACAGACAGAATCGTTACCAAAAACAGTCCGCATCGCCGTGATCAGATCCGGCGCATGGGAGCGTATATCACTTTGATGAAGAAAGAGAGGGAAAAGCATGACAAGAGATGAATTTATCAGCCGTGTGAAGGAAGAACTGATGGAGATGATCCCAGAGGAGTTGAGGGAAGGTCTGGAGATCCAGGACACCATGGTTCTGAAGTCCAACGATCAGAAGCACCATGGTCTGACCTTTAAAAGAGAAGAATCCGACGCTGCTCCGACAATCTATCTGGATGAGGCATATGCCAGATTCACGCAGGGTGAAGAGCTGCATACGCTTACAGCGGAGCTAAAGGATGCATACCTGCAGACTCTCAGTATGCCGGAGCCGCAGAAGATCGACTTTGATTATGACAAGATCAAGGATAAGCTGACCGTAAGACTTCTTGAGATCAAGCGCAACAGGGACTTTCTGGCGACGACCCCGTATATGACCGTCGGACATGGCCTTGCCATGGTCTGCGACATCAAAATGAAGGACGGCGACGAAGGCTCCTGGAGAGCGACCGTGACCCAGAGCATGCTGGAAGGTCAGAACTACGATAAGAGGGAGCTTTTCATGGCAGCCATGGACAACGCCCAGCTGATCGATCCGCCGATCCTGGTGGACATGGGGCAGGCACTCTTTACCCATGAGGGAGAGAACCTGCTGAAGAGAAGCGAACCGCTGCCGCCGGAGGATGTGAGCAACATGTACGTCCTGAGCAATACCGGCGGTATGCTCGGCTCCGCAGTGCTGTTCTATCCGGATACGCGGGAGCATGTGGCGGAGGTTTTGGGTGAAGGCTACTGCGTGCTCCCGTCCTCACAGCATGAGGTGCTGATCATCCCGGACTCTGCCGGGATCGACAGAGGAGAGCTGTCTGAGATGGTCAGACAGGCCAATCAGTCAGTGGTGGAGCCGAAGGACGTGCTTTCAGATACTGTTTTTCACTACGACAGGGATGAGAAGAAGTTTGAGCTTGCAATGCCTCAGGCAGAGAAAGGAAGCATGGTCGCTGAATCCGGGAGGTGCTAGCGATGGAAGTGAAAATCAATAAGGAGATCCGTGATTACACGGAATCGATGTTCTTCGGACTGTCACTGAGACAGTTCGTTTTTTCTGTGCTGGCATGTCTGATCGCAGTCGGCGTGTATTTTGGTCTCAAGCCCCTGCTGGGTCTTGAGACCACTAGCTGGCTCTGCATCCTGGCAGCTTTTCCGTTCGCCGTGATCGGCTTTCTTAAGTATAACGGCATGACGGCAGAGAGATTCCTTCTGGCATGGTTTCGGAGTACCTTCCTGATCCCGAAGGTCCTGACCTTTGGCAACACCAACGTGTATTACAGGCTTTTGCAGGAACCGAAGCAAAAGCAGAAGACCCCGTTTCACAGACGGGGATCACGGAAAAAGGGAAGGAGGTCGGTAAAGCATGATCAAAACGTTAAGTAACATCCTGAAACAGGACAGGGAAGCATTCATTATCCCGAAGAAGGTGCAGGACATGATCCCGATCCAGACCATCTGGCCTGACGGGATCTTTTTGAATGGCAAGAACAAGTTCAGTAAAATGTATCGTTTTACGGATATCAACTACGCCGTGGCTTCCCGTGACGACAAGGAGGGGATGTTTCTGGAGTATTCGGAGCTCTTGAACTCATTGGATTCCGGCAGCACCACCAAGATTACTATCAACAACCGCAGACTGAACCGGCTGGATTTTGAGGAACAGATCCTGATCCGGATGCAGGAGGATGGGTTGAATGAATACCGTGAGGAGTATAACCAGATGCTGCTGGACAAGGCCACCGGCAGCAACGCCATCATTCAGGACAAGTACGTGACGATCTCTGTCGTTCGCAAGTCCATTGAGGATGCCCGTATCTACTTCGCAAGGGTAGGTGCAGATCTGGTAGCACATTTCGCCAGGCTGGGATCCGTCTGTACCGAGATCACTGCGGTGGAACGTCTCAGGATCATCCACGACTTCATGCGAACCGGAGAGGAGACCAGCTTCTACTTCGACCTGAAGGATCACATGAAGAAGGGACACGACTTCCGGGACTATATCTGTCCGGACATCTACGAGAACCACAGCGACTATTTCAAAATCGGAGATCGGTTTGGCCGTGTCCTGCTTTTGCGTGATTACGCAGCGTATATCAGGGACGATATGATCGCGGAGATCACGGACATCAACCGGAACCTGATGCTGTCGGTGGATGTGATCCCGATTCCGACCGATGAGGCAGTGAAGTTTGTCGAGCAAAGGCTTCTTGGAGTGGAGACCAACGCCGCCAACTGGCAGAGACGGCAGAACATGAATAATAACTTTTCTGCTGTGTTACCCTACGATATCGAGCAGCAACGTAAAGAGACCAGAGACTTTCTGGAGGATCTGACCACAAGGGATCAGCGCATGATGTTCGCTGTCATGACGCTGGTTCATACGGCAGATTCCAAAGAGCAGCTGGATAACGATACTGAGGAGATCATGACCATCGTCAGGAAAAAACTGTGCCAGATGAGCATCCTGAAACAGCAGCAGCTGGACGGGCTGAAGACCACGCTGCCATACGGCACACGGAAGATCGATGCCTTCCGCACGATGACCACAGAGTCGCTGGCAGTTCTCATGCCGTTCAGGGTGCAGGAGGTCTATGACCGTCACGGCATCTATTACGGGCAGAACGTCATCAGCAAGAACATGATGATTGCGGACAGAAGGAGACTGCTCAACGGCAATTCCTTCATCCTGGGCGTGTCCGGGTCCGGCAAGTCGTTTACGGCGAAGAATGAAATCACCAATCTGATCCTGGGGACGGACGCGGATATCATCATCGTGGATCCGGAGCGTGAGTACGCGCCGCTGATCAGAGCGCTGGGAGGTTCGGTCATCGAGATCTCCGCCACATCATCCAATCATATCAACGCCATGGATATGAACAGGGAATACGGAGAAACAGACCCGATCATCGAGAAGTCGCAGTTTCTGCAGAGCCTTTGCGAGCAGATCATCGCCGGTCACAAGTTCGCAAAGGGCCAGCAGTCCATCATCGACCGCTGTACGGAGAACGTTTACCGGTTCTACCAGCAGGGCAACTATCAGGGCACGCCGCCGACGCTGCAGGACTTCCGTGAAGAACTGCTGAAGCAGCCGGAACCGGAAGCAAAGTCTCTGGCCCTGGAACTGGAACTCTTCACCAGAGGATCCCTGAACACCTTCGCCAAGCAGACCAACGTGGATACCAACAACCGCCTGATCTGCTATGACATCCTGGAACTGGGAGAACAACTCAGGGCCATCGGCATGCTGGTCATCCTGGATTCTATCCTGAACAGAATCACGCAGAACAGGCAGAAGGGCAGGCAGACCTTTGTTTTCATTGACGAGATCTATCTGCTGTTCATGCATGAGTATTCCGCGCAGTTTCTGTTTAAGCTCTGGAAGAGAGTCAGAAAGTATGGAGCCTTCTGTACGGGCATCACGCAGAACGTGCTGGACCTGCTGCAGTCCCATACGGCAAGAACCATGCTATCTAACTCAGAGTTCATCGTTATGCTTAATCAGGCGGCGACGGACAGGATCGAGCTTGCCAAGCTTCTGAACATTTCAGACAGGCAGCTTTCGTATATCACCAATGTGGATGCCGGGCATGGTTTGATCAAGGTCGGATCGTCCCTGGTTCCTTTTGAGAACAACTTCCCGAAGGATACGAAGCTCTATAATCTCATGACCACACGGCCGGGAGAAGGCATCAATGATATGAAGCAGTCAGAAGATAATAACCTTACTTCGAAGGAACAGGCGATTCTGAAGAAGATCCGTGAGATCGCAAGAACTCCGGAGGAGTATGAGAAGCTGGTGGATAAGTATCTGAGGCCGGCGGACTAGACAAAAATGGAGGCAGCACCGCTGCCTCCGGATACATGGACTTAATATGTCGAGGGCAGAGCCTTTGCCCACTCAAACAGATCATCCATGACTTCTGCTATCTCCCGGCTTAAATCATCAGGAGAGCATGATTCATACTGATACACCATATGACCATCCTCTACC
>CACZZH010000091.1 GCA_902785635.1 uncultured Lachnospiraceae bacterium
AAGTGTGTTCCCGCTCCGGAAGGGACTTGCGGCAGCGGCACTGGCTTTATGGTTCAGCATTTCCGGAATGATGCCGGCAGCCTTGCCGGGAATGTCTGCAGCTGATCCGGTTTTTGCAGCAGCGGCCGATGAAACGGAAAGTGGAGCCGGCGTAAAAGAAAACGAAGCAGGCGGAAACAAAGCGTCCGGAAGAGGGGCAGGCGGAGAGGAAGCAGCCGGAAACGAAACGTCCGGAAGAGGGGTTTCCGGGAGCAGGGGAAAACTGTCACGGACGACCGGGGAAGGTTTTGTGGTCCAGATCCGGGATGAGGAAGGGCTGCTCACCAGAGAGGAAGCAGAAAAGCTTCTCGATGTGATGGAAGAGACCGGTCATCACACGAATGTGACGTTTGCCACTTATAAAGAGGATGTGGATACGAAGACCTGGGTAGACCGGAATTACTACCAGAAGGGATATTTCAATCCGGGTGGAATCGTATTTGTGGTGGATATGTATCACCGCAACCTGAACCTGCGTTTTGAAGGGGATGTGAAGAAGACTCTGGGATACTCCGCGGCGACTTCCATCGAGGATAATGTATATCAATATGCATCAAAAGGGGATTACGCGACTTGTGCCACGGAGGTGTTCCGTCAGATCGGCAGCCTGTATGCGGGGCAGAAGATCGCACAGCCTATGAAGGCTGTGATCAGCCTGCTGCTGGGCTTAAGCCTCTCCATGATGCTGCTGTTTCTCTATGTAAGGCAGAGCAGGAAACAGAAGAGGGAGATGGGCACCCTTCTGGCCGGTTCGATCG
The DNA here is from genome assembly GCA_902785635.1 of uncultured Lachnospiraceae bacterium. Lineage (GTDB taxonomy): Bacteria > Bacillota > Clostridia > Lachnospirales > Lachnospiraceae > Merdiplasma. The sequence goes on from CACZZH010000091.1 coordinate 798, forward strand.
GCGCGGCAGCCCTTACGGCTTCTGTCAGTACGAGAATAAACCGCAGAGAACGGCTTTCCCGCGGCAGTTCTTCCAGCAGCGGCGGCGGAGGCGGCGGAGGCGGAGGCGGCGGCAGTTCAGGCGGTGCCGGCCACGGCTTCTGACAGATCAGGATTTTATTTTTGCAAATCAGAATACCGTTGTGCTAAGCAGGCTCCCGGAGCCGGATACCGCTGTGCTAAGCAAGGACCGGGAGCCAGATACCGCTGTGCAAAGCAGGGAGCGGGAGTGCGGATACCGCTGTGCTAAGCAGGGACCGGGAGTGCGGATACCGCTGTACAGAGTCAGCCCTGGGGGAACCCGGATGCTGAAGAAAGAAGGGATATTGATGAACAGAATAATCTCAGGATGCACCGCAGCTGTTCTGGCAGGAATGATGCTTTTTGCCGGAACTTTAAGTGTATCTGCCCGTGAAGAGGAACCGGATCCTTATGATCTGTCCTGGTATATGGACGAGAGTATCTACGACGCACAGGCAAGCTTCAAAGAAGCGAAGGATCCGGTGCCGGCCAGAGGGTTCAGTCTGTATATGCAGCTGGGTGAAATCAATGAGGACGGCTTTGCGGAAGCGAGCATGACTGCATACTCCGAGACCGGAATCGTGCGTTCGGTACAGGTCCACAATACCGACAATGAATTCAATATATTCGGTATTCATTACGGAACCTATCTGTATGAAGCGGTGGATCTTCTGGCTGACTGCCACTATACCCTTGAGACCTCACAGATGAAGGACGACGGTAGTTTTGAGGACACCTACAACAGTTACATGGATCTTTACACCCTGTACCTTAAGACCGATAAGGAAACAAAAGTTACGGATATCGTGCTTTCAAAAAATGTTAAATGATCACACGTCGGGAAAGTCATAAAGAATAGATCAAATCGAAGTAACGGAGGGTTATATGAACAGATCAGTCGGCATAATCGGCAGCGGGATCATCGCGTCCTCGCTGGCAGTATTGACCACCGGACATGGTCTTGACACATATGTCCTGGTGCGCTCGGAAGCCGCAGCCCGGCGGCTTTGGAAGACCTTCCGGGATCATTATTCGATCATGATCCGGCAGGGAATCCTGAAGGAAGAACAGGAAAAGATCTGTGAGAGCTTTCTGCATGTGACGCAGGATTATGCGGATCTTGCCGGCTGCAGCATTTTTATGGAAGCAGTGGCAGAGGACCGGGGGGTGAAAGCCTCGGTATTCCGGGAGATTGCCAAGGCCTGTCCCGAGGTGGAGATGATCTGCTCCGCCAGTTCGGCCATCACGCCGGATATGATGCTTGAGGAGCAGGAGGAGGATCCGTGGATCAGTCGAATCGCAGACAGGCTGATCATTGCCCATCCCTTTAATCCGCCTCACATGGTTCCTTATTTTGAACTGTGTCAGAGCGCGCAGACCAGACCGGGTCTTATCGAGGAGGCAGCCGCATTCCTGCGCACGCTTCACCGTGAACCGGTGATCCTGAAGAAACCGACGCCGGGCTTTATCGGCAACCGCCTGCAGTTTGCTTTGTTCCGGGAAGCCATGCAGCTGGTGGAAGAAGGAATCTGTGAATGTGAGGACATTGACCGGGCACTTCGTTATTCCTTCTGTCCCCGCTATACATCCATCGGGATCTTTGAACATATGGATTTTGCGGGACTTGGGCTGGATGAAAAGAACTGCAGGCTGCTTTTTCCGATCATATCCGACCGGAAGGATACGCCTCCCATACTTGCAGATCTGCTCGCGGCAGGGAAGACCGGGACCGCAGCCGGTGAAGGCTTCTATGACTGGCGGGAGCGTGATATGGAGGCTTATGCACAGCGCGTGAATGAACCTTTCTGGAAGTTCATGGACTGGGAGTTTCCGGAGAGTGAGTCCTGATGCAGCGATTCAGGAAATATTTGGAAAAAAGAGACGAAAAGAAAAGGCAAACAGAAGAGATAAATAAAGGCAGACAATGATTTGGAACGGCAGAGGATGAGGAGCAGAGAATGAATATTCATAAGATCGTGATCACAGGCGGCCCCTGTGCGGGCAAGACTACTGCCATGAGCTGGATCCAGAATGCATTTACCAAGAGAGGCTACAGGGTCCTTTTTGTACCGGAGACGGCCACGGAACTGATCACCGGCGGAGTCGCCCCCTGGACCTGCGGGACCAATCTGGATTATCAGAAGTGCCAGATGCGTCTCCAGCTGGAGAAGGAGGCTATCTTTGAGCAGGCAGCGGCCACGATGGATGTACCGAAGATCCTGATCGTATGTGACAGAGGGGCGCTGGACAATAAGGCTTACATGACAGATGAAGAATTCGCCCAGGTGATGGATCACCTTGGGACCAACGAGGTGGCTCTTCGGGATACCTACGATGCAGTCTTTCATCTGACCACAGCCGCGAAAGGAGCGCTGGAGGCATATACATTGTCGAACAATGCGGCCAGGACAGAGTCTCCGGAGCAGGCGGCAGCACTGGATGACCGGCTTCTTGCTTCCTGGACAGGGCATCCGCATCTGCGCATTATTGACAATTCAACGGATTTTGAGGGGAAGCTGGAGCGGGTGATCGCGGAGATCCTTTCCTTCCTGGGAGAACCGGAACCCTTTGAGATCGAACGCAAGTATCTGATCCGGTATCCGGATCTTGCCCGGCTTGAATCTCTGCCAAACTGCGAAAAAGTGGACATCGTGCAGATCTATCTGCGCAGTGATGACGATACGCAGATCCGGATCCGAAAGCGCGGCAGCAATGGACATTATATCTATTATCGTTCAGAAAAGCGCCGTGTCACGGCTATGCGCAGAATCGAGGTGGAAGACCGTCTTTCAGAGGATGAGTTCCAGAAGCTCCAGGCCAATGCCGATCCAACGGCGCGGCCCATCCGGAAAACGCGGTACTGCCTGTCCGAGAACAATCTTTACTATGAGATCGACATCTATCCCGAATGGAGCAGACAGGCGGTCCTGGAGCTTGAACTGCGAAGTGAAGCGGATGAGGTAGTCTTCCCGAAAGGAATTGAAGTGATCCGGGAAGTGACCGGGGATGACCGGTATAAGAATTATTCGCTTGCACACCATATGCTGGATGAGATGTAAATATCATGACAGAAACACATGGAGGTCCTCCGGGGCCTCTTTTCTTTTTCTTATATGTTTTTCCCCAAACGTTTTTGAATATCGGACAATATCTTATCGTTTCCCGTTGGGAAACAACAGCTGCACTGCTTCCGAATATGTTATATTCCCTCGAGGCACCTGCCCACTCTGGCGAGTTCTCGCCTGCGTTCCTGCCCTGACAGATCGCGCTGTAAATAATCCCTGCTCCTTGCTGCGCTCAGCCTGAGAGCGTAAGCAGGGCGGCTCATAAAGTAAAATTCGGCATTCCACGACTTTCACCAGACAATTAGCTCATACCGGAAACGCTATTTGTACAGGTATAATATCTTTTTCTACCGATTTACCTGTATAATCAACTGTTCGAGGTCTTTTTCCGGAGTCGTGACTCATGCCCCCTGGCGGAAGGGACAGCTACAAGCAACATATCAAGCGGATTTCTCTGTTCGAATTGTTTGTCGGAGCGCGAAAGGGACGACCACATGGAGCACATCAACCAGAATTCTCTGTTCGAATTGATCGCCGGAGCGCGAAAGGGACGACCACATGGAACACATCAACCAGAATTCTCTGTTCGAATTGATCGCCGGAGCGCGAAAGGGACGACCACATGGAACATAACCGCCAGAATTCTCTGTTCGAATTGTTTGTCGGAGCGCGAGAGGGACGACCACATGGAACACATCAACCAGAATTCTCTGTTCGAATTGGACGCCGGAGCCCGAAAAGGACGACCACATGGAACATAACCGCCAGAATTCTCTGTTCGAATTGATCGCCGGAGCCCGAAAGGGACGACCACATGGAGCATATCAACCAGAATTCTCTGTTCGAATTGATCGCCGGAGCGCGAAAGGGACGACCACAAGAAACATATCAAGTGGATTTCTCTGTTCGAACGGGTTAAGGGAACAGGTTCCGCCTGGCTGAGTTGGCGTCAACAACAGAAACTGTCAGCTATATTTGGTAACCGCCCTACTCTTTCAGGCATGCCCCTGCAGTGTGCATGCCGTCCGTTTAGAAAAGGAGCGACCTGCGGAAAAACAAATAGATCATGCTGCCGCACATTCGCTTTTTTCGAATTGCATGATAATAATTGCCCATGAATTCCTGATATGGATGTTTCCCGCAACATGCGTATATTGCTGTGTAACTATAATTACAACGCGCCGCGAAAATAAAGCGGCAAGAACAGAACATAAATAAATGCATAAAAGGAGATAATGAAAATGAAAAATATTATAGTAAAGAATTTACTGAAGATCACAGGCGAAGAGCTTGATCTGGTAGCAGGCGGCCTTCCCGGCATCGCAGTTCCCGGGTTACCCGGCACTCCCTATGTCACGGCTCCCGGGGATTATGGTAAAGAAAAGAAGGAATCTAAGGACGGCGGAGCAACGGGCAGCTGGTAATATCGGAGCTGCTGATAACCGGAGGTAAATCAAAATGAAAAACAGTCATGGCAGGGGAAAAAGTTTTGCAGCGAAACTGACAGCTTCGCTGCTGTGCGCGGGCATGATCCTGGGATCCCGGGGAATGTCTGCTTTTGCCGGAAAGGCAGATCTCTATTGCTCTCAAAGTGCGAAGGATGCTCTCGGAGATGAGCAGCTTCAGGATCTGGTCGATCTTATAGTAACGTCCATTGAACCTCAGGCTGTGAATCTCCTTATCGAGCGCTTTCCATGCTTTAAGGATGGGGCGGAAAACGGTGAGCTTGGAAGGAAGATCGGTCTGTATATTTACTACGGATCAGGGGATCAGGACGGAATTAACGAGCACGAGAATGTACTGCCCGGTGCCTATGCATATGTATCCGGCAATACGGAGCGTGAAGAAAATAAAAGTGTATTCAAATACATGATCTGCATGGATGCAGAACCCTTATGTACAGGCAGCGGCAAGGATCATGCTGTGCTGAATCTGGAAGGGCCTGCCCGTGTTCAGCTGGATACGACCTTCTGCCATGAACTGTTTCACGCTTTTATGGATGATTACAACCGTGTCGGTATGACTGGCTATACGGATTTTTCCTCCTACATTTTCAGCCCGGAAGAACAGCTCACAAGTAAAGAGGGAGAAAGGCTGATCGCTGAGACCATGTTCCCGAACTGGTTCATAGAAGGCCTGGCAGGATGTGTCGGCAATATTTATCCGGCGGACCTGCAGCTGTTCCGGGAATACCATTATGATCCGGCTTCACAGCGGTATCTTGACATCTGTACGAATGATCAGCTTTGCCGCATGTATGCCAACATTGGTTACATGGAAGGAACCGGCAAGTACCGGTATGACCTGGAAGCGGCTTCTGAGGACAACACAGACGGGCATGTCAACGGGGTAATTTATGTGTCAGGGTATATGGCGTGTCTGTACCTGGCGGATCTGGGATATCGCCGGATGGAAGGTTCCGACGCGGTGACTTTTGATCAGAACGGTGAAATAGAATCCATCTCCAGTGAAAAACTGCGGGATGGACTGAGCGGGATACTTTTCCGCCTGCATCGGGGCGATACTCTCGATGAGGTCATAAACGAGATCTCGGGCGGTGCTTACGAGAATACAAAGGATTTCACGAAGCGCTTTATCAAGGGGACTTATAATGAGGAAACACAGGATCATAACGGGGATTCGGAATCGTTGTCATTTTGTGTGGGATTCCTGAATTATATGGACCGCCTGGATGCCATGGATCCGGATACACATCCGGCAGGTTCCCTGCTGATGGACGAATTTGGTTCAACACAGCCTACACCTCTTGAGAAGGACACAGTGGTCAGTGCTGATTTCTACAGAATGACCGGAGAGAATACCATGACGGTCTCAACAGTCTCCATCGAAGATACGAAGGATGGCGGAACCTCATACAGCGGAAAGGACAGTTTTGAAACTGTCGTTGAGAAATACCGGCTTAACAGCCGGTTTTTTTATTTCAGGAAATTCCGACGAATTTCCTATGAAACAAAAAGCCTCCGGCAGGATGCGCACTACGGTGTACGCTATTCCACTAAGGTTCCTTCGTCGCCAAGTGGAATATGTGTCGCACGTAAGGAAGATGTCACTGTGCGACCGTGCTCGGCGCGCAAAGTCCTGCTGCGATCCCCTCATGATTGAGGGGGTGGGAGTGCTGATGTCCGCTTGCGGACTTTGTTCCAGTTTAGAGACTTCTGCCTGGACAGCTTCTTCTGTACTTTCTGAAAAATATATAAAAGTCAGAAAACTATAAAGGGAAGCATGTATAAAAAAGATTGAAAAACACGTGCATATTCCATAAAAAGATGTCAATATAACAAGAATACTATTGACCAATATCCCTAAAATGTGCTATCATTGCATGGATGTAATAGACAGTTTGACCAACTGCCTTAATTAAAGAGGGAGGAAAAACGTATGAGGAACATCAAATTAACAGGAACCATTATTGCTCTTGCTGCGAGCGCTGCTTTCGGCACCTGTGCATTTGCGGACATCGAGCCCTGCACCATCAACTATGTATACTGGGCAGACAACACCGATTATTCCGCACTGATGCAGGATATCATCGCGAAATTCAATGCTGAAAATGAGTACGGCATCGAAGTTGTCGGCGAAGAGATTCCGTGGGATGGCGGCGGATACAGCAACACGCTGTTCAACACAGCCATGGGCGGTGCTGACATTGATGTAGCTACCCTGAAGCTTACCGCAACCCCGATGTTCGTGAACAATGATCTGCTGGCAGATCTGGTTCCGTTCGTGGATGCATGGGAAGATAAGGATGTTATTTCCGAGAATCTTTACAACATCATGAAGGAAGCAGGCGGCTCCGAGGATGCAATGTATCTGATGCCCTGGAACACCCAGATCCTTTATGTATACTATCGTCCGTCAGTGTTTGAGGAAGCCGGCATTGAAGTGCCGACCACCTATGATGAACTGCTTGCAGCCATCGAAAAGTGCACGATCGACCGCGACGGCGACGGCAAGGCAGATGTTTACGGTTGGGGCATGCGCGGAGCAGCCGGCGGCCAGGAGCCCTGGGGAAGCTTCATTCATGCAAGAGGCGGTGACTGGGATGACCTCACCACTCCGGAAGCAGTTGCAGGCATGCAGGATTTCATTGACATCTATCAGAAAGGTTTCTGCCCGCCCACAGCTACCAACGATGGTTTCCAGGAGATCATTGCAAACTTCAAGTCCGGCCTTACCGCTATGACGGTCCATCACATCGGTTCCTCCAAGGGTATGGTTGAGGAGCTTGGTGAAGATGTAGGCGCTTTCATTTTCCCGGCAGGGGAAGGACAGTGGACCTCCATGGGCGACACCGAGAACGTTATGTTCGAGTCCTGCGAGAACAAAGAAGCAGCATTCGAATGGATCAAATACCTTGCAGCATATGACGGACAGGTCATGTGGTGCGAAGGCACCGGCAACATCCCGGTAAGCACCGAAGTTCAGCAGACCGAGTACTTCCAGAGCGATCCCTTCATGGTAGTATCCTTCGGCGGCGTTGACGTTGCAGGTATCCTTCCGATCAAGGATGAGACCACTGAGTGGATCTCCAACTGGCCGGCAACCATCAGCCAGGCACTGGTAGGCGACATCTCCGCTGAAGAGTGCATGCAGATCCTGAACGATGGTCTGAATCCATAATGGACATACAGCAGCCATGCTTTTATATCCAATGAATGCAAAAACGCTCTGAATGAAAGCAGCGCTTTCCAACATCTTCCGGCATAACACATGAAGTGTACCATATTGCCGGGGACAAAAACGAAACTTTAAAGAAAGCTGCTTTGCCGTAATGGTAAGGCAGCTTTTTAAAGTGAATGGATCTGGAAAGGATTAACTTTATGAATAGAAAGAAGAGTATTTATCCGTACCTTCTGGTTGCACCTGCGGTACTTATCATTCTGTGTGTTGTGTTTGTCCCGGTGTTCAACGCAGTGAGGATGAGCTTCCAGCACTATGATCTTCGCAAACCGAAGGAGATCGCGTTCATCGGCCTGGAGAACTATGTCAGTCTTTTCCAGGACAAACTCTTCTGGAAGTCGCTGATCAAGACCGTACTGTGGGTCGTTTTCGGTGTAGGTTTCCAGTTCGTATTCGGTTTTATTCTCGCCGTACTGCTTAATCAGGAGTTCAAGGGCAGAGGCGTGATCCGTGCCGTCAGCCTGATTCCCTGGGTCACCCCCGGCGTGCTGATCGGTCTAATGTGGAGGTGGATGTACGACGGCAACTACGGTGTGGTCAATGACATACTGCATAAGCTCCATCTGATCAACGATAATATTGCATTTCTGGCGAATCCGAAAACGGCTTTTCCTGCCGTAATTATAACCATCATCTGGCAGGGCATCCCGTTCTTCGCACTGATGATCCTGGCCGCGCTGCAGGGTATTCCCTACGAACTCTATGAAGCGGCAGAGATCGACGGTGCCACCAGGCTGCAGCGGCTTTTCCGCATCACCATTCCAAGCATTAAGAATACGATTCTGATCACGCTGCTCCTGCGCATCATCTGGGTGGCGAACTCTGTGGACGTGATCTTCAACATGACAGAAGGCGGTCCGGCTTACGCGACTCAGACGCTGAGCGTGTACGTATTCAATAAGGCAAACGTACTGAACCTGGGATACTCATCGGCGATGGCGATCATGCTGGCGATTCTGCTCTGCTCGGTAGCGATCCCATACCTGATCTTTACATTCAGAGGGGAGGATAAGTGACGTGAGACAACAATCATTCGTAAGACGCTTCTTTACACTGTACCTGCCCCTGACTCTGATCCTGCTGTTCATCCTGTTTCCGTTCTACTGGATCTTCCTCACTTCCATCAAGCCGGAGACGGAGCTGTACGGAGCAGTCACCTACATTACGAAGAACATAACCTTTGAAAACTACAAGAAGCTTTTTGCCACCACGGTCAATTTCTTCGCGGCCATGAAGAACAGCTTTATCGCAGCAGGGCTGACCACCATCGTCTCCCTGACTGCATCGACCCTGGCAGCCTACGCGTTCTCACGCTACCGTTTCAAGGGCAGAAGGTTTCTGATGGCCATGTTCCTGAGCAACAATATGTTCCCCACGGTGCTGCTGCTGATCCCGCTGTATTCCATCATGCGGAATCTGCACATTCTGTACACACCCTGGGCTCTGGTGCTCGCTTACACGACCTTCACACTGCCGTTTTCCGTGTGGCTTCTGAACGGCTTCATGAATGACCTTCCCATGTCGCTGGAGGAGGCGGCGCTGGTGGACGGGTGCAACCGCAGACAGGCGTTCATGCGGATCGTACTTCCGATCCTTGGACCGTCCCTCGTGGCTACAGGCGTGTACATCTTTATGACATCCTGGAATGAATATACCTTCGCGGTCATGTTCACCAACAACTCATCCCGTACCATACCGGTAGCTCTGAAGAGTCTGATCGGACAGCTCGGTGTTGACTGGGGTCTGCTCACCGCAGGCGGCATCATCACCATCATTCCTGTATGTATCATGTTCTTCTTTGCACAGAAACGACTCGTAGAAGGCTTGACAGCAGGTGCCGTGAAGGGATAAATTGGGACAGGGAACGGTTCTGTGTCCCAAACCGGGACAAAGGAACGATTCCGTATCCTGCAAGAATAGCATCATTAAAAAAGGAGATCACAAGAAAATGAACATTTTACAGTATGAATTTGGCGGCGAAGGAATGCAGCGGGTATTTGAGAATGAGAAATGGACTGTCGGGATCAAAAACTGGAAACCGGCCAACGACATCACCGGAATCGACTGCCTCGAGCGTCATAACCTGACTGATGAATTGTTCGTCCTGATCGCCGGATCCTGCACACTGCTTTTCGCAAATGAAAAGGATGGCGGGCTGGAGATCGGTGCTGTAAAGATGGAGCCGAATAAGGTCTATAATATCCCCGCAACACTGTGGCACAACACCATCACCTGCAAGGATACAAAGATGATCCTGATCGAGGATTCCAGCACATGCAGTGACAATACGGATATTCTCTCCCTGACGAAAGAGCAGATCGAGAAGATCCAGGCAATGGTGAAATAATCAAACAAGATTGTGGGACAGGGGACGGTTCTCTGTCCCATTTTTATCGTATACAAGGGTGGGATAAAGAACCGTCCCCTGTTCCAGCGAAAGGAAGAGAGTGATGATACCTTTTATGTTCGGCTGTCAGACATACCCATGGAAAATGGGGAAGAAATACGCCGGAGAAGTACCTCATATGCTGGATGTAGCTTCGCCGGCGGGATTTGGAGGCCTGGAAGCAGAGATCGACATGTTGGGCGGCTGGTTTAAGCGGCCGCAGGAATTGAAGGAGCTGCTGGACGAGAAACAGATGTCGCTGGCAGCTCTTGTTCTTCATCAGGACTGGGAAGGCCCGGTACAGAATGAGGAGGAACGGGAACTCAGTCTGGAGGCCATTTCTTTTTTGAAGCATTTTCCGTTTGCGAAGCTTATGATGAGCCATCATGCCGGGAATGCTCCGCGTGGAGAAGGCGAGATTCTTTGCAGACGCAGGAATAATCTTGTAAGCTGTATGCAGGAGGTGGCTGTGAC
>CACZZH010000092.1 GCA_902785635.1 uncultured Lachnospiraceae bacterium
TGATCGGCTTTTTTACATTATTTGCCATAACTGTGATCCTTTCTGAAATACATCTGTTCTTCATGGTGCAGGGCCCGCAGCCGGGCCTTACACGATCAGACTCCGAAAATTGCCATGAAGGTACCGGCTGCTACAGCCGTACCGATTACGCCGGCCACATTCGGGCCCATGGCATGCATAAGCAGGAAGTTCGTGGGATCCGCTTCCGCACCGACCTTCTGAGATACACGGGCTGCCATAGGCACAGCAGATACGCCGGCAGAACCGATCAGCGGATTGATCCGGCCTTTCGTAGCCTTGCAGAAGATCCGGCCGAGAATCGTACCTCCGGCTGTACCGAATGCAAATGCGACAAGACCCAGAACAACGATCTTCAGGGTGCTGACATTCAGGAAAGCCTCGGCGCTGGTGGTAGCACCAACGGAAGTACCCAGCAGGATAACAACGATGTACATCAATGCATTGGATGCGGTCTCCGTAAGCTGTTTGACAACACCGCACTCACGGAACAGATTGCCGAGCATCAGCATACCTACCAGCGGAGCCGTGGTCGGAAGGATCAGGCATACAACGATGGTGATAATGATCGGGAACAGGATCTTTTCCAGCTTGGAAACAGGACGAAGCTGTTCCATTTTGATCTTGCGCTCTTCCTCAGTGGTCAGAGCCTTCATGATGGGCGGCTGAATGATCGGTACCAGTGACATGTAAGAATAAGCTGCCACTGCGATCGGGCCCATCAGCTTGGTCTGTCCAAGCTTACCTGCAAGGAAAATGGAGGTCGGGCCGTCCGCACCGCCGATGATGGAGATGGCTGCAGCTGCTTTTCCGTTGAAGCCGAAGATGATGGCCAGGAAATAAGCAACATAGATACCCAGCTGCGCTGCTGCTCCCAGCAGGAAGCTGATGGGATTTGCAATCAGCGGACCGAAGTCCGTCATCGCGCCTACCCCCATGAAGATCAGGGACGGGAAGATACTCCATTCATCCAGAATATAGAAATAATGGAAGAGACCGCCGGCATGCTCAATGCCGGTTGCATCTACATAAGGCCGTGAAATGATTTCCGGATAAATATTTACGAGCAGCATACCGAAAGCGATCGGTACCAGCAGAAGCGGTTCAAAATCATGTTTGATTGCCAGATACAGGAACACCAGCGCTACAATAATCATGATGTAGTTTCCGAAGGTCAGATTAAAGAACGCAGTCTGGTGAAGAAGATTTGACAATGTATTACCTACATAAGACATTTTCTACCTCCCAGGTCATACAGCCGGCGGGCTTAATAATGCTGCGGCTGTCAAGAATACACAGGCTTCTCTTGATAAGAATCCCTATGAAAGGAACTGCATAAAAAAGCATATCATGCAGTACCGAAGCAACTTGAAATCGTCTCTTATGCCAGAGTCGCCAGAGTATCTCCGTTCTCTACTGCATCGCCGGCTGAAACATTGATGCTTGCAACCTTGCCGTCCTGCGGTGCAACGACCGGGATCTCCATCTTCATAGCTTCCAGGATCACGATCGTATCACCTGATTTTACCTGCTGACCTACGGAAGCTTCGACCTTGAACACCTTTCCGGGTACGGAAGCGGTGACCTTAACGCCGCCTGCTGCTGCCGGAGCTGCGGGTGCGGGTGCCGGAGCGGGTGCCGGTGCCGGAGCGGGTGCCGGAGCGGGTGCCGGTGCCGGTGCCGGAGCAGGCGCAGGTGCGGGTGCCGGAGCGGGAGCCGGAACAGGAGCTGCAGCCGGAGCTGCGGTCGTGCCTTCTTCTACAGTAACATTATATACATTGCCATTAACAGTAATTGTATAGTTCTTCATCGATATAATCCTCCGATATCAGGCACGAAGCCAGTTCTCTCTGTTCGATTTCCGGATGGTGCGGACTACGAAGCCTTCCGCCATCACTTTTTCCACTGTGGTTCCTTCATAAGCTGCGATCGCAGAGGCGATCACTGCGATCAGCTCGCCGTCATTTACGATCTCGCCCTCATCGGCAGCCGCGTTCATCCGTGATACAGCCGGTTGTGGCGTAACTTTGGCCGGAGACGCGGCATCAGCTTTTTTTGAGTATTTCTCTACAAGATCCGGAATCCAGTGAATGTTGCTGATCAGCCAGCTCAGGAAGAGCAGTACCAGGAATACGGTACCGATACCCATGATGGTATTCAGGGCAGCTTCCCCGAACAGTTTTCCTTTCGGATAAGCCACATCAAAATCCACTGTATATACATTGGTTCTGACATTCAGATCAACTGTATCCGTAACCTTTGTGTTATCGGAAACACCGTCATACTTCACATCGCTTACGATCGTATAGGTCTTACCATCCTCGCTGATATTAACTTTCTGATCGAGGATCTCAACCGGTACACCGAGTTCTTCCTTCACATTGTCCCAGTTCGCGATCGCGATCTTGATGGAATCGCTGCCGGTATCACGCAGCTCATCCAGTTCCTCTTCTGATGCCTGGGCAAGACGGAAAATCAGGTTTTCCGCAAATGCTCTGGCTTCTTCCGCCTTCTGCTCCTCTTCGCTGAGGACCGGGCCTTCCGCCGCCTGGGTCTGGATCTCGCCGACCGGTGCGGGCTCAGCGCTCGGCTCCTGTGCAAACGCAGTCAGAGAACATGCGCTGATCGTAAGTCCGGCTGCGATGAGAAGCGCATTGATTTTCTTCTTCATCTGTTCTACCTCACTTTAATCTATTGTGCAGCTCCGGTCACACTGTACCGTGCTTTTTCACAGGACCGTCTTCCTTTTTCGAGAAGAGCATCTCGAATGCACCGATCAGATATTTTCTGGTCTCTTCCGGTTTGATGATCGTGTCCACATAACCTCTGCGTGCTGCAGAAAGAGCACTTGCCTGAAGCTTCTCATACTCTGCTGCCTTCTCCAGGATCTCATTGCCCTTGTCGGAAGCATACATGATCTTGGCTGCAAGTTTTGCATCCATCATTCCAACCTGAGCGCCTTCCCATGCATAGGTAAAATCTGCGCCGGTCGCTTTGCTGTTCATCACATTGAAAGCATTGCCGAATGCCTTGCCGGTGATCAGGTTGACCTTTGCCACCGTTGCGCTTGCGAAAGCATAAGTGAGCTGCGCAGCCGCTTTCGCGATCCGCTTTTCATTCTCAACATCCGCTTTGTAACCTTCAGCATTGGTGAGGGTAAGCACCGGGATATCGAACGCATCACAGAAACGCACAAAAGCAGCAGCCTTTTCACATCCGTCAGCCGTGAGCACAGCACCGAACTCCCCGGCAGCCTTGCCCTTGGCATCCAGAACTACGGTCCGGTTCGCGACTGCTCCGACCGTCTGCCCGTTCAGCCGCAGGAAACCTGTGACCATCTCTTTCGCATAAGCAGCTTTTGTCTCAACGAACACCTGGTCATCCGCCACTCTGGAAAGAACTGCCGCCGCATCACCGCAAACCGCTGCGATATCGGCAACCGCACGATTCAGATCGTCCTGGCACTCAGCATAGGAATTATCTTCATTATTTTCGGGAAGGAAGGATACAAGACGGCGAATTCCCGCAAAGATCTCTTTCTCTGTTCCAACAAAATCCACTGTGCCGGCTTCCTCACTCTGGAATGCGGCTGATGCCGTATCTTTCTTTTCTGCGGTATTCCCTTCAAGAGCATTCGGAGAATTTACGAAAAGCTTCGCGCTCTTCGACTCCATGAAAGTGAAATCGGAAAGACCTGCCGCTACGGCCATGCCGCCGCCGCAATTTCCGAAAACAGCTGTGATCTGAGGTATGACGCCTGAAGCAAGAGCCTGCTTGCGGTAGATCTCACCGAATGCATTCAATGCATCCGTTGCTTCCTGCAGACGCAGACCCGCACAGTCGATCAGACCGATCACCGGAGCACCCATCTTCATGGCCATATCGTACAGTGCAGTGATCTTCCTGGCATGCATTTCGCCAACGGTGCCGCCCAGAACGGACGCATCCTGACTGTAGACATATACCAGGCTGCTGTCGATCACACCATACCCTGTGATCACGCCGTCAGAAGGTGCATCAGCTGCAGACATGTTGAAATCCGTGCTTCTGGCAGTGATCTGCCCGCCGATCTCAACAAAACTGTTCTCATCAAGTAAAGAAGATATTCTTTTACTTGCTAAGCTTTTTGCTGTATTACTCATTCTATCCAGCCCTCCATAATAATATTAATGCTAAAAAACATATCGAATCAATATTATCCTGAAACAGTAAAAAAGGCAAGCGTTTTCGTCTTTCGAAAAACGCTGCCTTCTGATCTTACTACTTTTTTACGGCAGGAGCCACGGCCTGCTTTTCATACCTTAAGTTTTGTTTCCACTTCTTTTTCCGCTTCCAGTTTGAAGTCCTCCCTGCGCAGCGGATCGATCGCAGGCAGATCATCCACAGAATCCACACCGAAATGACGCAGGAAGTTTTCCGTGGTACCGAACAGAATAGGCCGTCCCGGTGCATCTTTTCTTCCGATCTCCGACACCAGCTCATACTCCACAAGCTTGTTCACTGCATGATCGCTCTTTACACCGCGGATCTTCTCGATCTCCAGCTTTGTAACCGGCTGTTTGTAGGCAATGATCGCCAGAGTCTCCAGAAGTACGTCCGTGAGTGAGATCTTCCTCGGGATCCTTGCGATGCGGATCAGGGTATCATAATACTCTTTCTTTGTGCACAGCTGGTAACTGTTTTCCAGACGGATGATGCGGATGCCGCGGTCTTCCTCCTCATAGGCAGACATCATCTTAGCAATGATCTCATGAAGTTCTTCCTCCGGAAGCTCCAGTGCCTGTGCCAGACGGGAAGCCTCTACCGAATCTCCCATCGTAAAAAGGACCGCTTCGATCGCTGCCTTTATTTTCGGAACACTGTTCTCCTGCGCGCAGACCTCCTTTTCAAGATTGTCAGTCAAAGCTTTCCAGGCCTCCCTCCATATCCTGTCCGTCAGCTTGTGTATCCCACTCGCTGCGGTCTCTGGCCGTGATCAGGATCTCACCGAAGATACCCTCCTGCTCTACACCGATCCTGCCCAGTTTCATCAGTTCCAGTACGGTAAGAAATGTTACGACTACATACATTTTTCCTTTTTGCGCGGTAAGCAGGCTGCGGAATGTACATTTCCTTTTCTTCATGATCCGTTCGGTCACATGATGCATCACCTGTCTGGTATCCACAGGCTCTTTTTCGATCCGGCCAAAGGAACTGCGGATCGGGTCCATGCGGTCCGCCTGGCGTTTCATCACTTCTATAAAGATCTCATTCAGCCTGGCAAGCGTCAGATCCCCGAGAAGCTTCTCCGGATCAACTTTCGGACGATAGTTTCTGACTTCGCGCGGAAGGTGTTCCTCCCGGTAAAGCGACTTTCCGGCATCCTCCTCCCGGTCTTTCAGGTCATATGACATGTACTTGTACATCTTATATTCGAGGAGCTGCTGCACCAGTTCATCACGCGGATCGATCTCCTCCCCTTCCTCATTCTTTTCGGGGGGCAGAAGCATCCGGGATTTGATGTCCAGCAATGTCGCAGCCATCACAAGGAACTCGCTCATATTCTCAAGGCGTTCTTCCTCCATCTGTTCCAGATATTCCATGTACTGATCTGTGATCACTGCGATCGGGATATCCATAATATCCGCTTTATTCTTATCGATCAGATGCAGAAGAAGATCCAGAGGTCCCTCAAATGTGTTGGTCTTAAATAATAATTCCATTTTCCTTTTACTGTCCGCATTCCAGAATCACCAGTTCATACGGATCATTCCATCGTACCGGGATCGTATGATCCCCAAGTCCTGCACTGACGATCATCGTACAGTCTCCATCCTTACCCGGGAGAAGGTATTTCCCGCGGTCATAACGCGGAAAAGGCACCAGCGAAGCTCCTACCACTCCTCCTGCGAACGGCAGACGCACCATACCGCCGTGAAGATGTCCGGAAAGGACCAGATCTGCACCCCACCGGGCGGCGGCGTCAAAAAAATCCGGATGATGTGAAAGCAGGATCGTATAATACTCCTCCGAAGGATCCCCCAGGTTCTCCCGGAAATTCTGCTCATCCGGCAGCATGCGCCGGATCCTGCCATACTGCGGCAGCGCCGCTTCATAACCGGCCAGCGCGATCTTCGTGCCCGCTATTGGAATCAACGCCGTTGCATTGTTCAGCAGACGCACTCCCATCCTTGAAAGACTCCGGAAATATCCTCTGTCCGCCTCCGGGAACCGCTCCGGCATCTGGGCAAGACGTGTCTCATGATTACCGTTCACATAGTAGACCGGATATCGCTGCGACAGTTCCTCCAGCAGTGAAAGAGCATTCCTGGTATGGGATTCCCCAAACTTGGCCGTTAGCATATCACCGCAGCACACGATCAGATCCGGTTCCATACGGCTGATATGCCGGCGCAGAATGCCGCCATCCCGTGCGATGGGATTGTCATGCAGATCAGCCAGCATCGCAATGCGGAAGGGACGGTCTGTATAAAGAAGACTTTTCTTCCGGTTTATTTTATAATGAATGATCCGAAGCTTTGCCATAATACTCCCGAATACCTGCCGGAAACCCTCCGATTGATCCTTATAAACTGCGAAAGTCTCCGGTCAATTGAGACCGGAGACCAAAATGCACCTGGTAATTAGTTATATTTGCGTTTACGAGCTGCTTCAGACTTTTTCTTGCGTCTTACGCTTGGCTTCTCATAATGCTCTCTTTTACGGATCTCCTGCTGAATACCAGCCTTTGCACAGTTTCTTTTGAAACGGCGCAGAGCGCTGTCCAGAGACTCGTTTTCCTTAACGATCACATTTGACATGTCTTAAACCCAACCTCCCTCCAGCTGTAAATTGTGCACAACAACTGTAAGGTACATTTCTGCACTGCCACAATTATTGCATACTTTCCCAAGTTCGTCAACCATTAAATTCACTGGATCTGCGAAGCCAGCACCGAAGCTGCTTCCTTCAGAGCCTGAGCGACACCTTCCGGATTCTTGCCGCCTGCCTGTGCCATTGCCGGACGTCCTCCGCCGCCTCCGCCGACCAGTTTCGCGATTCCCTTGATCAGATTGCCGGCATGGGCGCCTTTCTTCATGGCACCGTCCGTGACAGCTGTCATAAGGTTTACTTTCCCGTCGACCACGGATGCCAGTACGATAACACCGTCACCCAGCTTTTCCTTCAGCTGGTCTCCGAGTTCACGCAGACCGTTCATATCCACTCCGTCGACCCGGGCTGCGATCATCTTTACAGATCCGATCTCCTGCACCTGACTGGAGATATCTCCAAGCGCATCCTTTGCAGCCTTGCTCTTAAGGGCTTCGATCTCGGACTGCGCCGCCTTCAGCTCTGCCTGCAGAGCAGCGATCCTGTCCGCTACTCCGGACGGAGCGGTCTTCAGCTGGGCAGCTGCAGCATGGAGAAGCTTTTCTTCTCCTTTATAATAGTCGATCACAGCGTCGGATGTGAGCGCTTCGATACGGCGCACACCAGAGGAAATACCCGCCTCGCTGACGATCTTGAAATTCTTGATAACGGATGTATTGGAAACATGGGTTCCACCGCAAAGCTCTTTGGAAAAATCACCCATGGACACTACGCGGACCTCATCCCCGTACTTGTCATCGAACAGAGCCATCGCACCGGATTTTTTGGCATCATCCAAAGACATGATCTCCGTCTGCACGGGAAGTGCAGCTGCGATCTCACGGTTGACCAGCTCTTCCGTCTGCTCCAGTTCCTCTGCCGTCATGGCCTGGAAGTGGGCAAAGTCAAAACGCAGGCGCTCAGGCGTTACCAGAGATCCCTTCTGCTCTACATGGGAACCCAGAACGGTCTTCAATGCTTTCTGCAGAAGATGCGTTGCGCTGTGATTCTTTTCCGTCTTCCTGCGGCTGCTCTCGTCTACACGGAGGGAGACCTCCTGGCCTACACGGATCATTCCGGATACGACCGTGCCCACATGGCCGATTTTCCCGCCAAGCAGAGAGATCACATCCTCAACCGCAAATTCTCCTCCGTCGCAGAAGATCGTTCCTTTATCACCCTGCTGGCCGCCCTTTGTGGCATAGAACGGGGTACGCTCCGTGATGATCGTGCCGCGCTGCCCGTCGGTAAGCGCATCGGTCAGCTCCGTATCGGTAGTGAGCGCGAGTACCTTCGAAGTTTCCTCCAGAGTCTCATAGCCGTCAAATGCAGTGGTGATCTCTACCGGTATCTGGTCATAAACGGTGGCGTCCGCTCCCATATAATTGGAGGTCGCGCGGGCGTTGCGGGCTTTCTCTCTCTGCTGCTGCATCAGATTCGTAAAGCCCTCTTCATCGATGGTATATCCCTTTTCCTGAAGGATCTCTTTGGTAAGATCCAGCGGGAACCCGTAAGTATCATACAGAGCAAACGCATCCGCACCGGAGAGGACCTTTTCACCGCTCTTCTCCAGCTCCTGCTCCTTGCGGGAAAGGATATTCAGTCCCTGATCGATGGTGCGGTCAAACTTCTCTTCTTCCTGTGCCAGCACTTTGAAAATAAATTCCTGCTTCTCCTCAAGCTCAGGATAACCATCTTTGGAACCTTCGATCACAGTGCTGCTCAGCTTGGAAAGGAATCCCTTCTCAATGCCGAGGAGCCTTCCGTGCCTTGCAGCGCGGCGGATGATCCTGCGCAGCACATAGCCCCTGCCCTCATTCGTGGGCATGATGCCGTCCGAGATCATGAATGTCGCGGAACGGATATGGTCTACGATCAGACGGATCGAAATATCCTTCTGTTCATTCTGCTTGTATGTGACTTTCGCAAACTCACAGACCTTATCGCGCAGTGCCTGCAGAGTATCCACATCAAAAATGGAATCCACTTCCTGTACCACTACCGCCAGACGCTCAAGGCCCATACCGGTGTCGATGTTCTTCTGGGACAGGGTGGTATAATTGCCGTTTCCGTCATTCTCAAACTGTGTGAATACATTATTCCACACTTCCATATAGCGGTCACAGTCACAGCCTACCGTACAGGTCGGTTTTCCGCAGCCGTATTTCTCACCGCGGTCATAATAGATCTCAGAACAAGGTCCGCACGGTCCTGCGCCATGCTCCCAGAAATTGTCTTCCTTGCCAAAACGGAAAATACGCTCTGAAGGAATCCCGATCTCCTTGTTCCAGATATCGAACGCCTCATCATCATCCAGATAGATCGACGGATAAAGGCGATTCGGATCCAGACCTACGACCTGGGTAAGGAATTCCCAGGACCAGCCGATCGCTTCTTTTTTAAAGTAATCACCGAAGGAGAAATTCCCCAGCATCTCAAAAAAGGTACCATGACGGGCAGTCTTTCCGACATTTTCGATATCTCCCGTACGGATACATTTCTGACAGGTCGCGACCCTGCGCCTCGGCGGAATCTCCGCACCGGTAAAATACGGCTTTAGCGGGGCCATTCCTGCATTGATCAGCAGCAGACTCTTGTCATTATGCGGTACCAGTGAAAAACTCTTCATTACCAGATGTCCTTTGCTCTCAAAGAAATCCAGGAACATCTGACGAAGCTGATTAACTCCATATTTCTCCACGACAATTCCTCCATTAAAACTGGACTGACAAACTTTCGCGTCAATCGGTCCTTCTTTTTGACACAATCGTCAAATTTTACCCTTTGATTTTTTGCGCGACTCTTATCTTAGCACAAACAATCCCATAATACAACGAGGGAAATACAATCTTTCCTTCTATTTCAACCGAAATCTCTTCGAAATCATTGTATTATTTATATCCCAGAAGTCATCTTGACTCTTTCAGGAATGGTGTGATATAAAGAAATCGATTCAAGAACTTAATGCTTGGGGCTTTGAGCTGCACGAAATCCCGGAACATTCCAATTTTCTTTCATATTATAAAGGAGCATTCATGGCAGATAATACCTTTGAAAACTCTATGCCGGTTGGTCCCCTGAAGCTCGCTGTGCTGGAAAGCTGCAGGGATTTTGGTGAAGCAGTAAATCGATATCTCGTTGATTTTCGTCATAATTCTCCCATGTGCACGAACCACGTCGGCATGCCGCTGCACGGCTATTGTGAAGACAGTTATCTTCTGGACTGCAGCTGTCCCCGTTTCGGTACAGGAGAAGGAAAAGGACAGATCAACGAATCCGTTCGCGGATGCGATCTCTTCATACTCGTTGATATTACAAATTACAGTCTTACCTATACCGTATGCGGTCATGAGAACCATATGTCTCCCGATAACCACTATCAGGATCTGAAAAGGATCATCTCTGCCGCAAACGGCAAAGCAAAGCGCATCACCGTGATCATGCCTTTCCTTTATGAAGGACGGCAGCATAAACGTTCCATGCGTGAATCCCTGGACTGCTCTCTTGCACTTCAGGAACTGACTTCCATGGGCGTTTCCAACATCATTACATTCGACGCACACGACCCGCGTGTACAGAATGCGATTCCGCTTCATGGCTTCGATTCCTTCATGCCAACCTACCAGTTCCTGAAAGCTCTGGTGGATAATGTTCCGGATCTTCATCTTGACAATGAACATCTGATGGTTATCAGTCCGGACGAGGGAGCCATGGAAAGAGCTATCTACTTTGCCAACATTCTCGGCGTAGGCATGGGAATGTTCTACAAGCGCAGAGATTATTCCCGTGTCGTCAACGGCAAGAATCCCATCGTTGCCCATGAATTCCTCGGAGATCCGGTAAAAGGTAAAGATGTGCTGGTCATTGACGATATGATCTCCTCCGGGGAAAGTATGCTGGATGTCGCCAAGCAGCTTAAAAACCGCGAAGCACGCCGAGTGATCGTATGTACGACTTTCGGTCTTTTCACAGATGGTCTGGCTAATTTTGATAAATACTTTGAGAAAGAATATCTTTTCAAAGTGATCACCACAAATCTTACCTATCGTTCGCAGGACCTGAAGGAACGCCCCTGGTACATCGAAGCAGATATGACGAAATACATGGCAAGCATTATTGATCATGTAAATCATGATGCCTCCATCAGCGGCATTCAGTCGCCGACGGAAAAGATCCAGCAGTTGCTGGCTAAACTGAAATAAAAGAGCCCGGGACTGCAGGCCGGAAATGGAATTACGGAGCTGCCGCATTTGCGGCGGCTCTTTTTTTCTTCTGCATAACTTATATGATTTTCCGCAGCCAGGACACATAGACAGACGGCATACGCACGGAAGGGGTGCACGGTGATTATTTCCGCTCGACACGGACCCACTCCGCTGAGCTCTCGCTTAACTCCGGCTAGGGCTCCGAGGCATTCGCGCATAGACG
>CACZZH010000093.1 GCA_902785635.1 uncultured Lachnospiraceae bacterium
TGGAAGTGCTTTGACAGATGATGTGGGTGTAGTCTACTATGAATTTGTGCCTTATTTACCAGAGCACTCTCCTGCAGAAGAGGATCTGTGGTACTTTCATTGTACTGAATAAGCATCCGGCCCAGATGATCATCCAGAACAGACCGGATATGCGGTCCGTCGTCCGCGGAATTCAGCTGTGCGCGGATCTGTTCCTCGTTGTGGGAATAGTACTCTTCGAAAGTCATGACGATCTATGCCTCCAGGAAAGCTTTATAACCCCGATATGCCTCGTAGACATCCGCTTTGCTTGAGATCTCCATGGGAGCATGCATGTTCAGAACGGCGACTCCGCTGTCGATGACATCCATTCCGTAAAGAGCGGAGATATAGGCGATCGTTCCGCCGCCGCCGGCATCGACCTTTCCGAGCTCACAGGTCTGAAATGAAACTGCGGCGCTGTCCATGACGGCACGGATCCAGCCGATATATTCAGCATTGGCATCATTTGAACCGCTTTTGCCTCTGGCGCCGGTATACTTGTTGAAGGTGAGACCGTGCCCGAAATATGCCGCATTGCGGCGTTCATAAACACTTGCATACAGCGGATCATAAGCAGCACTTACGTCCGAAGAAAGCATTTTGGAGGAGGTCAGACAGCGGCGGAGCCCGAGCTCACTGTATCTTCCCGTACAGTTCATCAGTTCGGCCGCAGTGTTCTCAAAGAAACGGGACTGCATTCCGGTGGCGCCGACACTGCCGATCTCTTCCTTATCCACCAGCAGGCAGCACATGGTAGTTTCCGGGACTCCCTGCTGATCGAGGATCGCCCGAAGGGAAGTGTAGGCGCATACACGGTCATCCTGCCCGTAGGAAGCGATCATGCTGCGGTCGAGGCCGCAGTCCCGCGCCTTCTGAGCGGGCACCACTTCCAGTTCGGCGGAGAGGAAGTCCTCTTCCTCAATACCGTACAGATCTTTAAGAAGATGAAGGATATTCTCCTTAACTGCTTCACCGGCAGCCTTGTCAGTCTGGCCGTCTTTTTCCGTTTTGCTGCTGTCATCTGCTGATTTTTCAGCTGCAGCGGGACGGCTTCCGAACAGGACATCCAGGTTTTCGCCTTCTATGACCAGACGGGCTTTCTTTTCAAGCTGCTCTGCAGAAAGATGGATCAGAAGGTCCGTGATGCAGAAGATGGGATCCGTATCCTTTTCCCCGATGGTGATCTCCACTACGCTTCCGTCTTTTTTTGCAACAACACCGTGAAGTGCCAGCGGAACCGTGACCCACTGGTACTTCTTGACGCCGCCATAGTAGTGGGTATCCAGATAGGCCATCTCAGTGTCTTCATAAAGTGTATTCTGCTTCAGGTCAAGCCGAGGTGAATCGATATGCGCACCGAGGATCCGCATTCCTTTTTCCAGGGGCTGCGTGCCCAGGATAAACAGGGCGATGGATTTTTTCATACATACCCGGTAGACTTTGTCGCCGGGTTTGAGAGATGCTCCGCGGGCAATGATCTCATCAAGATCCTGAAAACCGGCCTTCTGCGCCAGCTGTGAAGCTTCCCGGACACATTCGCGTTCGGTCTTTCCAGCATCCAGAAAAGCCTTATAATCTTCCGTAAGAGAAGTGAGCTCAAGAAGCTGCTCCTGTGTGTAACTGTTCCAGACATTTTCCTTAGACATGTTTTCATGCTCCTTTATCTTTTGAATGAATTTTATTATAAATCAAATACCGGAAAGTGTCCACCGGGCATCCGCCCGGCGCGGACTCTTGCACGAAGGCCTGCGTCTGTGCTATGATTTCCTGGTAATAAAACAGATGATTTTCCGCAGCCGGTACACATAAACGGACGGCATACGCACGGAAGAGGCACACGGTGATTATTTCCACTCGACCCGGACCCACTCCGCCGAGCTCTCACCTAAGGAAACGCTGATTAAATCAGCGTTTCCTTAGACAGGCTGAGGGATCCTGCCCCCGAGGCCGCCTCAGCAAACACAAGATCTGCAGTGATGCGCGGCTGCGGAAAAACTTATAAAAAATGTGGAATTAAGGGTAGAGTATGAAGAAGAAAACAGCTGCCGCTCTTGCGGCCGGTCTCGTGCTCTGTACAGCTGCTGCCGCCGGATCGTCTGCCGCTTCGGATGACGGATCGCCGGACCCGGCTGTGGTGCTCCTTCCGGGAGGTGTCAGCCGGATGCTGGCGCAGGAGCGGGAGACGGAAAGTGTACCGGAGGAAGAAAGTGAGACAGAGTTTGACTGGAGCGTTTATGCCTCCGATGTGCAGGAAAGCGGCGGATTTACGCTGGATGAGAGTTATATTGAGGCCTATGGGGAAGAGGTCTGTTCCAACATGATCTTCTACGGAGATTCGCGGGTCGTAGGGATGTCTTATACCATCGGCGGAAACTATTATGTCGGAATGGAAGGCGCGGGATACGACTGGATGCGGGGGGAGGGACTTACAGACCTGGAGAAAATGATGGCGGATCACCCGGATGCGGATGTGGTCTTCTGCTTCGGCGTGAACGATCCCGGGAATATCGGTGCATATATCGATTTCTTCGGAAGCATGCAGGACAAATATCCGGAACGCAGGTTCTGGTATCTGTCGGTGAACCCGGTCTATGACGGAATCTCTTCCGCAAACGGTTATAATGCCCGGAACGGTCAGATCGAGGACTTTAACGCGCAGATCCAGGCGGCATTTCCGGACCGCTATATTGACAGCTGGTCCTATCTGAAGGAATATGGTTACAATGCGCAAGACGGCGTACACTATGACGGCGACACGTATTTTGCGATTCAGAATTTCTGCTGGAGGGCGATCACGCAGAAACTCGACATGGAAAAAGAAAAGGAGACAGAATGAGTAAATATCTGGACAGAGCAAAGGAGCTGCGTGCGATCGCATCTCCGCATTATAACTGTGCGCAGTCGGTCCTGCTCCCGTTTGCCGAAGAGTTCGGGATCTCACGGGAACAGGCTTACCGTATGGGCGCGCACTTCGGAGGCGGTATGAAGATGGGATCCGTTTGCGGCGTGATCACCGGAGGACTGATGGCGCTTGGCGCAGCGGGACTTGAGGATCCGGCGGTCGCAAACCGGTTTTGCCGTATGATTCGGGAGAATCATGACGGGATGATCCTCTGCAAAGATCTGCTCCGGGCGAATGCGCAGCTCGGAAGAGAAAAAAAGCCTCACTGCGACGCAATGGTATACGAAGCAGTGGAGGCAGTTGAAATGATCCTTCGGGAAGAAGGACGGTTAGAGGCTGTCTGAGAATCTTTAATGGCAGCAAACGGCAAAGTAGTCGCTGCTGTGGAGATATTCATCGACAGTTTGGATACGCATGTGCACAGGGGAAAAGCTGTCGGCAATTCCCATGACACGCGCTTCTTTTTCAGGCGTCTGTCCGGCACAGCAGTCCGGCATATAGATCGTATCGATTCCGAGGTCGATGGCCTCAAGCATGGTAGCAAGAACGCAGCACTCGGCCACTACTCCGGCAAGAAGGATGCGGTCCGCCCTGCGGGCAGCTTCCAGGACTTCCGGAGATTTCAGGGAAGAGAAGGTGGACTTGCTGATCAGCGGATACTGTTTCAGATAGGGATGAAATTCATCCGTAACGGCGCACAGCCAGGCATTGTCATTGATCTCCCGGTATTCGCGGTTGTACTCCATCCAGCGTCCGGAAGGATTCTCCGGGGCAATGAACTGGGTAAACAGGATATTCCCCGGAACGCCGGTGTCGATCAGACGCCGGGTATTGCGGGAGGCTTCAGGCATTCTGGGGCAGGCCCATTCCTGATCGGGAAGATAAACATTCTGCATATCGATCACGAGCAGAAGATCATTGTTTTTCATAACGTGATTCCTTTCTTTGGCGGTTTTTACGACTCTGGCATCATCATATCATACCGGAATGGTTCGGTCAAAAAGAAAGGAAACAGCAGCGGCTTTGAAGACCGGTGCAGTTACAGGAAACAAAGCTGTATTTCAGAGAGGAGGGAGCAGCTATGAGTAAAATGCCGCATATTCAGCTGGATCATTCGATCGGGACGGTGAATGCTGTTCTGCCGGGAGATCCTGCAAGAGTGGATGCCATCGCAGCGTATCTGGAGGATGTCAGGGAGGAGGGTTTCTGCCGGGAGTATAAGAGCGTGACCGGCATTTATAAAGGTACCCGGATTCTGGCGATCTCAACCGGTATGGGAGGTGCGTCGACAGCCATCTGTGTGGAGGAACTGGCAGATCTGGGAGTTGAGAACTTTATCCGGATCGGCAGCTGCGGAGCTCTGCAGAAGCATCTGAGAAACGGGCAGCTAGTGATCTGTGACAGGGCCGTCTGTGATGACGGTACCAGCCAGTCCTATCTGGATCATCTGCGTTATGCAGCCAGTGAACTGGACTTTTCCGCGGCAGCTGATACAGGGGATCCTGTCTGTGCCTATGCGGATCCGGTATTGGCAAAAGCGTGTCAGGATGCGGCATCTGCTTTAGGTCTTTCCTGGGAGAGCGGTCCCACCAGATGCCATGATGCCCTGTATCTGAAAAGAAAGCCCATGCTGGATGAATTCTATTCCGGAAAAGGAATCTATGCTTCGGATATGGAAACGGCAGCATTGTTTGCAGTCGGAGCAGTCAGAGGGGTGCGGACAGCCAGTATCCTGAATGTCGTGGTGGAATGGAAGAAGGACATAAAAGAAGGGGTCGGCGCCTACAAGGAAGGCGCGGACGCCGCAGCAGCGGGTGAGCGCGGCGAGATCTTAACGGCTCTGGAAGCGCTTGCATCCATGAAGTGACACAGCAGCTGCGAAGAACACCGGATGTTCAGCAGGTCCTGACAGGGCCGGGAACAATTCAGAAGGAATGGGGTGGATCCATATGAAGTTATTGAATCGTAGCATACGAAGACTGCTGATCTGGACGGTCTGGCTTGTCGTGCTGCTGTGTCCTCTTGCTGAGGCAGCGCCGGCAGTGCAGACCTTTGCAGAAGTGATCCGCAGCGGAAGTGAAGTCTCTTCACCGGTGCTGACCAAAAGCAGAAAGAAAAAGAAAAAATCCGGCAGCCAGAGTGGTCAGGGCAGCTCTTCGACAGGTTCGGAAAACAAGAATTCCTCTTCCTCCGCGGAAAAGGAAACGAAGGTGCAGGTAGAAGAGGACGGCACATATACTTCCAAGGAGGAGGTTGCAGCCTATATTCACGAATTCGGACACCTTCCCGATAATTATATCACCAAGAACCAGGCGAAAAAACTCGGCTGGGTCAGCACTGCGGGAAATCTGGATGAGGTCGCTCCCGGCAAGAGCATAGGAGGCGATTATTTCGGAAACTATGAGGAAGTACTGCCGGTAAAAAAAGGCGTGGAATATCATGAATGTGATATAGATTACACCGGAGGACGAAGAAACAGCAAGCGGATCATTTACTCCTCAGACGGATATATCTACTACACGGAGGACCACTACAATACCTTTGAACAGCTGTATCCTGAGGAATAGCAGAAATGGAGGATTCCATGACGATTCGATTAGATGCATCAAAGATGAAGACGCGCAGTGAAGCGCATCCATACCTGAAGGAAAAGCTCTCCTTCCCCGAGTACTACGGAGGCAACCTGGACGCGCTCTATGATTGTCTTACAGAGCTTCCCCCCACGGAGATCTATATGGATGAGACCGGGAACGAGGGGGATTTTTACCGGAAGATCATGCGGGTGTTCCGGGACGCATGCCGTGCGAACCCGGATCTGGTACTGCTGGAGGAATGGCCGGACGAAGAGCGGTGCGAAGGACTGTCTCTGGACGGGAACAGTGATGAGGCAGACGCGGAGGATGGCGATGAGCAGTTATGATCTGATCGCAATGGATATGGACGGGACTGTGCTTAATTCCCGGAAAGAGATCACGAAGGAAGTTGCGCAGTCCATCCACCGGGTCCTGAAATGCGGGATGGAAGCAGTCTTCTGTACAGGGAGAGCTCATGCGGAAATGGGCAGTTTTCTTGATGCGTTTCCCGATATGCATTATCTGATCGCGGAGAGCGGGGCATATGTGTATGATCTGCAGGCACATACCCTGCTTTTTCATGCGGTGATTCCGCATGAGGATCTGGTAAAGATCTTTGAAGTTGTCGGTGACCGGGACATTATGCCGGCGGTATTCTCGGATGGCAGATATGTTGCAAACGAAGATCAGATCGACCGTCTTGCGCATTACCAGATGGCGCCATATGCGAAGTCGACCAGGGAGATCGCGGATACTGTGAAGAATCTTCAAAATGAGGTGCTGGTGAATCACATTCCCGTGGAGAAGCTGAATCTCTATCACACCTCGCCCGGGGACCGGGAACGGACCATGAAGATGCTGAAGGAGCGGGGCGTGGGGGCAGCGCTCGTTTATTCCGAGGTATCGTCTCTGGAGTGTTCCCCTCCGGGAATCGACAAGGGGACGGCGCTGGAGAAGCTGTCGCACTCCGTCGGGCTTGCGCCGGAGAGGATCATCATGGTGGGAGATGCCGACAATGATCTGGCAGCGCTTCGATTTGCAGGCATGGCGGTCGCCATGGGAAACGCGAACAGCAACGTTCAAAGAGCGTGCGGGATGATCGTGGCGGACAATGATCATGACGGATGTGCCCAGGCCATCCGCGAACTGATGCTGCAGGAAACGTCAGAGTAAAACACTTTTGCCGCCTGCTGTAAATGGAGAAGAACTGCTATGGATATGAAGATCATTGCCCGGATACAGAGTGACTTTCCGGAAAAATTCGGGATACCGAGACAGAGCGGAATCGTACCGGATCTGCGTTCCCGGATCGTATTTGAACCGGAATACCGGGACGGAAATGCCCTGAAAGGGATCGGGGAATTCAGTCATCTGTGGCTTATCTGGGTGTTCTCGGAGAATATGAGAGATACCTGGTCACCGACCGTACGGCCGCCCAGGCTCGGGGGAAATGAACGGATCGGTGTGTTTGCGACACGTTCTCCGTTCCGGCCGAACCCGATCGGTCTGTCCTGTGTGAAGCTGGAGCAGATCCTGGATCTGCCCGGAAAGGGGAAAGTGCTGGAAGTATCGGGAGCAGATCTGATGGACGGGACGCCGATCCTGGACATCAAACCGTATCTGCCGTTTACAGACAGCCGCCCCGAGGCTCTGTCCGGGTTTACACAGCGAGGAGACATGTCTTTGCTGAAGGTGGTCTTTCCGGAGAAGCTTCGGAGGAAGCTCCCGGAAGAGAAGCAGAAGGCTGCAGCGCAGGTACTGGCACAGGACCCCAGACCCCGTTATCAGGAGGATCCTGAGAGGATATACGGGATGACTTTTGCAGGATCTGATATCCGCTTCCGTGTGGAGGATCATGTCCTGACGGTATGCAGCGTGGAGCCGCTGCCGGATCTGCATGAAGCCGGGAATGACCGGAATACGGACGTCTTGCCCGCTTCGGGCGGGGAGGAGGAAACATGCTCAGAGAGATCGAAGTAAAAGACCTGGACGCACAGATGCTGGATCCGTATGTGCGTCTGAAAGAGAATCAGCTTTTCCGATATTTTGAACCGCTTCCGGGGCTTTTCCTGGCGGAAAGCCCGAAAGTGATCGGGCGTGCACTGGAGGCCGGATACCGGCCTTTTTCTTTTCTGGTGCAGCAGGGGCAGGCCCGGCGGGAGGCTGAGGAAGTTCTGCAGCGATGTGCGCGGATGCCGGAGGAGATTCCGCTGTATACCGCGCAGGAAGATGTGATGCGCCGGATCACAGGGTACGGCATGACCAGAGGCGTACTCTGCGCCATGTACAGAAAAAGGGCACCGTCTCCGGACGAAGTGGAAGCGCTCTGCAGCGGCTGCCGCCATATCGCAGTTCTGGAAAATGTCGTAAATCCGACGAACGTCGGGGCAGTCTTCCGCAGCGCGGCAGCTCTGGGAGCCGATGCGGTATTGCTCACGGAGGGCTGTGCCGATCCTCTGTCGCGCAGAGCCATCCGCGTGAGTATGGGTACCGTTTTTCAGGTGAAGTGGGCTGTATGCCGGCAGGAGGTCCTGCCGATGCTGAAGAGGCACGGCTTCACTACCATCGCCATGGCGCTGAGGGATGACGATACAATGATCACGGATCCGGATCTGAAAGAAGCAGAGAAGACCGCATTATTCCTGGGATCTGAAGGAAACGGCCTGAGGCACAGTACGACCTGCGAATGTGACAGGGTCGTACGCATCCCGATGCTGCCGGGGGTCGATTCTCTTAATGTGGCTGCCGCAAGCGCCGTGGCATTCTGGGAACTCTTTTACAGAAATTCTTCGATCTCCTTCCAGTAATCATTGAGAATACTGTCTTTTTCAAAGTAGATCTCGTGCTTTGCCTGCGGAAAGCGCACCAGGCGGGCTTTGCCGCCAAGCAGCCGGACAAACTTATCCTGACCGGTATTCTTCACCATCGTATCTTTCCCTGCCTGGAAGAGCAGGATACGGGCGTTGATCCGGCCGGCATTTTTCGCTTTCCCGGCAAAACGGGTGATCTCAAGCAGCTGCCGGGCAGTGCATATGGCAGGCACACACATCTGATACCGCGGTTCCCGGCGCTGGATCGCAAACCAGTAATTGTAACGCGCCTCGCTGGAGGTACAGCTGCTCTCCGGATCAGGAACATCCCTGAACGGTGCAGCGCCGGGCATATAATTGCGGCCTTTGCCGGTATGGATCATGAACCATGCGTAGAACTGCGCTGCAAAAGCGGGAACCGCCCCGGAATCGAGTTCAAGCATGGGGGAACTGAGAATGGCCTTCTGAAAATCATCGGGATAGCATGCGAGATAGCAGGCGCACACTCCGCCGCCCATGGAATGGCCGAAAAGGACCCGGGGAAGACTGCTGCCGGCATTTTCCGGGGACCGGAATACGATCTTTTTCACGAACCAGTGAAGATCTTTGATCAGATCCCGGTGATCCTCTATGCAGATCAGCGCCGGATCCGCAGTGCTGCGATAAGAGCGGCCGTGTTCCCGCTGCTGAATTGCCCATACATGCCATCCGAGATTCAGAAAATAGTAGATGGTCTCATAGAATTTCGGCACGCTTTCCGAGAAGCCGTGTACCAGGACCAGAGTTCCTTTCGGGAGATCTGCGGTAAAATGCTCATAATAGATGGGCTGTCCGGCAGTTCGTTCAAAGGTGCCGCCTGTCTTTCTCTTTTCCAGATAAGGGATCACTTCCCCGTCCATTTGTTCTGCATAATTCTCTTCTTTGAGCAGCTGCATGGTCTTAAGATCCTCCGTTTTGATTACGTCAGGCAGCCCGGACTACTTCCGGGACTTCGCCAGTTTCTGTGAGTTTTCAGCCACGACCTGATCGGTAAGACGGAACTTTCCGGAGAAGAAAACGATCGCGATCACCAGAAGTGCCATAGGCATGATGGTCATCAGAAGGCGGAGGCCGAAGATCGTCTGAGCGCTCTGCTGTGTGACCGGTCCGGTCTCCTCGGAGTTTCCCACCAGTCCGATGAGATCCAGCCCGACACCGGCAATAAATACAGATACGCCGGAAGCGGCTTTCACCACGAAGGTCTGCATGGAAAAGATCACACTTTCATTGCGCTGACCGGATTTCAGCTCACCGTAATCCACGGAGTTCGACAGAAAGACGGTCGTAAGTACGGAAAGGATTCCGTTGGCGGCAAAGATCAGGACACCGGGGACCAGAATCAAAGCCAGACTGGAGGCAAGGTTTGCCAGACAGATGAGCAGAAGGATCACATATCCGGCGGAGGCTGCACCGATCGCGACGCGGAAGATCGCAGTGTTGGTCAGCTTTCTGCGCAGCAGCGGATATACGAGCATCATGCCGAGAATCTGGCAGGCACCGCCGACGCTTGTGAACAGTGTGTAGCTGACGGTCCAGTCCGCACCGCCCATATCGTACTTGAAGAAATAGATCACCAGATTGGATGTGATATACAGGGCACTGTTGATCAATACGATCGCGAGAACTACTGCAAGCGCCTGATCATTGTCAAAAAGTGCCCGGAACATCTGCCCTACGGAAGCGGTACTCATGGAGCTGTCTTCGCGTTCATGTATGGATGCGGCACAGATGATCTCGGAGATCACAAAGAGCACAGCAACGATCAGTGCCAGCCGTCCGAAGCCGATGCGTTCATTGCCGCCTCCGAGACGGGTGACCAGCAGCATGGTGAGCATAATGATCAGAGCGGAACCAATGCCTGCACAGGTCCTGCCGATCACAGAAAGGTTTTCTGTATCAGAGGGGGTGCTTGTGATGGCCGGGATCATGGACCAGTAGGGAATGTCCATCATGGTATAGGTCATGCCCCAGAGAATATAGATGACGCTGAAGAAGGCCATGATGGCGCCGCCCTTCAGATCCGGTGCTTTGAACAGGGCATACAGGACCAGTGCGTTCAGTACAGTGCCTGAGACGAGCCAGGGGCGGAACCGTCCCCATTTCGTTCTGGTTTTTGCCACAAGCACTCCCATGAACGGGTCGTTGACAGCGTCAAAGACCCTGGCGATCATCAGGATCAGGCCTACAAAGGAGGCCGAAAGACCGATAATATCCTTGTAATAGTACATTACATAAGAAGAGGAAAGGGCATAGACCATGTCTTTTCCGATCGCGCCGATTCCGAAAGCTGCTTTTTGTCTGGTCGTGAGTTTCATTGAGGATACCTCCTGTGGTAAAATTACAGAAATTATTAAGATACAGTATAACAGAAGATGCAGCCCCGGAAAAGGCTATATTGCACGTAAAACCGGTTCCGGGAGAATTCCCTTTTAAGGAGACAAAACCAGATGAAAATATTTCACCTGTCCGATCTTCACATCGGCCTGAAGCTTATGAACCGGGATCTGGCGGAAGACCAGGCGTATATTTTTGACCAGATCGCACAGC
>CACZZH010000094.1 GCA_902785635.1 uncultured Lachnospiraceae bacterium
AGGAGTAATCATCAAGATTACTCCTCGTATCCTGGGGTTGCCCCTGTTTTTGCAGTTGACGAGTTTTAGAGATTTGTGGCCCCTGCAAGTCTTAGACAGGATGAGGGATCCTGCCCCCGAGGCCGCTTCATCAAACTCATGATCTGCAGTGATGCGCGAATGCGGAAAAATCCATACCTTTCAATATGCTGCTTCCTCTAAAAAAGCATACTGCTCAGATTTGAGATAACCTGTGAGATATGGTAAACTGTGCTGTGTAAAAATGTTACAGACACATTTCCGGGTGAGTATCGCAGGCGGTCTGTTCCCTGATAAAGGCGTGAAGTTCGTCGATCTTTGCCGAAAGATATGTTTCCCATTCGCTGGAATCAATGAAGGGATTAACGGAAGGATCCTTCTCCAGCATACTTTGCTTTTCCAGAGTACGGTTGTTTACCGTATGGTTTCCCAGGAAAATATCCACCTTCCGGCGCAGGACCTTCCGAATCGAATCCTCATAGGTCTGCCACATGGTGCGGGCAGTATCCCCGTATTCATTCAGATGCTGAACGGTGAGCGTATTGAAGCCGAAACCGCCGTAATAGCCGCAGCGTTTTTTCACGCCGTTTTCTTCCGCGTCAAAAAACAATGCGACGCAGCCGGCGGTATGTCCCGGCACCAGAACGCAGCTGATCGTCACCGATCCGAACTGCAGCACGTCTCCCTCCCGGATCACTTCGTCCGGTGTGAATACATCGTCCAGCAGGCTGGGACTGTCCTGAATCAAAGAGAATTCGGGATGCGCGGCGAACATCTGCGCATCCGGTTCGCCCAGATAAAGTTTCGAGCCGAAGGTGTCCCGGAAGAACTGCGCTCCGCCTGTATGGTCGAGGTGTCCGTGAGAGAGGATGATCCACTTCACATCGTCCGGCCGGAAACCTGCCTCCCAGATTGCCTGGACCAGCCAGGCAGTGGCACATACATTACCTGAATCGATCAGCAGAAGGCCGTCACCCGTGTCGATCAGGTGCACACACACCCAGCTGTCACCTACATAATACACATTTCCATAGATCCGGAAAGGGTGAACATAGCGCTTTTCCTGATGGAAGAATATATCGGACATGGGATGGGCTCTCAGTACTTCCTTTCTGCGCTGGAATTCCAGGTAATCTTCTTTGTATGACATATGTGAGACTCCTTTCTCTGACTGCCTGTTTTTGACATTTGCGGATAAAACTCCGCAGGAATAACTCCGTATGAATGACGATATGGGATATAGTCAGTGTATCAGAAAGACAGAAGGATCGGAAAGAGGCGTTTTTCACTTTTATGAATCTGTCCCCATGGAGGAGAAAATGATTTTTATCGGATGTCATCTGTCAGTGACCGACGGATATGAGGCTATGGGAAAGCGGATGACCCGCTTCGGAGGTAATACATTCGCATGGTTCACGCGCAATCCGCGGGGCGGAAAAACAAGGGCTGTCGATCCGGAGGATATAGATGCTCTGCGCATGCATTTGCAAAAAGACGGCTTCGGCCCTCTGGTGGCACATGGTAGCTATACTATGAACCTGTGCTCTGCAAAAGAGGAGACCCGAGCGAACGGGTTGGATATGCTCAGGCAGGATCTGGAGCGCATGGAGCTTCTGCCGGGCAATTATTACAACTTTCATCCCGGATCACATACAGGTCAGGGAATCGAAGCGGGGATCACACAGATCGCGGATGCGTTGAACCTTGTGATCACACCGGATCTGCATACAACGGTGCTGCTGGAGACGATGGCTGGAAAAGGATCGGAGATCGGAGGTACCTTTGAGGAACTCCGGGAGATCATTGACCGGGCAGTGCATCCGGAAAAAATAGGGGTCTGCCTGGATACCTGTCATGTCTGGGACGGCGGATATGATCTGGTCGGGGATCCGGACGGTGTGCTGCAGCACTTTGATACGGTGATCGGACTGGAACGGCTTAAAGCGGTCCATTTCAATGACAGCAAAAACGGATGCGGATCCCGCAAAGACCGGCATGAGAAGCTGGGACTGGGCTGCATTGGCATGGATGCCATGAAGAGGATCGCACTGCATCCGGTACTGCAAAACCTGCCGTTTATTCTCGAAACGCCCAATGAGGACGAGGGATATATCCGGGAGATCCATACAGTCCTGGAATGGCAGCAGTGAGGGGGCCCATGGGACCGGCCCCTGTGGATCTGTCCCCATGGATCAGAAAGGGAAGAATGTACAGCGAATTATTCAGCAAGATCTATGACGCCTTCGGCTGGAATTACTATCCGGAGGCTTTTGCGCAGCAGCTTATCGAATGGATCGCTCTGCAGGAGATCCGGGACGGCCGGACGATAAAGAACTGTCTGGACCTGGGATGTGGTACGGGCATTCTGTGCGGTATACTGCAGGAACAGGGGATCGCTTCTGTGGGAGTGGATCTGTCTCCGGCAATGATAGGGATCGCCCGGGAGCACTATCCGGAGGTTCTTTTTTACACAGGAGATATGACGGTATTTCAGCCTAATTCCGGACCGGCACATTTTGACCTGGTCACCTGTACGGGCGATGCCGTCAACCATCTGCCCACCGGGGAGGATATCAGCAGAATGTTCCGGAATGTCCATGCTCTTCTTCGTCCCGGAGGAAGCTTTGTGTTTGATCTGCTGCATCCCGGGGAAGTATCGGATGACGAACCGATTCCCTATGAGTACAGCGAGACTGTCCATGCACAGTTCCGGATGCTGCGGGGTGACGAGGGAAAGGTCACTTTGCAGATCAGGGTGTATGAGAACGGAGAGTTCCGTTTTGAAGAGCAGATCTGCGAGCGGATCTATGATCCGGCGCTGATAGAAGATCTTCTGGTGAAGGCCGGATTTGATGAGATACGGATCACACATCATCTTTTGGAGGACGCCGGCAATGAAGCCGCCACCTGGTATGTGACCTGCAAAAGACCCATTGAAGGAGCGCTCGAATGAGCTGATCGGAAGAGCTGATCGGAAGAGCGCTCGAATGGGCCGATCGGAAGAGCCATCAAATGAGCCGCGGGTGAGTACCCCGGCTTCCGAAAAGGAGAATAAATGAAAGCAAAGATCATAGCGGCTGAAGAAGGCGTCTGGAACAACTACCATACGCATACATTCCGATGCCATCATGCGACGGGAGATGTGGATGAGTTTGCACAAAGGGCGGCGCAGCTTGGAATGACAAAGCTCGGTATGTCGGATCACGCCCACGTGCAGGGCGAAGGGGATCATCCGCAGCATATGCATGAAAGGGATATTCCCGGATACCTTCAGGCCTGCCGGGCTGCAGACAGAAAGTATGCGGATGTGAGGGTCCTGTGCGGAGTGGAGTGCGATTATGACCCGTCCGATGAAGCTTTTTTCCGGGATTATTATCTGGAGGAGCTGGGAATGGATTATCTGATCGGATCCGTACATGAGCTCAGGAATGGAACCGACCGGATGGACTGCTTTTCCGATGCCCACTTCGGAGCGCAGCAGCTTCGAATCTATACCGACCTGTATGTCAAACTGATCGAGAGCCGTATTTTTACATTCTGTGCCCACCCGGATCTGTTCGGCAGAGCGATCACGATCGCGGAGGATCCGAACGGATGGGATGCGAACGCCCAAAGCGCAGCGCGGGAGATCCTGGATGCGGCGCAGGCGAACGGCACAGTGCTGGAGATGAATGTCAGCGGTGTATGGAAGACCAGAACCAGGGGGTATCCTGAGGTCATCTATCCAAAACAGGAATTCTGGGAGATGGCTTCCGACTATGATATTCCGGTGATACTGAATACTGATGCGCACAGCCTGGAGCGTCTGAATGCTTTTACAGACTACGGATTTGACATGATCCGGCGATATAAGTTTCGAAGAGTGGAACTGGAGTGACGGTCCGCGCATCGCAGCGGATATACTATTATGACACATATTATGACACAGTAAATGTACCATGCTGAGGAAAAAATGAATCGCTATTATATTTCCGACCTGCATTTTTATCATGAGTCCCTGAACGTCCAGATGGACCGCAGGGGCTTTGCGAACCGCGAAGAAATGAACGCCTTTATGATCCGGCAGTGGAACAGCCGTGTTCAGCCGAAGGATGAGGTGTATATCCTCGGAGACTTTTCAATCGCGAAAGGACCGGCCACCAATGAGATCGCAAAGCAGCTGAAGGGAAAGCTGTACCTGATCGAGGGAAATCACGACGAGCGGTTCCTGCAGGATAAGAACTTTGACCGGAGCCGGTTCGAATGGATCCGGCCTTATGCCGAGATCCATGACCGGAAACGGAAGGTGATCCTGTCGCATTATCCGATCTTCTGCTATAACGGACAGTTTTACCGGAAAAAGGATGGAAGTCCCAGGACCTTTATGCTTTACGGACATGTGCATAACACAGATGATGAGCGGCTGGTGCGGAACTTTGCGGCGATCACCCGCCAGACCCTGCGGAAACAGCGGGGGCATGAGGAGCCGCTCCCCATCCCCTGTCAGATGATCAACTGCTTCTGCATGTTTTCGGATTATATCCCGCTGACGCTGGACGAATGGATCGAAAATGACGCAGCTCTCAACCGAAGCTCAGACCAGCATGGAGGAGATCTCCTCAAAATCGATCACACATTCCCCTTCCGAAATGGAGACGGGGACCAGATCCCGGCTGTGTGAAGAAGGGGACAGAATCTCAATCGCAAGATCCGGAGCGCCGAAAACAAGGCGCTTCCGGATCTTTTCGGCATCGCAGACGACCGGAAGATCCGGCTTGAGCATGGTATAGCGGTCCTGATCCAGCTGCACATCCAACGGAGAGAGCAGCACCCGGCAGGCCCCCTTGAGAGCACGTTCGCACAGCTTCAGCTGAAGATAGAGTTCTCCTATGATGATCTGGTGGTTGGAAGAGGGAGAAGCTATATCGTAGAAAACACCATCGATGAGCTCTGCGCGCCTCTCCTCATTGGAATAGCCAAGGGCAAGTTTTCTCTGTTGCATTTCTTCAATTGTCATTTCACCCTCCTGTACGTGATCCTATCGGCAGCCGGATGCTTTTCTGCATAGCTTTCCGATCCATTGAAACCAAATATGGATAAAACACGACCATGAACATACCATAATTCAGTAAATGTATTTAAATGCGGATGGGAACGGAATGCAAACGATATATACAAAAATTGTCTTGACAGCTTTCATAATCAATGCTAAACTTTCAGCAATTTAGCAGTTTAAAATAATAAACCGATGAAGCGGAGAGTCTTGTGAAATATGCTCCTACAGAGAACCCGGAGGCTGAGAACGGGTGGAAAACAGTTCACAAAGTGGACCGCAGAGGGCGCGCGGGAAAAGGTTTTTGAGTATGGCGCGACGTTGAGGGTGTACGTTAATCACCCGGGGTATGTTGGTACCTGCTGAGAGTATGGTCAGGCCATAAAACGGGGTGGCACCGCGGAAAGATTTCGTCCCCGGCAGAATTGTATGATTCTGCCGGGGCTTATTTATGCGCGTAAGCTACGAGCCACGCGCCGCAAGTGCTTCATGGCTGTTTGGAAGCTTGCTTACAAAACAGACATGAAGCACTTGCGTGGATGCGGCGACAGCCGCGACCGAGCGGCTTGCCGCGAGGTGCGCGTGGCGGGGATGTGCGCGGCGAGATGCGGCGGCAGCCATCATCGAAATGGAAAAGGAGGGATATTATGGAGTTCATTCCCACAATAGAGGAGGCTGCGGCGTATGCGACCAACGGGAACTGCAGCTGTCTGCCGGTATGTACGCAGATCCTTTCGGATATCCGAACACCTGTCGAAGTGCTGCGGATCCTGAAGAGTGTATCCGGTCACTGTTATCTTCTGGAATCGGTATCCGATCCGGAGCACTGGGGACGATGGACTTTTCTGGGATACGATCCGAAACTTGAGATAACCTGCAAAGACGGAAAAATGAAGATCGGTGATCTGAGGCTGGAGACGGACGATCCGGGAAAGCACATTGCGCAGATACTGGAGGAGTACCGAAGTCCGCAGATCCCGGGGCTGCCGCCTTTTACCGGCGGGCTGGTCGGTTACTTTTCCTATGATTACCTAAAATATGCGGAGCCGGTCCTGCGGCTGGATGCGCAGGATACGGAAGGTTTTCAGGACGTAGACCTGATGCTCTTCGACAAGGTGATCGCATTTGACAATTACAGGCAGAAGATCTGGCTGATCGTAAATATACGG
This sequence comes from uncultured Lachnospiraceae bacterium, assembly GCA_902785635.1. GTDB lineage: Bacteria > Bacillota > Clostridia > Lachnospirales > Lachnospiraceae > Merdiplasma. The sequence goes on from CACZZH010000094.1 coordinate 6,220, forward strand.
CCGGACCGGCTGCAGACGGAGTATAACCGCGCGGAACTGGAACTGAAGCAGATGGCGGAACTGATCCGCAGCGGTAAGGTCTGTGAAGAGCTGCCCGGCAGGATCACCGGGGAGCGGAGTGCCTTGTTTGACGAAGACGCCTATTGTGCGATGGTTGAGAAGGCAAAGCACTATATCTTTGAGGGAGATATCTTTCAGATCGTGCTCTCCAACCGGATGGAGGCGCCTTTTGAGGGCAGTCTTCTTGGCACCTATAGGATCCTTCGTACAGTGAATCCGTCTCCCTATATGTTCTACTTCTCCAGCGAAAGTCTGGAGGTGGCAGGAGCTTCTCCTGAGACCCTGGTGAAGCTGGAAAATGGAGTACTTCACACTTTTCCGCTTGCCGGCACGAGACCACGGGGGGCGACGCGTTCGGAGGATGAGGAGCTGGAAAAGGAGCTGCTGGCGGATCCGAAGGAACTGGCAGAGCACAGCATGCTGGTGGATCTGGGGAGAAACGATCTGGGGAAGATCAGCCGTTTCGGCAGTGTGGAAGTGGAAAAAGCTTTTGAAGTGCTTCGTTATTCCCATGTCATGCACATCGGCTCCACCGTGCGCGGGCAGATCCGGGAAGATGCCTCCGCACTGGACGCAGTGAACGCGGTGCTTCCTGCCGGGACCCTTTCCGGGGCACCGAAGATTCGGGCCTGCCAGCTGATCAATGACCTGGAGGACAACAAAAGAGGGATCTATGGAGGTGCGGTCGGATATATCAGCTTTACCGGAAATCTGGACACCTGCATTGCGATCCGTCTGGCTTATAAGAAAAACGGAAAAGTGTTTGTGCGCAGCGGTGCGGGAATCGTAGCGGACTCGGTTCCGGAAAAGGAATATCAGGAGTGCGTCAACAAGGCGGCTGCCGTATGGAAGGCACTGGAGAGCGCAACGCGGGAGGAGGTGTAGGAACAGATGATTCTTTTGATCGATAACTATGACAGTTTTTCCTACAACCTGTTTCAGATGGTCGGAGCGATCTGCCCGGATATGCGGGTGGTACGAAACGATGAACTCACTGTGGAAGAGGTGGAACAGCTAAAACCTCAGGGCATCATCCTCTCTCCGGGACCCGGGCGGCCGGAGAACGCAGGCATCTGTGTAGAGACGGTCCGGAAACTCGGAGGAAAGATCCCGATCCTGGGTGTGTGCCTGGGTCACCAGGCGATCTGCAAAGCCTATGGGGCGACGGTATCCTACGCAAAGCAGCTGATGCACGGGAAGCAGTCTGACGCCGTGCTGGATCGCAGCAGCGTACTGTTCCGGGACTGTCCGGAGCATACGATGGTTGGCAGATATCACTCGCTCGCGGCAGTGGAAGAGACCATGCCGGACTGCCTGCGGGTAACTGCCCGCACGCGCGATGGTGAGATCATGGCGGTGGAGCATAACGCTTTTCCGGTATACGGACTGCAGTTTCATCCGGAATCGATCCTCACGCCGGAGGGCGGCAGGATGCTGCAAAGCTGGTACGGGAGCCTGTAAGAGAACGGGAAATGAACTATTTCGGGGAAAAGAGGAGATCCCGAAGGCAGAAAAATAATAGAAAAACAGCAGAAGGACAAATAGAAGAACAGGAGAAAAACAACAGAAAAACAGCAGCGTTTTGGGAATACGAAGATGACGTAGAAGATCAGGAGGTTTTTATTATGATCAAGGAAGCAATTGTCAAAATCGTGAACAAAGAGGATCTTACTTACGACGAAGCCTATCAGGTGATGAATGAGATCATGAGCGGAGAGACGAGTCCTACGCAGAACGCTGCGTTCCTCGCGGCTTTATCTACAAAGAGTGCAAAGGCGGAGACGACAGATGAGATCTCAGGCTGCGCCGCGGCGATGCGGGAGCATGCAATCCCGGTGAAGCATGGGATGGATGTTCTGGAGATCGTCGGGACCGGAGGAGACGGAGCACACAGCTTCAATATTTCCACAACTGCGGCATTTGTGATCGCCGCAGGCGGAGTGAAGGTGGCGAAACACGGTAATCGTGCAGCATCCTCCCTGTCCGGTACCGCGGACTGCCTGGAAGCGCTGGGAGCCAACATCTCGCTGGATCCGGATCAGTGCATAGAACTGCTGAAAGATCCGGGCATGTGTTTCCTGTTCGCCCAGAAATATCACACATCGATGAAATACGTAGGCGCGATCCGCAGAGAACTGGGCGTGCGGACGGTGTTCAATATCCTCGGGCCTCTCACCAATCCCGCCTCCCCTTCCTATATGGTGATGGGTGTGTATGATGAGTATCTGGCAGAGCCGCTGGCAAAGGTCATGACCACACTGGGTGTAAAGCACGGAGCGGTGGTATACGGGCAGGACAAGCTCGATGAGATCAGCATGAGCGCTCCTACTACGGTGTGCGAGTTCCAGAACGGATGGTATAAGACTTACGCGATCACGCCTGAACAGTTTGGATTTGAACGCTGCAGCAAGGAAGAACTCAGGGGCGGCACCCCTGCGGAGAATGCGCAGATCACAATGGATATCCTGGCCGGAAAGATCCGCGGTCCAAAGCGCAATACCGTTCTGATGAATGCAGGTATGGCACTGTATGTCGCCGGCAAAGCAGCAGATCTGGATTCCGGCATAAAACTGGCGGCGGATCTGATCGACAGCGGCGCAGCACTGAAAACCATGCAGGCCTTTGTGGAGAGATCGAACCGGCAGGCCGGATAAAAGGGATAACGGATAAAAGGGATAACGGATAAAATGGATATCGGATAAAAGAAATATCAGATAAAAAGTCACAAGGGTACATAAGAAGGCGGAGATCACGAAAGAGGGGGATACCAGTTATGGCTGATAATATCCTGCAGACGATCGCAGAATATACAAAAGAGCGCATAGCGGAAGCGAAACGGTCAGTTTCCCCGGAGGAGATGCGAACCAGGGCAATGGATGCGGTACAGGAGCAGCAAGAAAGAGCTGCCCATGCACAGAAAGAAGAAATACCGCGGGCAGCAGAGAAAACAGCAGCCTGTACGATACGGGAAGCCTTCGCCTTCGAAAAGGCGCTTCGCGGTCCGGATATCGGCTTCATCTGCGAATGCAAAAAGGCGTCCCCCTCAAAAGGGCTGATCGCACCGGACTTTCCGTATCTGGAGATTGCCGGAGCCTATGAGGAAGCCGGAGCTGCCTGCATTTCCGTACTCACGGAGCCGAAATGGTTCCTCGGGAGCAATGCATATCTGCGGGAGATCGCGGCGCAGGTCGGTATCCCCTGCATTCGTAAGGATTTTACCGTGGATGAGTATATGATCTGGGAGGCGAAGACACTCGGTGCGGATGCGGTGCTGCTGATCTGTTCCCTGCTTTCGAAGCAGCAGCTGCGCGAATACAGGGAGATCTGCGATGAACTGGGTCTCTCGGCACTGGTGGAGGCTCATGATGAGGAAGAGATCACTGCTGCAGTGGAAGCAGGTGCCAGGATCATCGGTGTGAACAACCGCAATCTGAAGGATTTCCGTGTGGATGTGCACAACAGCGAACGCCTTCGCCGCCTGGTGCCGCCGCAGATCCTGTTTGTGGCGGAGAGCGGCATTAAAAGTGCACAGGATATAGAGGTGCTGCGCAGGGCGAATGTCAACGGCGTGCTGATCGGAGAGACTCTGATGCGCGCACCGGATAAAAAGGCAATGCTGGATCAGCTGCGGGGAATCTGCTGAGTGGGGAGGTAAGAAAGAATATCCGGTAAACGCTCTGCAAAGATGTGCCGCATATGCGGAGGAACGCGCGGACCGTGAAGGACCCGGGAAGGGGATCCGGACAGAAACAGGAAAGCAGGCTGAGGGATATAAGAGGGATATAAATGGAATTTAACAGGAGAAACACCGAGAAGACAGCAGAAAATACCCGCATTAAAATCTGCGGGCTTCGGAGAATGGAGGATATTCTCTGCGTCAACCGGCTGCTTCCGGAATACATCGGATTTGTGTTTGCTTCAAAGAGCAGACGGTATATCTCTCCCGGAGAAGCCGGAAAACTGCGGGAAAAACTGGATCCGCGGATCATTCCGGTGGGGGTATTCGTGGACGAGAGCCCGGATACCGTGGCGGATCTTCTCAGCAGCGGGCTGATCGATATTGCGCAGCTTCATGGTGCGGAGGATGAGTCGTATATGGAAGCACTCTGCAGACATACCGACAGGAGAGTGCTGAAGGCTTTCCGAATCGAAAACAGGGACGATGTGCGCCGTGCTCAGCAAAGCAGTGCCTGGTGTGTTCTGGCGGATAGCGGAGAGGGAGGAACCGGAAGATCCTTCGACTGGTCACTGCTTGCCGGCCTGGAGCGGCCCTGCTTTCTGGCGGGCGGTCTGAACCCGGAAAATGTGGGGGAAGCCGTACGGCTTCTTCATCCCTTTGCGGTGGACGTCAGTTCCGGCGTAGAAACCGACGGGGTGAAGGACCCGGCGAAAATGGAAGCCTTTGTAAGGGCAGTCAGAGCGGAGTGCGGCAGGCATATGCTCTAAGGAAACGCTGATTTAATCAGCGTTTCCTTAGAGCCTCCGGCGGATCGCAGTGCTGCGCAGATGAAGGCTTCCTTCGGAAGCCGCGCAGCACGC
>CACZZH010000095.1 GCA_902785635.1 uncultured Lachnospiraceae bacterium
CCTGGAGCAGGTACTCGCCGGAGATCCGTATGCTCTCGAGGTAGCGCAGAAGGAGGGCTGTATCCTCGTGGTGGAGGCTGGCCATATTGGCGCAGCCCAGTATGATGTGAAGAGGTGTCCGTATATCGTGGGACATCTCGAAGATCTGCAGGAGTCTGGACGGCTGGCCGCCGTTTTTGCTTTCGCGCAGCAGATCGTCTACCGTGACGCCCAGCAGGTCCGCCAGCCTGGGAAACAGGGTGATATCCGGGTAGGACAGGTCCCGCTCCCATTTTGAAACAGCTTTATCCGTGACGCACAGCCGGTCGGCCAGCTGGGCCTGGGTCATTCCGTTCTGTGTGCGGAGGGAACGGATGTAGGATCCAAAAGTTGTGCTCATTCTTTCACCTCCCGTATGTGTGGTTGTTATTTTCGCAGACATCTTCAGAACGTCATCAAGAAACTATTGATTTCGGACCTGCTCTGTTTAATTGATGAAATGGTGAAAAGGTTAATCCACTCCTCCAGGAGATAATTTGCAGGAGAGTAAAAAGGATGGGATCGGGTCCTCTCCGGAAAACGGCTGTTCCGGGGCTTCGGAGCCTTGACAACAGGCAGATAACCGGTTGGTACTTCAGAACAGTACCGCCCGCAGGTTCTCGGGCATGGAATTGAACATCATTTGTACTACGATTTCTGCTGAGGTGATGTTGTCGGTTAAGACCCATTCCTGTGTCATGCCGACGGAGCCCATACAATAAAATCGTATACTATAAGCAAGCTGAGTGTCGAGAATATCGGTGCCCAGCTTTTCTTTTGCGAGGTCAGAATAGCGCTTCGTAAAGTATTCCACCATATAGTGCCAGAGGGCATTCTGAGAGGAGTCCTCGTAAGCACGCTTGTAAAACAGGATCTCCTGTTTCATCTTGTTCATCCCTGCAGCGGCAGAGGGGACAGAGGTGATATCTGTACCATAGGCATCCGTGCAGAACATCCAGGCCACCAGGTCATACTTGTCTTTGAAATGGTAATAAAAGGTCGGCCGTTCAATTTCAGCTGCCTTACAGATCTCTGTCACACGGATCTTTTCAATGGGCTTGTGCTTCATGATCTCCCGCATCTTATCCGCGATCCACATTTTAGTGATCTCAGCCATAAACACACTCCTTTTTACAAAAATGCAATTATGTAAGAATGTCTTTCAGAATTATAGTTCTGTATGTGGAATCTTTCAAGGACTTTGTGTAAACTCGGACCATAAACGAGAACAGCCAGGGTCAGAACCCCCGTATTCTGCCCCTTTTGAAAGGATGGATCAATATGGATTTTCTTGAATTGGCAAAAAACAGATACTCGGAACGTTTCTTTGATCCGCGACCCATTGAACAGGAGAAGCTGGATAAGATTCTGGAAGCGGGACGCGTTGTACCGACTGCCTGCAACTACCAGCCACAGCGATTTTATGTGATCCGGAGCAAAGAGGCTCTGACAGCCTTAAAGCAGGTGACTTACTTCCACTACAATGCTCCGATGATGATCCTTGTCTGCTATGATGCCAGAAAGGTGTGGAAAACAGACAACGACCGATATTACAGGAATTACAATTCCGGCGAACAGGATGCCAGCATTGCTGCTACAACTATGATGTATGAGGCCGAGGAGCAGGGCATCCATACGATCTGGATCAGAGGCTTCGACTCCAAGACTGTGGTAGATACATTTGGCCTTCCGGAATATATGATCCCTGTAATGATGCTTGGTCTTGGCTATCCCAATGCCCGGGCGAAGGCTCATCAGGCGCACTTTGACAGAGAGCCTGTTGAATCGTTTGTAACAGAGCTTTAAGCAGGAGGATGACATGAAAAAAATCGTAGTAATCAACGCCAGCCCCCGTGTCAACATGAATACCGGCACCCTGGTGCGGGAAGCAGCAAAAGGCGCCGAATCCGAAGGAGCCGAAGTGCAGGTTTTCGACCTGTATCGTCTTGATAAAGTACATGGGTGTATGTCCTGCTTTGCCTGTAAACTCTCACCCAATAAGGGAAAATGCGTTTTCAAGGATGGGCTTGCTCCCGTGCTGGAAGCTATCCGGGAAGCCGATGGACTGGTCATCGGCACACCGAACTATCTGGGGGATGCCTCTGCAGGATTTCGGGCAATCTATGAGCGCCTAATTTTCCAATCCCTCACCTATCAGAAAGATCCGCACCGTTATGACATCCGGAAGATCCCTGTTCTGTTTATCATGACGAGCAATTCTCCAAAAGAATTCTATGCACCACTTGGATACCGGAAAACTGTGAAGGCATACCAGAAGGAACTGACAGAAGCGGTAGGAAATACGAAGGTCATGATCGCAGGGGATACATTGCAGGTCAGGGATTACAGCCGGTTCAACTGGACGATCTTTGATCCTGCGGCAAAACAAAAGCGCCACGAAAATGTATTTCCGAAAGAACAGAAAGAAGCATTTGAGCTGGGAGCTCGGATGGTAAAGGAAGCCTGGTAAAAGAGAGAAAACGATGCATTTTACCGGAACCGTATACAGAAACCCATACTGGCCGACATGGCCGCTTTTAGAAATCACACAGGGCTGCACCCACAACAAGTGCAAGTTCTGCACCATGTACAAGGAAGTGCCCTTCCGGATGTCCCCGATGGAATGGATCGAAGAGGACCTGAAGGAGATCGCCGGGTGCGATCCGGATACCCGGACGATCCAGCTGCTCTCAGCCAATCCGCTGGTCCTGACCTACGACAGGCTGACTCCGATCTTCGGGATGATCCACAAATACCTGCCGAAGATGGAATACATATACCTGGCGGGAAGGGTCAGCGATCTGAAGAACAAGACGGTGAACGAGCTGAAGAAGCTGAAGGACCTGGGAATGCGTGAGATTTCCCTCGGCGTGGAAAGCGGCGATGACTGGACTCTTGACCGAATCCATAAGGGTTATCATGCGGAGGATATCCTGGAGCAGTGCCACAAGCTTGAGGAAGCCGGCATTGATTACTGGATGACCTTCCTGAACGGAGTGGCAGGCAAATCTCACAGTCGTGAGCATGCGATCCATTCTGCAGAGATCTTCAGCCAGTGCAGGCCTATGCTGGTGGGGACAGGAGGACTGACACTCTTTCCCGGCACTCCCCTTTTGGAGGAGGCACAGCGCAGTGAATTTGATCCGCTTTCCGAGAAGGAAATGCTGGAGGAGCTGAAACTCTTCGTGGAGAATCTGACCTGCGACTGCTCCTTCATCACGCATCACACGATTTCCGGCGTCAACCTTTCCGGCCCCGATTTCCTTTCCCGAAAAGAAAGAATCGTTGCCGCACTGGAACGCCAGATCAGCCACGGCGATCTGGACCGTATGGCGGCACTGCGCCGTTACAAAAGAACACTTTAAGAAGGAGGCGCATCTGCATGCATTTTTCAGGAGGAATCAACCGGCCGCCGTATGAGACAGCGGACGGATACCTGCAGACGGCGGAAGGATGTTCTCATAACACCTGCCTCTTCTGCACTTATTTTAAAGACCAGAAATTCCGAAAATCGACCATAGAGGAGATTGAAGAAGATATCAAGGAGATCCCTGCCACCTTCGGCGCCCCGAAGCGGATCTTCCTGCAGGGTGCTGACGGCTATGCTGCGGACTATGATGTCCTGATGAAGACGGCGGAGCTGCTGCACAAATACGTTCCTTCCGTTAAGACGATCGGCGGCTATGCCCGGATCGACAATTTCTATGATAAGACCGAAGAACAGCTGCGGAACATGGCTGCTGCAGGCTTTGCCAATCCTTACATCGGTGTGGAATCCGGCGATGACGTGGTCCTGAAACGGATCAATAAAGGATATACCGCCGCACAGGCCAGGGAGCAGCTCGAGAAGATCGACGCCGCAGGCCTCCCGTTCATCGTAAATTTCCTGAACGGAGCAGGCGGTCATAATTACGGTCTTACCAACGCGCAGCTGACGGCGAAGCTGTATGACGGCCTTCACCCCACGATGGTCAATACTTCCATGCTGACGGTCGTGCCCGGCACGCCGCTTTACCGGGCGATGGAGAAAGGGCTCTATGAGGAATCCACAGAGACAGAGAAACTGGAAGAGATCCATGAGCTGGTGCGCTGCCTCACCAATGATACGATCTTCATGAATGAGCATGCCTCCAATCTCTTCCATGTCCAGTGCCGGATCCTGGAGTCGAAGGAAGAACTGCTCTCCTATATCCGGAAGTTCATGGAGGAAAATGACGAGAAGAAGCTGCGGCAGTACCGTGAGTATATCACGCGTGCATTTTAAGAGAGGTGGCTGCCATGACCTACAATGGAACAATTTACAGGCCTCCGGTGGAGGCAAATACCTTTCTTCTGCCTGTCACGGAGGGCTGCACCCATAACAGCTGCACCTTCTGCAACATGTACCAGGACATTCCCTTCCGGATGCTGTCCCTTTCCGAAGTCGAGGAATATCTTCAGGAAGTAGAGAAAATCTATGGCAGGTACTGTGAGAAGATCCAGAGAGTTTACCTGGTCGGTGCAGACCCCTTCGCCCTGTCAGCAGACAGACTCCTGGAACGGATCAGGCTGATCAAAAAGTACCTGCCGAACACGAAAGTCATTACCATGTATGCGCGGACGGACAACATCGCTTCCAAGTCCGATGAGGATCTGAAGAGGCTGCAGGAAGCCGGTGTGGACGACCTGTATATCGGCGTTGAATGCGGTCTGAACGATGTTCTGGAAAATTTGAACAAGGGCTATTCCGCTGACGATACCAGGGAGCAATGCCTGCGGCTGAATGCTGCCGGCATCGGACACTGTGATCTGCTGATGCTGGGGACAGCGGGCAAAGGCAGAGGACTGGAATGTGCCAGGGCATCCGCAAAGCTTGAAAATGAGATTCAGCCCAGAAAGATTCTGATCAATACCATGTCTGCTTTTGTCGGAACAGAACTGGATGAGGAGATCAAAGCAGGCGCTTTCCTCCCGGCTTCCGAAAAAGAAAACCTGGAAGAGGAACGAGAGTTCCTTGCAGGACTGGATCTCCCGGACTGCTATTTCTGGGCGCTCCATCCTCTGGATTCCGTGAAGATTGACGGAATTCTCCGGGAGGAAAAACAGCAGATGCTGGATGCGTTGACCCGGAGCATTGAACATGTGAACGAAAGCCGGATCAACCGGACATCGAGAGTAGGGACCTTGTGACAAACAACAAAACAGGAGAGAAAGGTTGCGAGAAAAATGATGTATTGGCAAATCATTTTAATGTACAGGCACGACTCCTTTCAAAGGAAGTCATTGCAGACGAGGCGGCGAAGATTGACCGGTTCCTTGCAGATTGGAAAGTGGATACCGACGAACTGAAAAAGAAAATCCGGCATCGAAAGAAGATTCCTGTACGAAAGCTGTATATCTCGGATCTTCATTTTTATCATGACAGTCTGAATCACCGCATGGATTTGCGTGGCTTTTCTGGCTATGAAGAAATGAATGATCACATGGTGAAGCAATGGAACGACCATGTCACGAAGAAGGATGAGGTATATATTCTAGGGAATTTTGCAATTTCCAGAGGCAGTGCGGCGAACGATATCTTGAGTCGGCTGAACGGTCGAAAATACCTGGTCGAAGGAAATCATGATAAGTTTCTGAACGACAGGGAATTTGACCGGTCCCTGTTTCAGTGGATTAAGCCCTATGCCGAGATTATGGATTCAAAAAGGCGGATAATCCTCTCCCACTATCCGGTATTTTGTTATAAAGGCCAGTATCGCACAACACCGGGAGGAGATCCGCTGACTTATATGCTCTATGGTCATGTACATGACACACACGATGAGAAGCTGGTAAATGAATTCATCCGGATCACAAGAAGCACAGTTGTCACCTCCCGAAATAAGCCGGAGGAGCATTCGATCCCCTGTAACATGATTAACTGTTTCTGTATGTTTTCTGATTATATTCCGGTGACGCTGGATGATTGGATTAGGATCGATGCCGGAAGAAGGGCGAAGCTGAACCGCCAGTCCAACTGAAGTTTCCAGCTATTTATAAAATGATCCGCAAAATAAAAAGAATTGCGGATGAAAATATAAATTATGGAAAAGGAGCTGGACATATGCTGTCAAGAGAACAATGTCTGCAGATAATTATACCCATTATACCCTTTACAAATAAACGCTAAGTGGGTATAATGGGTATAACAAATTACGGAGGGGGCTATTCCATGTTAATAGAGAATATATACAACCAGATCGCAGAAATAGAGAGAGAAATAGCGGTCCTGCCGGAGGGAAGCATCACAAAAAAGAAGATCAAAGATAAAGATTACTATTATCATCGAATAACCCGCAGCGGTAAGAGAATTGAGAACTATGTGAGCTTTGAACAGGTTCCGGATCTTAAAGAGAAGATTGAAAAAAGGAAGGCACTTGAGAAAAAACTGAGGGAGCTTAAGCGAATGCTGCCCAAGGAAGAGAAAGGTGCAGACAGGATTGCAGAAAAAAAACCGGAATATAAAACAAACGTGAGAACAGGACAACAACTTGAATCGCAGATTGCAATAACCAGAAGGTACAAGAAAAGGGAATGTATCCGTGTCCTGAGGGACTATATCTTTGGCCCCGCGCAGGACAGGGTCTTGATCATTTACGGATTAAGAAGAACCGGAAAGACAACGATGATCCGCCAGATCCTTACAGAACTGTCTCCGGAAGAATTCAAAAAGGCTGCTTTCATCCAGGTGACAACAGGCGACTCGCTTGCTGATGTGGATACTGACCTCAGGCTGTTGGAGAGGAACGGGTTCCGGTATGTCTTTATTGACGAAGTTACATTGCTGGAAGATTTCATCGAAGGGGCTGCGATCTTTTCTGATATTTATGCCAGCAGCGGTATGAAGATCGTTCTGTCGGGGACAGATTCCTTAGGATTTGCATTTACCAGGGAAGAGCAGCTTTATGACAGGTGTATCCTGCTGCATACCACATTCATTCCCTATCGCGAATTTGAAGAAGTTCTTGGCGTGAAAGGTATTGATAAATACATCCGATATGGCGGTACGATGAGCCTGGGAGGGATCAACTATAACGCGGATATGCCATTTTCAGACGCAAAACATGCAGAAGAATACATAGATACTGCAATCGCAAAGAATATTCAGCATTCGCTGAAGGCGTATCAATATGGCGGCCATTTTCGATTACTGCTGGATCTATATGAGCGGGGCGAATTAACCAATGTGATCAATCGGGTGGTGGAGAACATCAACCATAGTTTTACAAAAAGTGTTATTGAAAAAACATTCAAGTCGCACGACATCTCTGTAACGGCAGCAAATCTGCTGCGTGACCGCGAGGAACCGATCAATATCAGGGAGCATTTGAATCTTGATGAAGTGACATCCGGAATTATGAAGATGCTGGATATCCTGAACAAAGAGGATCAAAGTATGCAGATTGAAGAGGACCATATGATTCAGATCAGGGAGTATCTTACGATGCTTGATCTCATTATGGAAATCGATCTGGAATCATTGCCGGAGGTCAGCAAAAAAGGAAAACTCACAGTCATAACACAGCCGGGCTTGCGATATGCACAGGCAGAAGCCATTGTGGAAAGCATTCTTCTCGATGAGCAGTTTCAGGAATTATCGGCGAGGGACAGGAAGCGTATATTAGACAGGCTTTTGTCTGAAATACGCGGAAGAATGATGGAAGAAATTATCCTTTTGGAAACCAGGCTGGCCAGTCCGGACAAAAAAGTGTTTAAACTCCAGTTCCCAATCGGTGAGTTTGATATGGTCGTATGTGATACCAGAGAACTTACCTGCAGGATCTATGAGGTAAAGTACAGTAAGGAACAGGTCGCTGAACAATTTCGCCATTTGAACGATGATGAGAAATGCTCTATGACGAGTCACAGGTATGGTGATATAGTGGGAAAATATGTGATTTACCGTGGTGAGCCGGCAGAATGCGATGGCATCAAATACCTGAATGTAGAAGATTACCTTAAATCGTTATAACAGCCGGTATAACAAGGCCTCACGCTTAATGATTTCTATTATAGACAATAATGATATATCAGTTTATAATAGAAATCGAAAGAGGTGAGGACATATGAAAAAAGCCGCGTACAACATCATGCCTGGGACAGAAGAGATATTAAAGGCACTGGGTGAACAGATCAAGCTGGCAAGACTTCGGAGAGACCTGTCTGCAGAACTTGTTGCCGAAAGAGCCGGCATCAGTCGGTCTTCCCTTTGGAAGGTAGAGTCCGGAAATCCAGCGGTTGCCATGGGAATATATGCCGCTGTATTGCATGCTCTGGGAAATATGGACTCCGATCTCCTGCTGGTCGCAAAAGATGACCTGTTTGGGCGGCAGCTTCAGGATATGAACCTGCTTACGAGGAAGAGGGCTTCACGGAGGAAAGAATAATGGCAGCAGACATCAGAAAGATATATGTTTATGATGACTTCAGCAGCTCTGAGCCATTACTTGCAGGATGCTTATATATTACTCCTATACGTGGCGGCGAAAGCTGTGCCTTCGAATACGACGAAGAGTGGTTGAAAAAGATGTCACCGGCGGTTTCGCTGGATCCGGAGCTGATGCCTTTCCCGGGAAGACAGTATCCTGCCGGAAAACCTTTGTTTGGAGTATTTGCGGATGCATCCCCGGACCGCTGGGGGCGTGTCCTCATGAATAAAAGAGAACGTCTCAGGGCGGAGAAAGACTCCAGAAAGCCAAGAAAACTGTATGACAGCGATTACCTGATCGGCGTTTATGATGAAACCCGGATGGGCGGTCTGCGGTTTAAGGAAGACCCTGATGGCCCCTTTTTGTCGGACGACCGGGATGTTGCTATTCCTCCCTGGGCAAGATTGCGTACACTGGAGGAGGCTGCCCGAAATTATGAGAACGATGAGAGCGGCATGACAGAAAAATGGCTGGAGCAGCTGGTCCGTCCGGGATCTTCGCTGGGCGGTGCCAGACCGAAAGCGACCGTTGTTGATGAAAAAGGGGAACTGTGGATCGCAAAATTCCCTTCAAAGCATGATGAAAACGACATCGGTGCATGGGAAAAAGTCGTCCATGACCTGGCCGGATTATGCGGACTCAATGTGCCTGAGGCACGACTCGAAAAGCTTTCCCGTTATGGGAGCACATATCTTGTCAGGCGATTTGACCGGAACGGAAGCAAAAGGATTCACTACGCATCAGCAATGACCTTATTGGGAAGGACGGATGGCGCTTCCGCTGAAGACGGCGTGAGTTACCTTGATATTGCGTCCTTCATCAAATCTCATGGCGCGAATCCCAAAGCGGACCTGAGAGAGTTGTGGAAAAGAATCGTTTTTAACATGACGGTTTCCAACACGGATGATCATTTGCGGAATCATGCTTTTCTGCTGACACAAAGAGGCTGGTCTCTGTCGCCGATGTTCGATGTAAATCCGGAGCCGGCCGGAAATGAGCTTTCTCTGAATGTTGACGAAACAGACAACCGTATACGGATAGAACTGGCCATATCGGTTGCGGAACGTTTTGGAATCACAAAAAAAGAGGCGGAAGGCATTGCCGGAGACATCGGAAAGACAGTATCTGACCGATGGAAATATCTTGCAAAAACATGTGGGCTTTCCAGAGGGCAGATAGATGCAATGGCTCCGGCATTTTTAAGTGACTTGAAGTAGCACTTCATAAGCGTGACAAATTGTCACAGTCTGAATTTGCTGTGATATGGAGTTGATAGAAGAAGTTTCAGAATTATGATTTTGGCGCTTGCTTAAATGCAGGCGCTTTTCTTTTTGTCCCCAAATATATCGATGTGATGTTTGCCGTCACATGAATGTGACGCATCAGTACATACGGTGCGGGACATTCACAAGCTGCTCCGCAACTGCTTTGGTCAGGCGGTAAAATGGGAACTCATGGAGAAAAATCCCTGCATTAATGCAACTGTTCCAAAGGCGAAGAGGGAGCCACGGAAGATATGGGACGCGAAGACGCTTTTCCATGCAATTGAGATCTGTGAAGACGAAAGGCTGAAGCTTGCCTTAAACCTTGCATTTTCCTGCACGCTCCGTATGGGAGAACTTCTTGGACTTACCTGGGATTGTATCGATATATCTCCTACTATTTCAGTGTTCAACCATGATCTTGTTTGCCCAAGGGTCTTACTGGAAGCAGGTTTGAAGAAACTGTTCGATTGTGCTACCGCCCTGACGGCGGTAGGTAAAGTTCCCTCTGTTTAATTAGCCAAAGCCTGTTTTCTGCTGGGAGAATCGTAATATCAAAAAGCATGCATAGTGGCCAAAATATAGTGGATTTTTAAGATTGAATCGAGTATGATAGATTTAAATCTGATCAATTGAATATTGTCTATCGTTCCACTGGGGAAGCAGCATGCTGTGTTCCTGCTCCGGAAGTCGGTAGTCAATGTTTATGATCGACAGGTTGCGAAGGACTGATTCCCAATATTAGCACAGCTAATTTCAAGCTAATTTCAGTATTTTCTTTCAGCCTGTTTGAGACGGATTTGAGATGGGTTTTCGTTTGTTTTTAGCGTGAAACTCCAACTTTTTTTAACAAATATGCAATTTTATTGCTGTCAGGCGAGTATTTTTTCACCCGACCGCCGCTCCTAAGCGGTAGGTCGGGTGTTCGAGTCACCTCGCGGACGGGCTCAAATGAGAGTGGAACGATTAGCTGGCTAATCGCTCGCTCTCATTTTTCGTTT
>CACZZH010000096.1 GCA_902785635.1 uncultured Lachnospiraceae bacterium
GTATGAGTGAAATCCCGGCTGCGGAAATAACCATAAAAATCAGACGGGACCATGTCAAAGCTGACAGTTCCCGTCTGTTTTCTGATCATCATTTATCGTTTTTTACAGAAGCGGAATCCCCGCCTGTGCACATTTCGTACGTGTATCCTCATCCCAGACACTGGCCTGGACTTCTCCGATATGTGCACTGCCAAGCAGCAGCATACAAAGCCGGCTCTGTCCGATGCCTCCGCCGATCGTGAGCGGAAGCTCACCGGCAAGAAGCGCCTTATGGAAGGGAAGGCTGCGCCGGTCATCGCACCCTGCAAGTGTCAGCTGCCGGTCAAGGGATTCCGGTGTCACACGGATCCCCATGCTGGAGAGCTCAAAGCTGCATCCGAGCGTATTGTTCCAGAAGAGAATATCTCCGTTGAGATCCCAGTCGTCGTAGTCCGGAGCTCTGCCGTCATGCGGCTTTCCGCTGCGAAGGGTCTTGCCGATCTGCATGAGGAAGGTGGTGCCGTGTTCTTTGACGAACGCATTTTCCCGCTCCTTCGGAGTGAGGTCCGGATAGAGATCCTCCAGCTCCTGAGAAGTGAGGAAGGTCACTTCGGGAGAATGGAGCGGAAGAGCCATCAGCTGCTGGAACATGGCATGAAGATGCATTTCTGTTGCGCACACTGCTGAAACAATGCTTCTCACAGTTGCCTTCAGATAATCCAGGGTACGATCCTCAGACGTAATGACCTTTTCCCAGTCCCACTGATCTACATAGACAGAGTGCAGATTGTCGAGCTCTTCATCCCGCCGGATGGCATTCATGTCACAGAACAATCCTTTTCCGACATGAAAATCATAGTCACGCAGAGCCTGCCGTTTCCATTTTGCCAGAGACTGGACAACCTGTGCTTCCCGTCCGGTATCTTTCAGATCGAAGGTGACCTTGCGTTCGATTCCGTTGAGGTCATCATTTAAGCCCGTTGAAGCTTCCACAAACAATGGTGCGGACACCCGGTGAAGATTAAGGGTAGCACAGAGTGCGTCGGTAAAGAGACGCTTAATATCCTCGATCGCACGCTGTGTATCGTACAGATTCAGAACTGGCTTATAGCCTTCCGGTAGAATGATCTTGCTCATAAGAGAACCTTCTTTCGTTAAAAAATCATTATTTCCTATGAACTTTAGCATAGTGGAGAAAAAAAGTAAAGATTTCCATGCTAAGACAAAATATTCTAAAGTGATAAAAACTGTAAAGAAATCGTAAAGAATCGAAAAAACAAGTTGCAATTTAAGAAAAGCTATATTATAATCAAAGCAACAAAGCGGTGGTAACATCGTTGTTTGTTAACCCCTTATTAATTATTTATACTCCCCTCGAAAAGCCGTCAGCTCCCCTGACGGCTTTTCACTTGTTATAAAGCACTATTTCAGTTACAATATGAAACGGTGGGTCGAATAACACATGATCAAAAAAAGGAGAGATTCCCATGAAGATACTGATCGCCTCTGACATTCACGGATCTGCCCGGTACTGCCGGGAACTTGTGGATCTGTATCATGCTTCCGGAGCAGAACGTATGCTTCTGCTGGGCGATCTGTTATACCACGGACCGCGTAATGATCTGCCGGAGGAATATGCTCCCAAGGAAGTGATCCGAATGCTTTCGGATCTCAGGGACGAGATCTTTGCGGTTCGGGGAAACTGTGAAGCTGAGGTGGATCAGATGGTCCTTCCATTTCCCGTTATGGCTGACTACTGCATTTTGCCTGTCTGCGCAGGTACACGGATCCTTTACGCCACTCACGGGCACGTATATCATGAAGGAAACCGTCCGCCCATGAAAAAGTGGGATATTCTTCTGCATGGCCACACCCATGTATGGAAAGCAGAGAAAAGAGACGGTTATTATTTGCTGAATCCCGGATCTGTGTCACTCCCGAAGGAAGGAAATCCCAGGACATGCGCGTTTCTGGAGGAGGATATTTTTACAGTGACCGATCTGTCCGGAAAAGAGCTCTGTTCGATCGATCTTACACAGGAGTAAACGGATATGAAATACATGGAACTGATCGCACCCTGTCACTTCGGCCTGGAAGCGGTGCTGAAAAAGGAGATACTGGATCTCGGTTATGAGATCAGCCGGGTCGAAGACGGAAAAGTGACATTTCTGGGAGATGCACAGGCTGTGTGCTATGCGAATATTTTCCTGAGAACGGCTGAGAGAGTACTGATCAAAGTCGGCAGTTTTCATGCTGTGACTTATGATGAGCTGTTTGAGGGCACAAAAGCTCTTCCGTGGGAAGAATATATTCCGTCGGACGGAAAATTCTGGGTCACTAAAGCAAATTCTGTCCGGAGCGCACTGTTCAGTCCTTCGGATATCCAGTCGATCATGAAAAAAGCAATGGTCGAGAGATTGAAACAGGTCTATCATAAAGAGTGGTTTGAGGAGACCGGTGAGTCTTTCCCGCTCCGTGTGACGCTCATGAAGGATGAGGTGACAGTCGGACTGGATACTTCCGGACTCTCTCTGCATAAGCGGGGTTATCGGAAAAGTACGGTAAAGGCTCCGATCACGGAAACACTTGCTGCGGCTTTGATTCTGCTGACTCCGTGGAAAAAAGACAGGAGTCTGATCGACCCGTTCTGCGGAAGCGGTACTTTTCCGATCGAAGCCGCCTTGATCGCGGCAGATATCGCTCCCGGTATGAACCGTACTTTCCTGGCGCAGGACTGGAAGCATCTGATCCGGGAACGGGACTGGAGAGATGCCTTTGAGGAAGCAAACGACCGCGTGGACAGGAGTTTTCGGCCGGACATCCAGGGATATGATATCGATTCTGAAGTGATCCGTATGGCAAGGGAAAATGCATCCAGGGCAGGTGTTCTTGATCTTATTCATCTTCAGGCACGTCCGGTAAGTGCTCTGCGGCATTCCGGAAAGTATGGCTACATCATCACCAATCCTCCTTATGGAGAGAGACTTGGAGATAAGGATCAGCTTGCGGAACTGTATCAGGAGATCGGGAATGCATTCCGCACCCTGGACACCTGGTCAGAATATGTCATCACATCCTATGACCAGGCTGAAAAATATATTGGCAAAAAAGCCGCTAAAAACCGTAAGATCTATAACGGCATGATGAAGACCTATTTTTATATGTTTCCCGGTCCGAAACCTCCGGCGAGAAGACTAAGTGAGTCCTGACAGGAGATAACTAAAAGTATGATGAATCGGAAGAAGCATTTGCAAAAAGGAAGATCCGTACTGGTTCTTGCTGCTTCCCTGGTATGGCTGTTTACAGCTGCCGGTTCTGCATCTGAACCTGTTAAAGAGACCGGGCATACGGAGAATACAGAGGTTTCCGGCCGCCTTCCGCGCCGGTATGACTGCCGCGATCAGGGAAAGGCACCGACCGTCCGCAAACAGGGACGGCTCGGGACCTGCTGGGCGATCAGTGCCTGCAGTGCCCTGGAGGCATTTCTGCTTCCGGATGAGCACCTTATATTTTCACCGGATCACATGTCCATGAATAATGGATTTGTCATCACCCAGGAGGAGGGCGGGGACCCTCATATGATCATGGCATATCTGTCCGGATGGCTGGGACCTGTCCTGGAAAGCGAAGACCCTTACGGGGACGGGAAGACTGCGGATGGATTATCTGCCAGTGTTCACGTACAGGAGATGCATCTTCTGGACGGACTGGATGCGGATGAGATCAAAAGCGAGATTCTGACATGCGGACCGGTACAGACCTCACTGTGTATGGACCGGAGCATGACTGCAGCGGGAAAAGGATATTATAATCCCGGGGAATATGCTTTCTGCGATCCCGTGGAGGAAAAACTCACACACGATATATTGATTCTGGGATGGGATGATGACTATCCCGGGGATAACTTTCTTTGTCCTGTCCGAAGCGACGGTGCCTGGATCTGCCAGAATACCTGGGGAAGATCCTTCGGAGAGAACGGCGTTTTCTATGTGTCTTATGAGGATGCAAATATCGCAGGGACCGGCCTTGCCTATGCCTGTATCGAAGATGCCGGAAATTATGATCATCTGTATCAGAATGACATATGCGGATGGCAGGGCAGAATCGGATATGACAACGAAACAGCGTGGTTTGCCAACTGTTATACAGCCCGGGAAGATGAAACTCTCATGGCCGCAGGGTTTTATTCCCTGGGCAGAAACACGGACTATGAACTGTTCGCGGTACATTCCTTCAAAGATTCCGGATCTTTTTCCGATATGGAAAAAGTAGGAGAAGGACATCTCAATCATGCCGGATATTTTACGGTACCGCTTACAGAGGATGTCAAACTGTCAAAAGGAGAGCGCTTCGCACTTGCGGTACATATTACTTCAAAAGAGATCCTGAAGCCTGTGGCAGTGGAAATGAGTAAGGATTCCTTTACAGCCGGTGTTTCTCTTGAGGGAAAAGAAGGATATGTCAGCGCGGAGGGAATTCTCTGGGATGAGACAGAAACAGTCTATGGGGCGAATGTATGCCTGAAAGTGTATACCTGCGTGCGGGCACCGGAAAATAATGACTGAAAGGAGCCGGAAACAAATGGAAAAAAAGCGCAGAATCCTGTTCGCGACAGGAAATGCAGATAAACTGAGGGAGATCCGGGAGATCATGAAGAATTCGGACTATGAGATCCGGTCTATGAAGGAAGCCGGAATCCGGGCGGATATCGTGGAGAACGGGGAGACTTTTGAGGAGAATGCACTGATCAAAGCCAGAGCTGTCTGTGCTCTCTCAGGTGAGATCGCGATGGCTGATGATTCAGGTCTTGAGATCGATCATCTGGGAAAGGAACCCGGAGTCCACTCTGCACGGTTTATGGGAGAGGATACCTCCTATGACATTAAAAATGCCGCAATAATCGACAGAATGAACGGTGTTCCGGACGAAAAGAGGACCGCAAGATTTGTCTGTGCGATCGCTGCAGTATTTCCGGACGGGAAGGAACTGGTATGCCGTCAGACAATGGAAGGCAGAATCGCCTATGCACCGGAGGGAGAAAACGGCTTCGGATATGATCCGATCTTCTGGCTGCCGGAATACGGCTGCACCAGCGCCTCTCTTCCCCCTGAGGAAAAGAACAGGATCAGCCACAGAGGAAAGGGCCTGCGAATGATGTACAGTATGCTTCGGGAGGAAAAGCAGGGGTCATGATTAAAAAAGTGCTTGTGATCAGTGATTCACACGGAAGAGATGCGAACGTACGCAAAGTCCTGCGCAAAGAAAAACCGATCGATCTTCTTCTTCATCTCGGAGATTCTCAGGGACTCACGGAAGAGATCGAGAGGGCTGCCAACTGTCCGGTGATCGCTGTCAGCGGAAACTGTGACCTCTTCTGCAGATTCCCCCTGGAAACCATCGTCCGTCTCGGTAAACATAAAGCATTAATGGTCCACGGACACAATCATTTTGTCTCGCTTGGCACGGATATGCTCAAAGAAGACGCTGTCCGGAAAGGCTGCGATATTGTTATGTTCGGACATACGCATATGCCTGTGGACGATGTGACTGATCCCGATGTAATGGTATTTAATCCCGGAAGCATTTCTCTGCCTCGCCAGCAGGGCAGAGAACCGAGTTATATGGTCATTGATCTTGATGAAAACGGTAATCTTCGTGAAGAAGTACGGTTCCTGTAAAAAAAATTAAAAAAATTTCAAATTAGAGATTGACAAATATCTGACCTGCTTGTATAATCGACATTGCGTTTGAGAGAGGACGGTAACCGCTAACCGGGGTGTGGCTCAGTTTGGCTAGAGCGCCTGGTTTGGGACCAGGAGGCCGCAGGTTCGAATCCTGTCACCCCGACTCAATCAGACTCAACAATATATTTAATTTTGCAGGTGTGGTTCAATGGTAGAACATCAGCCTTCCAAGCTGAATACGTGGGTTCGATTCCCATCACCTGCTTTTTGAGTCTGTAGCTCAGCTGGATAGAGCAACGGCCTTCTAAGCCGTGGGTCGGGGGTTCGAATCCCTTCAGGCTCGTTGCGTATTTTCACAAACGCATTCCATTATGGTGGGTATGGCGCAGTTGGCTAGCGCGCCAGATTGTGGCTCTGGAGGCCAAGGGTTCGAGTCCCTTTACCCACCTTTTTAATGGGCTATCGCCAAGCGGTAAGGCACAGGACTTTGACTCCTGCATTCGCTGGTTCGAATCCAGTTAGCCCAGCTTGGCTGCAGGTCATTATGGGGTATTAGCTCAGTCGGTAGAGCACTTGACTTTTAATCAAGTTGTCCGGGGTTCGAATCCCCGATGCCTCATCAGAAGTGCATTGGATATGCAGCAGCGCAGCACCCTGCCGTTACGGCAGGGTGTTGTTTTATTCTTCATCGCGCAATTCCCGCAAGCGCGGCTTGAATTATTTTAATGGTTTTTGATATAATAGTCGGGACCCTGCTGCGGGTCTTATGCTATATAATATGCGGACGTGGCGGAATTGGCAGACGCGCCAGATTTAGGTTCTGGTGAGAGATCGTGTGGGTTCGAGTCCCATCGTCCGCATTTCTTTTTCATCACACAGGCATGTCCTGATTTACTGAAGGAGTCTCAAAATGTTCTTTGAAAGAAAGCTGCGGATCTGCAGCCTTTTTATCCTGATGGCAGTTACATTTTCTTTTCCGGAATCTGTCCGCTCTTTTGCTGCTGAAAAAACAGTTTCTCAGGATGCAGAGGAGAATGCCTCTTCTGTGAAGAAGGAGAAAAAGGGCTGGCACACTGTTACGCAGAGCGGTGTCAAAAAGTACTATTATGTCAATGCAGACGGCAAGAGGGTCCTGGGCTGGCTGAAAGTCGGTTCTAAGAAGTATTATATCCGGAAAAAGACCGGATATTGCGCCACGGGTATTCTTAAGATCCAGGGAAAATATTACGCTTTCAGCAGCAGGGGCGTCATGAAGACCGGCTGGAAAAAAATAAAGGGCAAAGAATATTATTTCCATGAACAGACCGGTGCAGCAGCGACCGGCGTTAAGAAGATCGGATCTTACTATTATGTATTCTCCGCAAAAGGCGTGATGAAACACGGCTGGGCATCCTGCGACGGAAACACCTATTATCTGGATGAAAACGGTCATGCCAGCAAGGGCCTGACCCAGATCGACGGATCCTGGTATTATTTCACATCCAAGGGACAGATGAAGACCGGTCTCGTAAAACTGGGAGATGATGTGGCGTTTTTCAGCAAGGCGGATGGAAAACGTCTGTTTGGAGGCTTTACACCCGGCGGAAAGTATGTACATACCGACGGCAAAGTGATCAGCAAGTCAACGATCCGAAACCTGCTGAAGACAGCGCTCGGTCCCGTCGGCACTACGCTCTATGTATGGGGCGGCGGCTGGAGCACAGATCCGAACGGACCTGCCAGCGGCATAGATGCGGTTACCATCGGTGTACCTGCCAGATGGAAAGAATTCTTTAACATGTACGGCTCCGGATATAATTACCGGCTCACGAGGTATCAGTCGAGGGACGGTCTGGACTGTTCGGGATATGTAGGCTGGGTGCTGTACAATACGTTTAATACGAAAAGCGGAAACGACGGTTTTGTAATGCTGGCACAGCATATGGCTTCAACCTATGCTTCCTGGGGATGGGGTTCCTATACTCCGGCCGGCAGCTTTTCGGATTTTCGTGCAGGAGATATCATGTCTCTCGCATCCGGCCACGTTTACATCACACTCGGACAGTGCAGTGACGGCAGCGTCGTACTGCTCCATTCAAGCCCGCCCGGAGTAATGATCACAGGAACCAGTACTCCATCGGGGAACAGTTTTTCCGAGGCGGCAGCTCTTTCGTCGAAGTATATGAAAAAATACTTCCCGGACTATTATAACAAGTTCTCAGGCCAGCTGAGCAGAGGAACTTCCTACCTTACAAATTATTCACGCATGAGGTGGAGGCTGACTGGAAAATGTGTTATGACGGATCCTGACGGCTTCAGGGAGAAAAGCGCTTCGCAGATCCTCCGGAAGCTTCTCGGGAAAGCGTAATTGTACGGTAAACGGCTCCTTTCCGTGGTGAGATTGACAATTGTCGATATTTGCGATATAGTTACTGAATTAAGCAAATATTTCAGATACTTGTCACTGTCTCAAATTTCGGAAAGGAGCCCCCTTTTTGTCATGAAAGTTTCAATGCGAAAGATCTGGCCTGTTCTGGCGATCTGCCTGTTCATGCTTTGTTCGGGAACGACAGTCCGGGCGGATGTCATAAGAAAAGCAGAAAAGAACAGTGAGACCCTTGCAAAAGGCAAGCTGATCACTGACCGTAACGGAAAAATACGATACCGTTATAAGAAGACGAAAGAGTATGCTGCCGGCATCTGGCTGAAGATCGATACCGGATACTATTACTTTGACAAAAAAGGATATGCCAAAACAGGCTGGTTTACATATCATAAAAAGACCTACTATGCATCCCCGATCGGCCGGGTATTCCATTCCCGCTGGAAGACCGACAAAGGAAAGAAGTATTATCTTCAGGCGAACGGAACGATGGCTGTCAACTGTTTCCTGACGCTCTCCGGCAAGACTTATCGTTTTACAACAAAGGGAGTCCTTGTCGTAAACCGCATGTACCAGATCAAAGGGAAGACCTATTTTTCCTCGAGTGACGGTTCTCTTGTAACCAATCGTTGGGTGAAGACCACTTCCGGAAAACGCTACTATTTTGACCAGAACGGAAAACGGCTAGAAAAGCAGTGGGTGTTTTATAAGAACAAGTTCTATTATCTGATGAGCACCGGCGCTATGGCAGTGAGCAAGAAGATCGGGAAATACAGGGTCGGATCGGACGGCGCCAGAATCGTTCAGAAAAAGAATTATGTGTTCGTCGGGGATTCCCGTGTGGTAGGAATGGATATGGCAGTCTCCTCCCCGGACACTTCGTTTATCGGCAAGGTCAGCATGGGGTATTCCTGGATGATGTCGAGTGCGGTCCCGCAGCTTGAAAAAATGCTGAAATCGGATCCCACAATGTATGTGATCTTCTGTTTCGGGATCAATGATCTCGGAAATGTCGGCAACTACATCGCTGCATACAAAAACCTGATCGCGAAATACAAATTCACAAACTTTTTCTTCATGTCTGTGAATCCCGTGAATTATGCTGTCTCGACTGCACACGGCTATTCTGTGACAAACAGTCAGATTGAAACTTTCAACAGCCGTCTTTCCGAGGCAATGGGTTTCCGGTACCTGAATACCTATTCCTGGCTGAAGAAAAAAGGATTTGATACCAATGACGGTATTCATTATTCCCTGTCTACCTACAAAAAACTCTATGATTATACCGTTATAAAGACGGGCTGAGACTGAAATGAATAAATGCCGCAGGATCCTGACGGATCCCTGCGGCATTTTGATCGTGTGCCCGGCGGCGCGTTTTGTGCAGTTTTAATCTGATTCAGATTAATAAACAGCAGTGACCGGCATCTGTTTTTAAAAAAAGGAATCAGCGAAGAAGTTCATCTACCGTGATCCCGTAATAGTCTGACAGCCGCAGGATCATTTCCATATCCGGAATGCGTTTGCCCAGTTCATAGTTGCTCAGCGCCTGTCTTGTAATATGACAGGCATCTGCCACCTCCTGCTGGCGCTTTCCGACGGATCTGCGCAGCTGAATAAGTTTGCAGCCGATCTTAGGATTATTCATGTTTAATTATTAAAAATCTTCAGGAGTATGCGAGCTCATCCATGAATTATGATATCTCCCGTCGAAAGTGACATCTTCTCCGAACCAGGACGGGGGGCAAAAAGCATCCGCACCTGCCAGATCCGGAAATTCAACCTCAACGATCCGGATTCCTTCCCAGACACCCTGGAAAATATCCAGTTCTGCTTTAAGATCCTTTCCAAGAGGGATGATATAGCGCTTTTTTGAGAGGATCGTGCCTTCAGACTTTTTGAGCAGCTTCTGATAGGTTTCTTCCTTCATCGGAAGATTGCATTCCTCTCTGGCGAGCATGCCTTCTCCTTTACATGTCAGATAGTAATTGTCATTTTCCCTGCGGATCCGGATCACCGGATCTGTACAGAGATAGGCCTGCTCGATCTGAAGACAGAGAAAGGTTTCAAGATCTTCGGGAAGAGCTCTGACCAGAAATTTTCTTTCGATCTCCATAAGTTTCCTCCGTGAAACAGGAATTGAAAACAAAGTGTTTTCTTCATTCATTGTTTTATCATAATTCAGACAGAAATAAAAACAATATTTTTCCGGAAGCAGGTGGAAAATAAAAAAGTTATCTGATACAATGGCGAAAGTGAATGAATTTGGGAGGTTGGTATGAATAAAGCATATGTTTTTCTTGCAGACGGTTTTGAGGAGATCGAAGGACTTACAGTGGTGGATATCCTTCGCAGAGGCGGTGTGACCACTGAGATGATCGCTGTCGGTGATACGGCGGAAGTACACGGAAGCCATGGAATCACCGTTCTGGCAGACCGTGTGTTTGCAGAAACGGATTTTGAGGATGCTTCCCTTCTGGTCCTTCCCGGAGGAATGCCGGGGACCCTTCATCTGGGAGAGCATAAAGGCCTGACAGAACTGTTGAAGCAAAAAGCGGATACTCAGGTCAGGATCGCTGCGATCTGTGCTGCGCCGAGCGTACTCGGAGATCTGGGA
>CACZZH010000097.1 GCA_902785635.1 uncultured Lachnospiraceae bacterium
AGGAGTAATCATCAAGATTACTCCTCGTATCCTGGGGTTGCCCCTGTTTTTGCAGTTGACGAGTTTTAGAGATTTGTGGCCCCTGCAAGTCTTAGACAGTATGAGGGATCCTGCCCCCGAGGCCGCCTCAGCAAACTCATGATCTGCAGTGATGCGTGAATGCGGAAAACCCCATACTATGATAATTATGGCTTACGTGATCATCTTGTTACAGGACGTGAACGGATGTGGCGTCGAAGCACAGATATGCTTCTTCCCCCACCTGATAGATCCGCTTGTTCTTGGGATTGAAATCGGTGAGCCTTACAAGGGTATCTCCCACCATCACATGATAATTCTGATAGCTTCCCATGAAGCAGGAGAGGATGACCTTGCAGGGAAGCTGCCCTTCCTGGGCGATGACGGCGCCTTCCGGCCGCAGGACTACCGTACATTTATCGCCCTTCTTCAGTGCAAAGGGAAGAGATACCTGCGTGCCGCTGATCTCCACGACGCTTGAGCTTCCTTCGCTGGAGAGTACATTCCCTCTGAGAAAGTTTGCTTCACCGATGAAGTCTGCCACGAACTCACTGTTGGGATGATAGTAGATCTCCTGAGGAGTCCCCATCTGGGCGACGACGCCCTGGTTCATGATTATGATCTTATCGGAGATGGCCATAGCCTCACTCTGGTCATGGGTGACATAGATGGCGGTGATGCCGGATTCCTGCTGGATCCTGCGGATCTCCGTACGCATGGTCACGCGCAGCTTTGCATCCAGGTTGGAGAGAGGCTCGTCGAAAAGAAGCACGCCGGGTTCAAGGACCAGAGCTCTTGCAAGCGCGACACGCTGCTGCTGTCCGCCGGAAAGCTGATTGGTCATACGCGCTTCCATCCCTTCCAGACCGACCAGCTTCAGGATATCGGTCACTTTCTGCCGGATCTCGGCCTTGTCGAGCTTTCGCAGCTTGAGCCCGTATGCAACATTGTCAAAAATGTTGTAATGCGGGAGAAGAGCGTAGCTCTGGAAGACCATTGCGGTATCACGTTTGTTTGGGGTGAGAGCATTGATCGGTTCCCCGCCCAGATAGATCTCACCTTCGTCCGGGCTTTCGAACCCGGCGATCATACGCAGTGTGGTGGTCTTGCCGCAGCCGGAAGGTCCCAGCAGGGTGACAAAGCTGCCGGGTTCAATGTCCAGTGAGGTATCATGCACGGCATAGAAATTCTTCTTTGTTTTCGGATCCTGGTATATTTTCGAGATGTGTTCGAGACGAACACCCTTTTTTTCTTTTGCCATATCGGTTTCTTCCTCCCTCTTACTCATTTGTATACCGGCTGGTGCCGAAGTATTTGATGACCACATTCATGAGCAGCACCGAAGCATAGGTGATGATGATCAGGATGGTCGCAAAGGCACAGGCAATGCCATAGGCACCTTTCTCCGCAAATTCATTGATCTGCACAGTGATGAGCAGGAACTGCGGAGTGACCAGCAGAATGATGGCACTGATCGCAGTGATGCTTCGTACGAAAGCTGTGACCAGGCCGGACAGAAAGCTGTCCTTGATCAGGGGAAGCGTGACGGTCATAAAGACCTTCAGGCTGTCCGCACCCATGTCGTAGGCGGATTCTTCAATGCTTTTATCAATCTGGCGCAGGGCGGAGATACCGCTTCTGGTGCCGGTTGGAAGAGAACGGACGATGAACACGATCACCAGGATCGCACCGGTGCCGTAGAGCCCCTGCAGGAACCCGGTCCGGAATACGCCCGCTGAGAAACCGCGGATATACCCGATACCGAGAACAGTGCCGGGAACAGCCATGGCCAGCATGGATACCGCTTCGATAAATCCTTTGGACCGGAAATTTCGTTTCACAACAAGGTAGGATATGATCATGGACAGAAGCGCAGTGATCGGAGAAGCGATCAGCGAGAGGACAAAGGAGTCACGGAATGCCTTGAGACCCTTGTACCGGACAAACACCTGCTGGAACCATTTTGTTGTGAGATGGAAATCATAGCCCCATGTGCGGAACAGAGCGCCGAAGGGCACGCACGCATACATCAGAAGTACGAACATTGCGATGAGGGAGCAGAGCAGCGTGAGCGGCAGCGTGACGCTGCGGTCTGTGATGAGCATACGCTGACGGCTTGCCTTGCCGGAAAGCGTTGCCGTGCTCTTTGCCTCCAGCCAGTACTTCTGGACGATGAACATGATCAGCGTGATGCACAGCAGGACGACTGCCATGGCGGATGCACCGGCTTTGTCGTAAGCGCCTGTGATCTGCAGATAGATCGTGGTTGCGAGGGTATCATAGGAACCGCCGATGATCATGGGGTTGGCGAAGTCGGCGATCGACTCGATAAAGGTCACAAGAAAAGCATTGCCCAGTCCGGGCAGTACCAGCGGAAGCGTGACGGTCATAAATACCTTCCAGCGGGAAGCCCCCATATCCCGCGCCGCTTCCTCAAGAGAAGGATCGATATTTTTGAGAAGCCCCTTCATCATCATGTAACAGACGGGGAAGAAGGTCAGGGTCTGTACAATGGCGATGCCCCAGAAACCATATACACTGTTGTCATAGATATGCAGGAGATACCTGGTGATGATTCCTGACTTTCCGAAAAGCATGATCATGGAGAGGGAGAGAACGAACGGCGGCGAGACGACCGGCAGCATGGAAACGACGCGGAACAGCCCTTCCATGAACCTGGTGCGCAGTTTCACATAGACTTCTACATAAGCAAACAGCAGACCCAGCAGGGCAGATGTGATCCCCACCAGGAAGCCGACTTTCAGAGTGTTCGTGATCGCTCTGCGGAAATTGGGCATGCCCATGATCCGCTTGAAGACACCCAGGGAGACGCCTTCTTCCGTGATGAAACTGTCCACAAGAAGGATCGCAAGCGGGTAGAGAATGAACAGTGTAAGAAAAGCGATCAGAACGGCGATGGTTGTAACAAGTACCGGATCCGAGAAAAACTTTTTCCGGTCCAGATTCTGTCCCTGTTTTCCAGACACGTTTTTATCCTCCTTTCCGGGGATAGATACAGCAGACGATGCATGTTGGTTATCTGATATGCACTCTGACAGAAAGGAGGGCGGATCGCCTGGCCATCCGCCCTCCCCTTAATTACGACCGCAGATGCTTACCGTCTGCGGAAAATATCAGATAACAGACATCAGATCCCGCATGAGAAGATCATTCCTCCTGGAAACGATCGTCCGCAGCGCTTCCGAGTGCTTCCATAACTTCTTCCACATACTGTGTGGTATTGTTCTTGGCATCCTCAAAATCGTAATCCATTACGTTTTCCGGATCCAGTCCGAATTCAGCTGCCACTTCCGGCTGCTGGGCGTTATCGATGGTGAGGAACTGGTAGGAGCCGTTCTGTGCGGCAAGCTCTACACAGTCGGGGCTCAGCGCATACTCGATCCACAGTTTTGCAGCTTCGGGGTGTTCGCAGCCCTTGAAGATGGCAGTTGCACCGACCTCAAAGGATGTTCCGCTCGACGGGATGATCAGATCGATGTTGCCGTAACCGTTGTCAACGATCTGGGTGATGCCGTCATGCAGGAAACCGATACCGATCGTGCACTCACCGGTGCCGACATTCTTGGAGGGACCGGAGCCGGACTTGGTATAGACTTCGATGTTCTTGTCGAGATCCACCAGATACTGGATGCCTTCATCGTGACCGAATTTCTGGATCATGGTATTGATCACGAGCTTGGCGGTGCCGGCCGTGTTATAGTTGGACAGCCAGATCAGGCCCTGATATTTCTCATCCAGCAGGTCTTCCCAGTCCTGCGGCTCCTCGAGGCCGAGGCGGTCAAGTTCGTCACGGTTGACCATGAAGCCCAGGATGCCTTTATAGATTCCGTACCAGTTGCCGTCTGCATCGCGATATGTGTCGGAGATCAGATGAGATGCATTTACAGCCTCATACGGCTCAAGAAGACCTTCTTTGGCAACTACATTGTAGGGATCGGTCGTTCCGCCGAACCATACATCCGCTGACGGATTGCCGTTTTCCTCTTCGATCTTTGCCTGCACCTCACCGGTGGAAAGTCTCTGATACTGAACCTTGATGCCATAAAGACTCTCGAAATTTTCGCAGGCTGCAGCCAGATAATCCTCTTCACAGGAACCGTATACGACCAGGGTTCCTTCTTCCTGTGCAGCAGCGATCAGGTCGTCATCTGCGGCAAATGCGTTTACTCCAAGCAGCATGCTGCAGGAAATACCGAGTGTCAGTCCAAGTGTTAACAGCTTCTTCATTTTCATCCCTCCCAGTCGAAAGAATTACAATAATAAGTTGATGCAATATTACCACACACAGAGGAATAAATCCACAGATATTTGTGGCAAAGTCACAATGTTTTAAAAAGAATACAGATTCGGATGGTAATACAGAACAAAGAATCCTTCAGTAAGGTTTCCATTTCTTCCGTTTTCGTGTATACTGAACGCAAAGCATTCCTTATAGCAATACCTATATGATACCAATACCTTTATGGACGCGCGGTGCGGGCCATACAGAGGAAAACATGAAACCGGGAGGATCTTACTTATGAAACTTACATTTCTCGGAGCAGCTCATGAAGTCACCGGAAGCTGCTATTATCTTGAGGCCGGCGGAAAAAAGATCCTGATCGACTGCGGGATGGAGCAGGGAGTGGATTACTTTGAAAATGAGCCGCTTCCCGTAATGCCTTCGGCGATCGACATGGTGCTTCTGACACATGCACATATTGATCATTCCGGGAAACTGCCGTTGCTTTCAAAACAGGGTTTTGCAGGTCAGATCTTTGCCACGGAAGGGACCGAGCAGCTCTGCCAGATCATGCTGATGGACAGCGCCCACATCCAGGAGTCGGACGCGGAATGGAAGAACCGCAAGGCGGAGCGTTCGGGCAAGCCGATGGTGGAGCCGCTCTATACGGTGGATGACGCCCAGAATGCACTGAAATGCTTTGTAGGCATTCCCTACGGGGAAGAAAAATTTATTGCAGAAGGGATCCGCATCCGGTTCATTGATGCAGGTCATCTGCTGGGATCCGCATCCATCGAGATCTGGATCCGTGAAGGAGATGTGGAAAAGAAGATCATTTTCTCCGGAGATATCGGAAATACGGATCAGCCGCTGATCAATGATCCCACATACCCGGAGGAAGCGGACTATGTGGTGATGGAGTCTACTTACGGACAGCGCGTTCATGAGCGGCCGACGGATTATGCATCTGCCCTTGCCGGAGTACTGCAGAAGACCTTTGACCGGGGCGGAAATGTGGTGATCCCGTCCTTTGCGGTGGGCAGGACCCAGGAAATGCTTTACTTTATCAGGATCATCAAGGAAAAACATATGGTCACCGGCCATGACGGATTTGAAGTGTTCGTGGACAGTCCACTGGCGAATGAGGCAACAGAGGTATTCTACAAGCGGATGTACAGCGATCTCGACGAGGAAGCAAGTGCGCTCCTGCAGAAGGGAATCAATCCTATTTCCTTCCCGGGACTGCGCACGGCAGTCACCAGTGCGGACTCAGTTGCGATCAATACCGATACGAAAAGCAAAGTCATTCTGTCGGCCAGCGGCATGTGTGATGCGGGGCGGATCCGCCACCATCTCAAACACAATCTGTGGCGTCCGGAATGCACGGTACTGTTCGTGGGATACCAGTCTGTCGGGACCCTGGGCAGGGCACTGGTCGAAGGAGCTGAAAGCGTAAAGCTCTTTGGTGAAGAGATCCAGGTAAAGGCACAGATCCTTCAGCTTCCCGGCATCAGCGGCCATGCGGACAGTGAAGGCCTGATGCGCTGGATCGGCGCAATGAATAAGAAGCCGGAGTTCGTCTTTGTAACGCACGGGGATGCTTCCGCCTGTGAAGCCTTCCGTGACCGGCTGCATAATGATCTGGGGCTGAACGCCTATGCACCGTATTCCGGTACGCAGTTCGACCTGGCGGAAGGAGCACTTGTTTATGAGGCGCCGCCAAGACCGCTGCGTGACGTCGATTACGAGGAAGACATTGCGGGTGAGGTTCAGGCTGACGGAGAAGGCGTTAAAGGCGTGAAGACTGTCAGGAGCAGTGCGGGCGGCATCAAGGCGGCTCGGCTGTACCGGACACTGCTCCAGGCCGGTGAGCGTCTGCTGTCAGTGATCCGCACCAAGAGCGGGGCACCCAACAGCGATCTGAAAAAGATGACCCGTCAGATCGAAGAGTTCTGTGACAAATGGGAATCCTGACAGTGGACCGGCAGGCCGGTATGCCAAAGCAGTTCCAATTCTTGACTTTTCTACTGTAATGCTTTAACATATAAGAGAATTCGCTTAACTTGATAAGAGAAGGAGGAAAAACACATGACAAAGAAGGCACTTGCCTGTGTTCTTGCAGGCGGTATGATCCTGGCGGGAATGAGCACAATGACAGCGGCTGCAGCTGAGAACCTGACCCTGGCAACAGGCGGCACCACCGGTACCTATTATGCGGTAGGCGGCGTAATGGCGACCGTTCTGAATCCGGTCCTGGAAAATTCCAGCATCACCGTTACATCCACCGGCGCTTCCAAGGCCAACATCCAGCTGATCGATGACGAGGATGCCAACCTGGGTATCGTACAGAACGACGTTATGTATTATGCGTACAGCGGAACGGATCTGTTCGAGGATGAAGGCGCTTATGATACATTCGCAGCAGTGGCCGGCCTTTATGATGAGACCGTCCAGATCGTTACCACCGACAGCAGCATTCAGACCGTTGCAGATCTGGCAGGCAAGACAGTATCGGTAGGCGACGCCGGATCCGGTGTTGAATTCAATGCAAAGCAGATCCTGGCAGCCTATGATCTGAGCTTTGATGATATCAAAGTCGTGAATGCTTCCTTCGGTGATTCCGCAGACAGCCTGAAGGACGGCAAGATCGATGCGGCATTCGTGGTAGCCGGAGCTCCCACCACCGCAGTCGTGGATCTGTCCACCGTGAAGGACATCAGCCTTGTTCAGCTGGATGAAGAGCACATCGAAAAGCTGCAGCAGAATTACGACTTCTACACCAAGACCGTTATTCCGGAAGGAACCTACACCGGTGTCGGCGATGCCACTACGGTTTCCGTAAGAGCTACCCTGATCGCTTCCGTGGATACCGATGAAGAAGTGATCTATGAGCTGCTGAAGGCAATGTTCGACAATCAGGAAGCCCTGATTGCAGGACATGCAAAATTTGAGTTCCTGAATCTGGAAGATGCAGTGAAGGGCATCAGCGTTCCGTTCCATGCAGGCGCTGTGAAGTATTATGGAGAGCAGGGTATCGAGGTGGAGTAATCACCGGACCCGCAGGATAGTATTATTTGCGGCAGCCGTTGTTGTTTTGATCGTGACAATGGTTGCCGCTTTTTTCTATCATCGCGGGAACGGTACGCTGACCATCGAGGACGCCCGGACCGGAGAACAGTATGGAAGCTGGAAGCTGCATGTGGGAGATACATTCAGCGTCGGCTTTATCCATTCGGTCAATAAGAGCCCGGTAACGGATCATTATGAACTTCGCAGAGACGGGATCTACGTGGTAAAGACGGTTTACTACGGTTTCGGTGCAGGCGTGCAGACGGAGCTCGAAGACGGGCAGAAGCTGGAGTACGGTGAGGACGGCAGCATGATCATCACCGGATTTGACCGCAGGATGGATGACCTGATCTATTTTGTAGGAACGGTCTCCGATCATACACTGGTGATCAATGAGAAGGAAAGCGTGAGTCTGCGGGATCTGTGCGGAAGAAACAGCATGGTCCGCTTTGTATGGAAACTATAGAGAGGAAAGAACATGGAAGATAAAAATGCCAACACAGTCCTGCAGGAGGATCTGACCGGAACGATGGCTGATGTGGATGAGATCATGAAAAAATATGACCGTGAATCCAACACCAGGCCATGGGAAGGCGTTCCCGCAATGGTGATCAAGGTGCTTCTGGCGGCGTTCTCGCTGTTCATGATCTATATGAACCTTTTCACTGTATGGGACGAACGGATCCGCAGGCCGCTGTTCCTGGGCATCATCGTGATTTTTGTGTTTGTGCTGTTCCCGGCGCGGAAAAACACTGCAAAGCCGATGAAGGTCAATCATATCCCCATTTATGACATTATCCTGGCAGTGGCCGGGTCAGGTAGTTTTTTCTATTTTGTGATCAATAATAAGACCATTATCAATCATGCGACGCACATCAGCACTCTTGAGATCTGGCTGGGTGTGATCGGCATTATTGTTCTTGCGGAGTGCTGCCGGAGGGTGACCGGTATCCCCATCCTGGTCGTGGCCGGATGCTTTGTGATCTATGCCTTTGCATCCAACCTGGCCAACGGCAAAGCTTTTTACAAAGTGCTGCGCTCTGTAATATATAATCTGTTCTACACGACGACCGGTGTGATCGGTACCCCGGTGGGCGTATGCAGTACCTACATCGTCCTGTTCATCATTTTCGGAGCGTTCCTGGAAGCCACCGGTATTGCGGACTTCTTTATCCAATGCGCGAACTGTCTTGCCGGAGCTGCATCCGGCGGACCCGCGAAGGTGGCGGTCATCTCTTCGGCTCTGTGCGGAATGGTATCCGGCTCAAGCGTGGGCAACACGGTTACCACCGGTTCCGTGACGATCCCGATGATGAAAAAGACCGGGTATCCCGGAGAATTTGCCGGTGCCGTTGAGGCCGCGGCATCTACCGGCGGTCAGATCATGCCGCCGATCATGGGTGCGGCAGCTTTTCTGATGGCGGAGATGGTAGGCGTCCCCTATTCGAATATCGTTGTCCGGGCGATTTTGCCTGCCGTACTTTATTTCACAGGCATATTCCTGATGGTCCACCTGCGTGCCAAGAGGCTCGGGCTGAAAGGTATCCCCAAGGAGGATCTCCCGCAGGCTAAGAAGATCCTTCCGAAGATCTATCTTCTGATCCCGCTGGCAGCCCTGGTCTACCTGATCGTTTCGGGATATACCATGAGCCGTGCAGCGATCTACGCGACGCTGCTGTGCATCGTCGTGAGCATGTTCGACAAAGAGCACCGGATGTCTCCGGCCAAGTTTCTGGGTGCGCTGGAGACCGGTGCGCGCAACACGCTGAGCATCGCGGTCGCCTGCGGTATTGCAGGCATTATCGCCGGCGTGGTAACGATGACCGGCCTTGGGCAGGTGTTTATCTCTGCGATCGTGAGCATTTCCCACGGACATCTGATCATTGCACTGCTGCTCACGATGGTGTGCTGCATCATCCTGGGAATGGGTGTTCCGACCACAGCGACCTACATTATCATGGCGACGACCTGCGCACCGATCCTGACCACCGGTATGGGCCTGAATACTCTGTGTGCCAGCATGTTCGTATTCTATTTCGGAATCGTTGCGGACATCACGCCGCCGGTAGCCCTGGCTGCCTATGCGGGATCCGCCATCGCAAAATCCGACCCAATGCGCACGGCGCTCAATGCGTCAAAGCTGGCGATCGCAGCATTCCTGATCCCCTATATGTTCTGTTTGAATCCGGCGATGCTGCTGATCGATACCAATGCGGGTGAATTCGTAGTGATCATCATTACGAGCGTCATCGGTATGTACGCCATTGCAGCCGGTCTGGAAGGCTACATGCTCACCAATCTGAACACGGCCTTCCGTGTGATCCTGATCGCAGCCGGACTGATGCTGATCTATCCGGGAACATTGACGGATATCGTGGGTACCGCTATTACAGTGGCAGTGTTTGTGGTGGAACTGGGCATTCGCAGACGAACTGCAGCGCACAGCGGCTGACATGAAGGGTGAAGGCAGCGGAAGCTGCCGTGCATTTGGATGGGAGTCTGCCGGAGGCAGACCTGAGATACACAAAAAAGATACAGTACGAAGGAGGAGCAAATGGTTATCACCATCAGCAGGGAGTATGGTGCGGGCGGAAGATCTGTTGCAGCAGCCCTGGCACAGCGGTTTGGAATCGAGTACTATGACATTGATTTTGTGAGACTGACAGCAAAGGTCAGCGGATACTCCGAGGAGGATATCCGCAGGGAGGGCGAGGACATGAGCAACCGCGCCAGATGGATCAACCAGTTCCTGGACAACATGTCCTCCTATACGAGTTCCTACGATGCGATCTATCAGGCACAGCGGGAAGTCGTGGTCAGTCTTGCAAAGAAGCCGTGCATTATTATCGGACGCTGCTCCAACATCATTCTGGCAGCGGAGAAGATCCCGTCCTTTGATGTTTTCCTCTATGCAGATAAGGCACACCGCATGAAGAGAGCGGCGGAGCTGGGGGAAAACGGGGAAACGGATCTCGGAAAATATGTAGAGCGTCGTGATCATCTGCGCAAGACCTATTACAAGACCTACACCAAACATGATCTGGGAGATTACAAGGACTACAATATCTGTCTCGACACCGGGACGATCGGAATCGAGCGCAGCGTGGACATCCTGGAGCAGATCATCCGGCCGATGTTCACCTGATCTTTCAGTTGCGGCTTCCGTGAAAAAAATTTATAATGTATCATATCGGAAGCAGCGAAGCTGCTGATTCCCGGAGGGAACCGATATGATAACGAGCAAAAATGCCGAGCATTTTCGCGAGTCTGCATGCAGGAAGCGAC
>CACZZH010000098.1 GCA_902785635.1 uncultured Lachnospiraceae bacterium
TTTCCAGCTAATGGAATGTGTGATTGCTAATTGGACAGGTGAAGGCGCCAGCTAATAAAAGGGTTCAACCCTCGGTAAAGCCCTGTGTGAGGATGTAAATCCAGGTCAAAATGAGTGATTTTGTCCAGAATGCCCCTCCCCGGCAGGCCTTCCAGCTAATCAAATTAGCAGCAGACAGTATTCAATTCATTAGCTCCAGCTAATCAGGCGACATTCCCGAAGAATGCCCGCTTGGGCCAGATGACAATGTAAATCTGGTCTAAGCGGGCATATTTTATTGCTCCGTTTCTGACCGACAGAAAAGCAAATGCACGAAATGTGCAGGAAGGAAGGTGTGCTTATGCCGGTTAATGTAAACGAGATCGAGCCGGACGAAAAGATCGTGGAGATCGAAATGGAGCGCCTGCGGGAGTTCCGAAATCACCCATTCAAAGTAAAGGCGGATGCGCAGATGCTGCAGCTGATCGAGAGCATCAGCAAATACGGTATCTTAAATCCCCTGATTGTCCGTCCTCTCCCTGAAGGCGTGTATGAAATCATCGCCGGACACCGCAGGAAATATGCCGCGCAGCATCTCGGGTTCAGGAAGATGCCTGTGATCATCCGGGTGCTGAAGGATGATGATGCGGTAATCAACATGGTGGATTCGAATCTTTTCCGGGAAACGATCCGCCCCAGTGAGAAGGCCTTTGCCTACAAAATGAAGTATGAAGCCATCAAGCGCAAGAGCGGACGAAAGAATGGTGGTCAAATTGACTACCATTTATTGGGGAAGCGGACCATCGACATCATCGGGGAAGATTCCGGGGAAAGCGCGAAGCAGGTACAGCGCTTTATGAAGCTGACCGAGCTGATCCCGGAACTGCTGGAAATGCTGGATGAAGGAGCGATTGCTTTCAATCCCGCTTATGAGATCGCATTTCTGACAGAGGAAGAACAGAACAACCTGATCAAAGCGATGGATTACACACAGGCTATGCCCTCTCTCTCCCAGGCACAGCGCCTGAAGAGGCTTAGCAGGGAACATAAACTGACGCTGGGAAAGATGAAGGAAATCCTGTCAGAGGTAAAAAAGGGAGAGATCCACCGCGTAATGTTCAAGAATGAGCAGCTGTATCAGTATTTCCCGCGGAATTACACGCCGGAGCAGATGAAAAACAAGATACTCGAAGTGCTGGAAGCCTGGCAGGCAGATACATCAGACAATAAGGGGGAAGAATAAAATGGCGAAGGTAATAGCTGTAGCGAACCAAAAGGGAGGGTGCTCGAAAACATCGGTCGTAGCCAATCTTGGGATTGGACTGGCTATGGAAGGAAAGAAAGTCGCTGTAATTGACGCGGATCCACAGGGAAGCCTGACAGCAAGCCTTGGGTATCAGGAGCCGGATGACATCCGCTACACCCTGGCAACGATCATGATGAACATCATTAATGAGGAAGAGATCGATCCGATGGAAGGGATCCTGCATCATGAAGAAGGCGTGGATCTGGTGCCGGCAAACATTGAACTCTCCGGCCTGGAAGTATCTTTATCCAATGTCATGAGCCGGGAAATGATCCTGAAGGAATACGTGGAGCTGCTTCGAGACCACTATGACTATATCCTGATTGACTGCATGCCGTCTCTGGGAGTCATGACAATCAATGCGCTGGTAGCGGCAGACCGGGTGCTGATCCCTGTGCAGGCAGCTTACCTGCCGGTTAAAGGCCTGCAGCAGCTGATCAAGACTGTGGCCGTTGTAAAGAAACGCCTGAACAAGAAGCTTTCTATTGAAGGAATCCTCATTACCATGGTGGATTACCGGACAAATTACGCGAAGGACATCACGGAAATGCTTCGAGAAAGCTATGGAGATACCGTCGGAGTGATGGATAGTTATATTCCGTTTTCTGTGAAGGTGGCCGAGGCCAGCGCGGAAGGAAGCAGTATTTACAGATATGCACCAAGATGTAAGGCGGCAGAGAGTTTTGAGAGGCTAACGAAGGAGGTTCTAGGGGAGTGAAGACAAGAGCGGGACAGAAAATCAGGCTGACAAGTGTGGAAGAACTGCTGGGTGTGACGAATGAAGAATCGGCAATGGATCTGGAAATCGCGAAGATCCGTCCGTTCAAGGACCATCCTTTCAAGGTGCTGGATGATGAAAAGATGCAGGATCTGATGGAAAGCATCCGGATCAACGGCATCCTCTCTCCCGTTCTGGTCCGGCCGATCGGGAATGACACCTATGAAATGGTCTCAGGCCACCGCCGGATGCATGCCGTGATTATGCTGGGAATGGATACCGTGCCGGCGATCATTCGGGAAATGACCGATGATGAAGCCGTGGTAAAAATGGTGGACGCGAATATCCAGAGGGAAGAGCTGCTTCCGAGTGAGAAGGCGTTTGCTTATAAGATGAAGATGGATGCGATGAGACGGCAGGGATTAAGAAGTGATTTAACTTCTGATCAAAATGATCAGAGGTTGGGTCAAACATCCAGAAAAATACTGGCTGAGCAAGTAGGAACGAGTGAAGCCCAGATTACAAGGTATATTCGACTGACAGAGCTGATCCCAGAATTACGTGATTATGTGGATCAAAAAAGGATACAGCTTACAGTTGGGATTGAAATCTCTTATATTGATCCGGAAGTCCAGAAGTGGCTGTTTGAGTATATCAAGGACAATGGTGTCGTGAAGCTGAACCAGATCACTCTTCTTCGTACTCAGCTGCAGACCGGTGCCATCACCCAGGCAAAGATGATTATGCTTCTGAATGACAGTCAGCCAGGAAAGGCGCCATCCTCCAAACTGACCTTTACAGAGAAGAAACTCCGAGAATATTTCCCTGCAACGTATACGACCACAGAGATGCGGAACATCATTGAGGATCTTCTGCAGGAATGGAAAGAACATCAGAAAATGGATGCCCCGGAAGACGAGGAGGTGTAATGGTCAATGGAATTCAATTACTATTATGGCTCCCAGGCGGATCAGTTCAGCTTTATCCGGATCCCGAAGGTTATGCTGACAGAGGAAACCTTCTCCTCCCTCTCCATACCGGCAAAGGTGCTGTACGGCGTTCATCCGAATGAAGAAGGGAACCGGCAGATCGCGGATTTTGTTTACAGAGAGTTGGGCAAAAAGAGCGCATGACAAAGCGCTCTTTTTTACCGGGAGGAACGGAGATTCATTCGGTATTCACGCGGTGTTGCGCCGTACTCTCTGGCAAAATGTTTATAGAAGTGTGTTCTGTCAGTAAAACCGAGCTCCTGTATGATTTCAGAGACCGTTTTTGTGGTGTTGCCTAATAACCAGGCTGCCCTCTGCATTGTAAAGGAAATGCCGTATTCAAAGGTGCTCAGTCCCGTATATTTCTGGACAATGTGGTTAATGTAATTCCCGGAATAGTTTAGCTTCCGGGAAAGCTCGCAGCGGCTGATTCTCCCGTTTGTCTGCTCCATCAGGTGTGTAATATCGGCGAAGAGCTTTCCTTCTGCCTTTGTACCAAGACGGATCGATTCCGTGAGGTAATAATCCGGCGTGTCAAGATAATGCAAAATCCGGTAAATGATCGCTTTAATAAACAGGGTACTCCCCGGCGCCGGGTTCAGCATGATGTTGGTAATTTCATCCAGTAAAGAATAGATATATTGCTTTATATTATGAACGTTCGGTTCGGGGATGAAATCAATATATTTTTTTTGAGAATAGCTGTCTGCTGTGAACTCATTTCTTAAAAAGTCGGAGAAGTCTGAGGAACGGGTCTGCTTTTCCGCCTGAAAATAATTGTCCTCTCCGTCTGTCAGGATCTGTTCCAGGAAGTTTCTTGAGATCGATAACGTCACGGTCTGGAAGCTGGTGTTGTATTCTTCGGTATGCCTTATGTTCTGGTTGATCAGGCAGCAGCTGTTTTCGGTGTATCTGTGACGCCTGTTCTCGATTTTCTGAAATAATTCCCCCTTCAAAACATATACAAGTTCATAGGTATCGTGCTGATGTAATGGGCGGTCCCGGACAACCTGCTCAAATTCCGCTGCGGATAAGACGGTATTCATGGTGAAATCCGGTGCCATCAGAGTCAGACGAAAGGGATTCTCCTCTTCTTTTTCATACCGGGTAAAGTTCAGGGAGAAAGGGGTGTTGATTTTAAAAAAGATATTCTGCTGCGGATTCAGATAGTTGTAGGGAGTTTTTATTGCCTGCAGATTCAATATATCTGCAGTTCCGCTGTCTGCGACACCGTTTGCGATCACACTGTAATAGGCCATTTCCCCTCCTGAGATGAGACTTGTGGCGATATTCCTGACTTACATTCACAAATATAATATAAATTCGGGGGAAAATCAACTGTTTAGCGGATAGGAAGACAAAAATGTATGATGTATATTATATACAGCAATCGAGACGAAGATTGTTGGGAAAAACAGGATTGGTATTACGCCGAGTTTGAGGTGAGGCAATGAAGATACAAAATGAGCCGGATTGTTTAGAACAAATGATTCAGGAGCACATGAAGCAGGAGCACAGGACTAAGGCCAGGAACTTCGATATCCTGAACAAAGCTGCCAAAAAAGGCCAGATCCTCTTTACCGGATCTTCTTTGATGGAACAGTTCCCTGTCGTTGAAATGACTATGGATATGGGACTGGACTACCTGGTTTATAACCGCGGCATCGGGGGAACCACCACGGATGACTTTCTGGAAAGGATCCATACGGTGTGTCTGGATCTGGAGCCATCCAGGCTTTTTATCAATATCGGGACCAATGATATTCATGACCGGTATCCGGAAGGGGAGAATTTTCAATCACATATCCTGCGGAACTACGGAAAAATCATGGATATGATAGCGGAGAAGCTTCCGGAGACAGAGGTTTACGTAATGGCTTTCTATCCCGCTAACCTTCATATGCCAAATGCAAATCCGATGACCACGGCGGCTTATGCCGCCAGAACCAGGAAGAACCTGGACATGATTAATGAAGCGGTCCGGGAACTTGCCTTATCCCACGGTTTTCACTTTATCAATGTCAACGAAGGCCTGACGGATGAGAAGGGAGAACTCAGGGAAGAGCTGACAATCGAAGGTGTCCATATGTATGCGAGCGGATATGAAATCGTACTTCGCAATCTTGAAAAGTATCTGAAGTAAAACAATCATAAATCACAAAAAGGAGAACCAAAAATGGGAAAGTCAAAAACGAAAAGTCCGGATCATGTGCCCTTCGGTAAGATCATTGCATGGGGAACGCGACCGATCGCGTTAGGTGCGGTCACGATCCTCACGATGTATTTATCACTTTACTGCACGGATACACTGAAAATGCCGGCGGCATTGGTGGGTTCGCTGCTGATGGCGAGTAAGATTTTTGATGGTATTACGGATCTTCTGGCCGGTTGGCTTGTAGATAATACCAACACCAGATGGGGAAAAGGAAGACCCTATGAGCTGTGTATCATTGGCGTATGGATCTGCACCTTTGCCATGTTCGCGGCATCCGACAAGTGGAGTCTGGCAGGAAAATCGGTTTGGCTCTTCATCATGTACACGCTGGTATTCTCCATTTTTTCGACATTGCTGAATACTGCCGAGACACCTTATATTATCCGCGCATTTCATTCACAAATGGCTGTCGTGAAAGTGGCTTCCTACAGCGGCATCTTTGTTACTATGGGCTCTATGATCGTTTCCATCACCCTGCCGATCGTGATCGGTTCCATGGGAAGTACGGCAGCCGGTTGGAGAAAACTGGTCAGCATGTATGCGATTCCGCTTGTCCTGATCGGTCTGGTCCGTTTCTTCTTCGTAAAGGAAGAGGCTGAGGTTGTGGAAGAGGCAAAGCCGGAAGAAAAAGTCGGCATGAAGGAGATCCTGCAGGCAGTCAGAACAAATAAATATGTATGGCTGATGAGCATTGTGTTCATGGTTCCCACACTTCTCACCAGTTTATCCGCCAATACATATTATTTTACATGGATTGTGGGCGACATAAAGAAGATGTCGATCCTGTCAATGCTTGGCCTGATCGGTCTGGTCCTGGTGCTCTTCTTCCCGACCCTGATGAAGAAATTTTCCGCAATGCAGATCATCGGATTTACGGCAGTTACTGCCATTGCAGGTTACGCGATCCTGTTCTTTGCGGGGAAAAATATGGGACTGCTGATTTTGGGCAGCGTCCTGATCGGATTTGTTTCACTTCCGACTTCTTATATGAAATCCCCGGTGATCATGCAGCTGTGTGACTACAACGAGATCAACGGGAATGCCAGAATGGAAGCCACCATGTCAGCGGTCGTCAATTTTATGAACAAGCTGGCCGGTGCCTTTGGCTCTTTCCTTCTGGGAATCATGCTTTCCATGGGCGGTTATGACGGAAACCTCTCAGTTCAGCCGGATAAGGCGCTGACCATGATCCGCATGATTTTCAGTGTTGTTCCCGCAATCTTTATGGTGATTGTTTTGATCTGCGTCTTTGCTTACCGTCCGCTGGACAAGCTGCTGGATGAGAGAAAGAAGGAAACGGTATGAAACAGGATTTTTTAGCAGGAGCAGCAACTGCTGCGCATCAGGTGGAAGGCAATAACATTCACAGTGACA
Organism: uncultured Lachnospiraceae bacterium; assembly: GCA_902785635.1. Classification (GTDB taxonomy): domain Bacteria; phylum Bacillota; class Clostridia; order Lachnospirales; family Lachnospiraceae; genus Merdiplasma. The sequence continues at coordinate 6,582 of CACZZH010000098.1, forward strand.
ACTGGGTTATGGAAAATCTGGAGCACGCTACTTTTAAGGAGCGGTCCGGGGATGCGGTTGATCATTACAACCGCTATGAGGAAGATATCAGGCTGCTGGCAAAAGCTGGCTGCAATGTCTACCGCTTCTCCATTGAGTGGGCCAGAATCGAGCCGGAAGAAGGGGCCTTCAGTGAGGAGGAACTGGATCACTACAGAAAAGTCATTGACTGCTGCATCGAGAATCAGATTGTACCGATCATTACCCTGCACCACTTTTCCAGCCCTGCCTGGCTGATCGGAAAAGGGGGCTGGTGCAGCGATTATGCGGCAGATGCATTTGCCTGCTACGCGGAATACGTAATGCAGAATCTGAACCGGAAGCTTCCGTATGTGTGCACCATCAATGAGGCGAACATGGGCTTCCAGCTGCACAAGGTTATTGAAGACATGATGAAGGCCATGCAGCGCGCGGGCAGTGTCCAGGTGGGTCTCAATATGGATATGGACGCCATGATGGTGGGCGTCAGGGAACAGGCGGAGGCTTTCGGATGTGATCCGGATCACATCCATACCTTCCTCGCACCCCGCAGCCTGGAAGAGGAGGTCTTTGTCATGAAGGCGCATCAAAAAGCCTGCGAGGCGATCAGGAAAGCAGCTCCTGAGACTAAGGTGGGACTGACCCTGTCCCTCTTTGACTACCAGGCAGAGGAAGGCGGCAGAGAGACCGCGGAGCAGCTGTGGTACGAAGATTTCCGCTTCTACCTGCCTTATATTCAGAATGATGATTTCCTCGGGGTACAGAATTACTCCCGCAAGATCATCACAGCCGATGGCCCTAAGGAGCCCGCTGCGGATGCACCGCTGACTCAGATGGGATATGAGGACTATCCCGCATCCATCGGCCATGTCCTTGAGAAGGTTTCACGGGAGTATTCAGGAGACCTGATCGTGACGGAGAACGGGATCGCCACGGATAATGACGAGAGGCGCTGCGCCTTTATCGAAGAGGCCTTTGCAGGGGTCAGGAGATGCGCGGAAAATGGCATTCCTGTGAAAGGCTACTGTTACTGGAGCCTGCTTGATAATTTTGAGTGGCAGGAAGGCTTTGCCAAAACCTTCGGGCTGATTGCGGTTGACCGCTCCACCCAGAAGAGATATCCGAAGAGGAGCCTGTCTGTTCTCGGAAAAATGAAATTGCAGATGAATGAAATATAAAAGTGCCGGCGCGGGATCCGGTCAGGAGGAAAACAGGATGAAAATGATCAATTTCAATCGCAGCTGGGAGTTTTGCCGTAAAGGAGAGGAAACTTCTCGGACTGTGACATTGCCGCATGACGCCATGCTGCATGAGGCGCGGCAGGCGGACGCGGAGAGCGGATCCGCCGGGGCATATTTCCCGGGAGGGGTTTATATTTACAGAAAAGAATTCGATGTGCCCTCTGAGTGGAAGGGACAGCAGGTTCTGATCCGCTTTGAAGGAATCTACCGGAATGCGGTGATTGCTGTAAACGGTGAGGACTGCTTTGAAATCGCAAACGGCTACACAGAGAGAAGCTTTGACCTCACAGAGCTGCTGCGGTACGGAGAGGCCAATGAAATCCGAGTCCGCGCTGACAATTCTAAGCAGCCAAACAGCCGCTGGTACAGCGGTTCGGGTATCTACAGGCCGGTGACTCTGATTGTGCTGCCGGAAACCCGGATCGAGGAGGAAGGCGTCCGCATCCGGACCCTGTCGATTGATCCGGCCAGAATCGAGATCGCCACAGCCCACAGGGGCGGCAGTGTGAAGGTGGAAATCCTGGACGGGTTGGACCCCGTGGCGGCTGCAGAAGGGGATCATGTGGAGATCCCCGTTCCCGGCGCCAGGCTCTGGAGCGCAGAACACCCGCACCTCTATGTATGCCGGGTGACGCTCTTTGATGGGGAGAGGGCTGTGGACAGCCGGGAGATTTCGTTCGGCATCCGGCGGATCAGCTGGAGCTCGAAGGGGCTTTTCGTGAACGGCGAGGAGACCCTGCTGCGGGGCGGCTGCCTCCACCATGACAACGGCGTACTCGGTGCCTGCACCTATGAAGAGAGCGAGTGGCGCAAGGTGCGCATCATGAAGGAACTGGGGTTCAATGCGATCCGCTCTTCCCACAATCCCTGCTCTCGCGCATTGCTTAGTGCCTGCGATTACTACGGCATGTACATGATGGATGAGACCTGGGACATGTGGTATCAGCATAAGAGCAAGTACGACTATGCGGACCGGATCCGCGACTTCTGGCAGGACGACATCCGCTCTCTTGTGAGAAAGGACTACAATCATTCGTCCGTGATCATGTATTCCATCGGAAATGAGATTTCGGAGCCGGCAAAACCGGAGGGAATGGAGTTTGCACAGAAGCTGATTGATGCGTTCCATGCGGAGGACCCGGACCGTCCCGTGACAGCAGGGCTGAACCTGATGATCGTCGCCAACGCGGCAAAGGGCAAGGAAATGTACAATGCCGAGGGCGGTATCAATAAGGATACGGCGGCGGATATCGGCGGTCAGGAGCAGGCTTCGGAGGAAACGTCCGGAGCGGATGCTGCAGGGGCTGGGGAGGAGGCTCCGCAGATGCCGGATTTCTCCAAGATGGACTCCACGATGTTCAATATGATCGCCATGCAGATGGGCAGCGGAATGAACCACTCCGCAGACGGTGACGACGCGGACCAGGCGACCAGCCCGATTCTGGATGCCCTGGATCTGGCAGGCTATAATTATGCCTCTGGTCGTTATCCTATGGAGGGGGAGAAGCACCCCAACCGCGTGATCTACGGAAGTGAGACGCTCCCTCCGGATCTGGCGGATAACTGGGCCATGGTGAAGGAATATCCATATCTGGTCGGTGACTTCATGTGGATTGCTTTTGATTACCTCGGGGAAGCCGGGATCGGCGCCTGGTCATATTCCCCCGATGCCATGCAGTTCGATAAACCCTATCCCTGGCTGATCGGCGGCGCGGGCGTGATCGACATCCTCGGAAATCCGGATGCTGAGGCCTATCGGAACCAGATGATCTGGGGAACGGACAGCGGCGTGAAAATGGCAGTAACCCCGGCCAATCATCCGGGAGAAGAGCCATATCATTCCGCCTGGAGAGGAACCAATGCAGTGCGGTCCTGGTCCTGGAAGGGATGTGAGGGTAATCCGGTTCAGGTGGAAGTTTACTCCGACGGCACAGAGGTGGAAGTGATTCTGAACGGGGAATCTCTTGGCAGGAAAACAGTAGAAAAGTATCAGGCGATCTTTGAGACAGTTTACCGGCCCGGAAGGCTGGAGGCGGTTTCCTATGACGCTGACGGGCGTGAGACCGGCCGGGACCTGCTGGTCAGCGCGGCGGAGGATCTGGAACTTCATATCGATCCGGAGAGCAGCTCACAGAAGAATTGCGCCGCCATGGATGTCGGATGCCGCAGAGAAGAAAAAGAGGATTGCAGGGAAGGAAGGATCATCTATGTACCGGTCACTCTTGCGGATGCGGAAGGCCGCGTGGAGAGCAATGCTGACGAGCTGCTCAGTGCAGAGGTTTCAGGCGGGGAGCTGCTGGGATTCGGCAGTGCCAATCCCCGGACGGTGGATGATTTTACATCAGGGCAGTATACAAGCTACTACGGACGCGCACTCGCCGTCGTGCGCATGGAAGAAGGCAGGGAAGCCGTGCTCCTGGTTCGCTCCGCATCGGGAAAATGCGCGGAGAAAGTTCTGAAGGCCTAATGGGTCGCCAGGTTCAGTCATCATTCAATCACCAGGTGCAGTCATTCTGCATATTCAAGACTTGTCTGCATATGGTTCTGTATTATACGAGGAGAACAATCATGGATAAAAAACTCAGAGTTGTTGTTATCGGCACGGGCAATGTAGCTTCTATCGCCATTCGGAGCCTGAAGGGCAGGCCGGACATGGAACTGGTTGGTGTTGCGGATCTCGCTCCCACCCTTTCCATCCGCGCGCTGAAGGAACAGGGTATGCCCTATGATCTTTATCTTGTTGAAATCTCCTTGACTTGGAGAATTACGAAAGCAGGGAGGAGATCTTTGACCTGAAACCGGACTGTGCCGTCATGGTCATCAATATCCGTGATCCCAGGCAGGCAGCGGCAGTCAACGGGGAATGGTATGCTTCTTTCCTGAGCCGGGGAATCAATGTGGTGACAACCTCTCTTGCTGATCTGATGTGGCCGGCAAAAGCGGCAGCGAAGGAGCTCTGTGAGCAGCTTGACAATATCGGGAAAAGCACGGGGGCGTCCATCTTCATGAACGGACAGGAGCCGGGGTTTGCGGACCATCAGGCGATGTTCCTGGCATCCTGCTCCAATACGATCAAGACACTGACGATCTCCGAGATGTACAATTATTCTTCAACGCCGGCAAGGGCTGAGCTGGCTCCTTCCTATGGATTTGATGAGGATCCGGAATTCATGGCTACGCTGCAGATCCCGGATGTGCAGAAGATGGTCTGGGGGATCACGATCCATCATATCGCGAACGAGCTGGGATATGAGCTTGAAGATATCACCACATCTTTTGAAAAGCAGGTCTGTGACCACGATGTCGAGTGTGCCTGGGGCACTATCCAAGCCGGGAAGGTAGTGGCTGTGAGAGTGCGTACCTGCGGCATTATTGAGGGAAGAGAAGCGATTGTCATCGAGCATGTAAACCGTATGGCACAGGATGTTGCCATGGACTGGCCCTGGACAGACCGGGTCGGGCAGATCCGTGTAACGATTGAAGGGGATCCCAACCTCCAGGTAGATATGAACGTGGGAATTCCGGAAAAACCGGAAGAGCTGTCCTATGACGGGTACGTGCTCACCGCCATGCGTGTGGTGAATGCCATTCCTGCCGTGTGCAAAGCCAAAGGCGGCGTGGTAACCATTCATGACATCTCGGAATATCTCCCGGCCGGAGCATTCCGCAGTGACGCGACATTTATTGACCATAAGGTGAGTAAAGCATAATCTGAATATGTTCATCATTGAAAACCTCCGAATTCAAGATGTTGATTCGGAGGTTTTTCGGGAATATATGAAAGGTCATGTTACCAGCGATGATCATGATACAATTCAGAGATCAGTAGGAAATAAACAAAACAACATATGCAGGTATTCTCCTGAAAGTGATGGAAAACATGATTAAATTGGCACCTAAACCGAACTAAATAAAAATATTTGCTTGTAAGTTCGGTTTAGGGGTGTATAATATATTGCATCACACGATGGAGGTGCGAAATGTCAAAGCTATATTTCAGGCACAGGTATCTGGAAAAAATACGAGGCTTTTATGATGAGGGAGAAATCATTAAGGTGATAACCGGCGTACGCCGCTGTGGAAAATCTTCTCTGCTTGAAATGATCGTTACCGAATTAAGAGAGAAGGGAATTTCTGATGAAAATATAGTGGAAATTCATTTGGATAAAAGACCATATAAGCGGATCAGAACAGTGGAGGCTCTGGAAGCGGTCATAGATGAGAAATGCCAGAATGTAAACGGACTTAAATATCTGTTCCTGGATGAAATCCAAAATGTCAGGGGCTTTGAGGAATCGATCAATGCGTATCGTGAGGAAGGCGACTACTCCGTCTTTATTACGGGCAGTAACAGCTATCTTTTATCAGGAGAGCTCGCCACAAAACTGACCGGGCGCTACATAGAGTACGAGATGTCAACACTGACATTTGACGAATATCTGGAGATGAAAAAATTTTATGGGAAGGAAATTGCTGCCAATCCGGAGGATGAATTTGACAAATATATGCTGGAAGGCGGATTTCCTTTTGCTGTAAGACTTGATTCCTTCGTCGACAAAAGACTCTATACCAAAAGTGTTATTGATGAGATTTATGAAAAGGACATCCGCAAAAACAAAAGAATAAAAAACAGGCTTTTGTTCTCAACGATTCAAACGTACATTATCAACAATTTTGGCGCAACGATATCAATAAAAAGTTTATGTGAATATCTTGAAAACACGACAAAAATGACTGTTCGAAAAGAAACGGTATATAATTACCTTTCTATCCTGGAAAATGCAAAGATCGTCAGCAAGTGTACGCGATTTGACATGAAGAGCAGGAAGAGTTTGCGCGGCGAGGAAAAGTACTATTTATCAGACTTGAGTTTCTATTTTGCCAACAATACGGATAACAGGATCGAATATGGTCCGGTATTGGAAAACATCATATACAATTATGCGAAGTCCCGCGGCTACGCCATTAGTGTCGGAAGGATAGGAAAACTTGAAGTGGATTTCATTTTAAGAGATATAAATATGGATTATTCTTATGTTCAGGTGGCCAGATATATTGATAACGGAAATGTTGATGAGAATGGCATAAATCTTACAGAAGAACGGGAATACAGGCCTTTAGAACAGATCAGGGATTCTTTTCCGAAGTATGTGATGACGTTGGACCGCCTGCTGCAAAAAAGAAATGGGATTCTCCATAAGAATATCATTTCCTTTATTGAAAAAGGAGAACTGTTTTAAACCATAAGTGATTCCGATGAGATACATTTCCGACCCTCAGGTAAGCCTGACGCCTTTTGGGTTCCGTCCAAAAATGCCGCTGAAAAGCGGATAAAGAAGTCAAAAGTAATAGACTTCTGACCTCCCACTGTGTATGATAAATATATATCTGGTCAATAGAATATTGTCTGTCATTTCCGCATGAAACCGGCAATGGTGGCCAATGTTTATGATCAGTAAGTTTCACGGAGACTGAACCCTAGGCAATGGTGGCCAATGTTTATGATCAGTAAGTTTCACGGAGACTGAACCCTAAAATTAGCTGTGCTAATCGCCAGCTAATCAGAAGGGCAAATCCAGGGCTTACAGAGACGATCTGAGACGAACTCAAAAAGACAGCGGAGTCGTTTCTAAGCCTTACAATTCCTGACAATTTATAGCTTTGCCTGACGAGGATGAGTAGAACTCTTCTGAGCTCCTAAGCGAGGGGTCGGAGGTTCGAATCCTCTCGTGGACGTCTCGAAATTGAAGCGGATTTGATTAGCCAGCTAATCAGTCCGCTTCTTCTCTTTCTATAAGAGAAACCACATACGCGGAAAGGCTCACAGCTAATCCATTAGCAGAAATCTGGAATTTCCAGCTAATGGAATATGCGATTGCTAATCAGACAGGTGAGGGCGACAGCTAATAAAAGGGTTCAACCCACGGAAAGGCCCTGTGCGGGGATGTAAATCCCGGTCAAAACGGGTGATTCCGGGCAGAACAGCCCTCTTTTGGCAGCCTCTCAGCTAACGAAATTAGCAGCAGACAGTATTCAATTCATTAGCTCCAGCTAATCAGGCGACATTCCCGAAAAATGCCCGCTTGGACCAGAGACAATGTAAATCTGGTCTGAGCGGGTTTCTTTTTTACCCGTTTTCAGACCGACAGGCAAGCAAATGCACGAAACGTGCAGGAAGGAAGGTGTGCTTATGCCGGTTAATGTAAACGAGATCGAGCCGGACGAAAAGATCGTGGAGATCGAAATGGAACGCCTGCGGGAGTTCCGGAACCACCCATTTAAAGTTAAAGCGGATGCGCAGATGCTGCAGCTGATCGAGAGCATCAGCAAATACGGGATCCTGAATCCCCTGATTGTCCGCCCTCTTCCGGAAGGTGTGTATGAGATCATCGCCGGACACCGCAGAAAATATGCCGCACAGCATCTCGGGTTCCGG
>CACZZH010000099.1 GCA_902785635.1 uncultured Lachnospiraceae bacterium
CCTTGCCTCCGGTGACCGGGAGGGAGCGGTGGAGGCAGCCATGCTGGCACTGCCGGAAAGCAGCTCTGACAAGTCTAAGCCTCTGGTGCTCGAAGCCCAGGGTGCTCTGGCAGATGCGGTGCATGCATATCAGGGAACCTATCAGCGCACGTATGAGTACAGCCCTGACCGTACGCTCAAGATGCCATCCGGCAGGAGCGGTCAGGAAGCACTCAGTCCGGACGGAAAGCGCTTTGCGGCGCTGGATGAGAGCGGCAATGTGATGGCGTGGGAGCTGGAGACCGGAACAATGCTCTGGGAGATCGCCGCCGAAGATACCGCTTTTTCAAAAGATCTGTTTTTCGTGGATTTCCTGGATGAGGAGACCGTGCTGCTGGCAGGGAAGGACGGCATACGCACTGTGAGTCTCACAGGAGAGGCCGGCAGCCTCATTCCCTTCCCGCAGGGCCGGTATGAGGATGCGGTGATCGATGCATGTGCGCTTGAGAGAGAGCAGGGACTGCTTGCTGTGTGGCAGAGTCACGAATATTACTATGAGCGTTTTGATACACAGACCGGGGAGGTGCGGGAGGATGCAAAGGGATTCAGCCTCGGAATCTATCGCATCACGGACGGAAGCACTGTATGGGAGGATATCGGGACGGAACATTTCTATGACAATGATGCTCTGAACACCTTTACCAGTGTGACGGATCTGCGCTTCTCACCGGATGGCCATTTTCTGGCCGCAGTGATTACACATAGATTCAGTATTGTTGAGCCATATTCGAGTGATGAATGGGCTGCTGCCGGAATGGCAGTGATAGTTGACCTTGAGGATAAGACCTGCATCGACTTTCGCTCAAAGCAGATGAGATACCTTGCGTTGACCTTTGCGGGAGAAAATCGGCTGGCAGTGTTTGGAATTGCTCCGGATATCAACTGGGAATTTGTGGAACCAACGATGGATGCGGAAGTACGCTGTCTGGATGCGAAGACCGGAAAGACTGTGTGGCAGCATCCCCTTACCTGTCAGCTCCGGAAGGACGATCCCTGTGGCATTGTGTATTCGCCAAACCCGAATGTTGACCAGGATATGGATTCGGACGGCAATTCGAACGAGAATCCAGATGAAGATTCGAATGGAGACAGAGTCGTGGTATGGGCTGGCCGGGATTTTTCTACAATGGATGGGAAAAGCGGGGAAGCGGTATGGAGTTGTACTGTACCCGATAAGATAGTGGGATGCCAGAAAATGGAGAATAGGATGATACTGGGGACCGAAAGAGGGCGGACTTACAGAGTAGATCTGGACAGCTGTGAGCTCATTCCTATGGGAACCGGGGTGACGATTGATTCGGACTGCTTTTTTTATGAGGAACAAGGCAGGACTTGCATCTTCTGTGAGAGAAGAGAAGGGAGATTTCTCCTTTTGCGCAGGGCATTTGACCGCACCGGGCAGGAATACGTTTTGGATGAAAAGATCACCGGTTTTTCCATGGAGAATTCATCCGCGACCATTCTGTTGGAAGAGCAAAGCGATGAAAAGTCAGTGCTGCATTATTTGCGGGCAGATACCTGGGAATGGATGGAGCCATACGTTTCGGAATGGGAGTGGAGGGATAACTGGTTTCTGTCGGACGAGACTGCCTGTATTCGCTGGAGATCACCGGAGACGGATGAATATAAGCTGGAAATTTATGATTTTGTCCATGAAAAGGTCTTATGGCAGAAGACCTATGATTATTACAAGGACGATATATCTTTCGTAAAAGCTCTGTGGATCCCCAATAGCTCCGGCACCGTTCAGGGCGGGATCTGCATGCAGAAAAAAGACAGCATCTGTTATGTGATTCCGGAAGAAGATGGCTTCGTGGAAAAAGAGCTCTCTTTTCCACAGATAATAGAAGAGAAAGGATGGGGAGGCTGGGAGATGGAGAAACTGATATCTTCTCCGGACGGGCGGTACCAGGGAATTACATTCCATACCTATGATTCTGAAAAAAGCAGACTTGTATATTTTTACCGTATTGTGGATACACATACCTGGCAGATCGAAGAGTGGGATGCGTTTTCCAATGCTTCCACATCATTCGCGTGCAGACTGGAGATTGGAACAGAAGGGAAGGCAGCTTTCTATGATGAGGTATCACAATTACTCTGCGTGCTGGACCTTGAGACGAAGGAGATCCTTTGCCGAATTCCGCTGGAGGTTGAAGAATTTCATTGTTACTATACATTGGCCGATCAGGATCGGAAGATCCTTACTGTAGGGAAAGACGGATATCTGAAAATGTATGATGCCGGCAGCGGGGAACTTCTTTCAAAATCCCGGGAGCGCTATACGCAGGTTTACGGCTTGTCTGAATCCGGCGAGGGAATTGTCTCATTAGAAGCATTTGACGACAGTACAAGGGAATATATCGGCTCAACTTGGTTTAATTATTCCAGTGTACGCTGGTTCTTCCAGATCGATGAAGACGGAAACCTGTGCCGGATGGGGAAGACCGTCGGCGGAATCTACAACGATGCCCTCAGGGGAATCATCAGCGCCGACTTTAACAGCCGGGACCATGTTCTCCGGATCTGGAAATGGCACACGCTGGACGATCTTCTGGAGATGGGGCGGGAGTATCTGGCTCACAGAGAAGCTGCTTCGCCCTCATAGGAAGTTCTTCCATATTGCCATATTGCCATATTGCGCGCGTGCGCATCGCCGCGGGGCGTTTCTCTCAGCAGGAGATCAACCCCCAACTAATAGATTTTTCCTACTGCATCAGAATCACGATTCCTACTGCATCAGAATCACGACCCGCCGTCCGCTGAAGGCAGCTTCATATTTTATAATGGTTTCAATTCCTTCCGCGCGCATCTGCGCGGCAAAGGGCTGGTCATCCATCTGCGCGATCTCCTCTCTGGCGAGGACCTGCAGATTGGTGTGATCAGCCTTTTTTGCTGCCGTGAGATCGATGAGGATCCCGGGAAGACGTCCTTCTGCCCGGTCTTCCTTCGGGAACAGGGCGATCTCAAAGCGCTCGAAGCGGGAGCTGCCCTCCGGGCGGGAGGACTGAATGCGGAAGCAGTCCTCGGTCACAGCGCACAATCCGAGGACAAATCCGGGGAAAACGTTCTCCGGGGCAGGGTCGAAGGCGCTGGCGGAGTGCATCAGCAGGTTCGCCAGTTCTTTGCGCAGCTGTGTGATATTTCCGGAAAAAAGCGCTTCCCGGATGGAGACAGTGAAAGGCCGTGGGATGAGCGGGGCGAGCTTTTCCAGGATCTCACCACGGTAGACCGAGGCGACCTCTTTGTTGGGAATGGCCACTTCGCACATGTAGCCGCTTGTGAAAGAGGTATCCGCCTTGATGGCCTTCAGATAGCCGGCGACCAGCAGGTAACTGTACACGGAGGAGGGATCGCCCTCGATCTGCGGACGGATGATGCCGGTGTCGATGTAGGAGAGCAGTTTCTGGCCGCCAAGAAGTGTGTGAAACTGTTCGTAAAGCTTCGGATCCGCCTTCGCGATCACATCCCCGATGATCTCATTGTTCCCGGTGGAATGCCAGTAGGCTCCGGGACGACAGTGACTGCGGAAATAATTGACCACCGACCAGGGATTGAGCAGATCCGACCGGCCGAAGCGGTAGCCGCCATACCATTCGATCAGCTCGTCAAAGGAATCCTCCGCATCATAGTAGCGCGCCATCGCGCGCAGCTGGGTGGGCGTAAAGCCGAAGTAATCACTGTACATGTCATCCAGCACTGAATTGATCGTAAGATTGTTCAGCCCGCTGAACACGCTTCCGCTGCTTCCTTGCCCGGAGCCGTTTTCCGGGCTGTTGGCGGCGCGAAGGATCCCTGCCAGGAATCCGAAGGAGAGGTGCATGTTGTCATTCAGCCCGCCGGCGAAGAGCTGCCGCAGGAAGAGCACGACCTTCTCATAAAAGCCCCTCCGGTATCCCTGAAGGATGGGCGTGTCATATTCGTCGATGATGATGACCGGCGCCAAATATGCATGTTCGTGGAGCATCCGGGTGAGGATCCGGAAGGCAGCGGAAAGCTCCGGTTCGGAAGCTGTGCGCTCCAGCACCTGCCGGAAATACGCCTTATCGGTCTCACTGCAGTTTGGCGAGGAAAGGAGATACGAGTGCCTGGAAAATTCCTCGCCCAGGATTCGGGCGATCTTTTCGAAGGTCTCCTCCCAGGTGCGGCCTTCGGTATCCTTAAAGGTCACAAAGATCACGGGATATTTTCCCTGATAAGAGCGGTAGAGCTTTCCCTGCTTCCAGATGGCTTTATTCCGGAAATAGACAGAGGTATCTTCCTCCGTCTTCTCAAAAAATGTCCGGAGCATGTCCATGTTGAGCGTCTTTCCGAAGCGACGCGGACGGGTGAACAGAGAGACCATCGGCCGTTCGTCCAGGAAATCCCGGATCAGCAGCGTCTGGTCCACATAATAGTATTTCGTGGAGACCGTGCGGTAATCGGAAATGCCCACCGGCAGAGGCAGCTTGCGGCGGGGACCGGTCGGTTTCTTATAAGCGCCTGTGCGCACCCGGCCGTCCTTCGGCTTTGCCGAATCAGCGGGAAGGTACCAGCTGCCTTTGGCCTTGTATGCCCCGGGGATCTTTCCGCTGCGGCACATCCCGGTGATGCTGCGCTCCGTAAGCCCCCAGCGGGCTGCTGCCTGCTTCACAAGAATCATCTCTGCCATCGCGATATCCCCCCTTTCCGGCTTTATTTTCCCAAATTCCGAACATTTTAATGATCTTTCAGCGTTCTGACTTCTATTTTACCTGCAAAAAGAAAGAAGTCAATAAACGCAGAAAAAAGTCAAATCACATGACATATTTCCGAAGTCAGGCATTCACGAAGCCCGTAAACAGTGCTATAATCCAGCCATACGGGCCGGTCAGGCCGGATCGCCGTTATACCGCAGCATGGCAGAGCGGAAAGCACAATGCCATGCAGAAAAGTTTTTTTGAAAAAGGAGGTACCAACATGCTGAAGAAGACAATGATCGCTCTGCTGGCAGCTCTGGCAGTGCTGGCCGCACCGGCAGCGGCATTTGCATCCGTATCGGAGGAGGAGACCGAGCCGACGGCCATTGACCAGGAGTGGAATACGGATATTTCCACCGAGATCACGGACGAAATGCAGGAACTGTTCAATAAAGCGACGGAAAAGCTGATGGGCGTGGGCTATGAACCGGTAGCAGTGCTGGCGACCGAAGAGGATAAAGAAGAGGAAGGAACCACGGTGACCTGCTTCCTGTGCAGGGGAACAGTCGTATATCCGGGCGCAAAACCCTATTATGTGCTGATGTATGTCCGCGAAGCAGCGGATGGAGAGGTGAGCGTGCAGAACATCTGGGAACTCTGGATCGATCCGCACAGTAAAAAAGAAGAATAAGGACTGATATGGGAATAACGATCGGCAGGCCGGGCCTGAAAACCTTCTATATAATGGAAATTCTGACAGAGCGGACCGATGAGGAGCACGCTCTGAACGCCGCACAGCTGCGCCGAATCCTGGAGCAGGAGTACGGAATCAGCATAAACCGGCAGACGATCTACACCGAGATCGACAAGCTGGAGCAGGCGGGAATGGATATCGTGAAGCTGGACGGGAAACTCGGAGGCTATTATGTGGGCTCCCGCCAGTTCGAACTACCGGAGCTCAAACTCATGGTAGATGCGGTCCAGTCCTCCAAATTTATCACGAAAAAGAAGACCCGGGAGCTGATCGGCAAGCTGGAAAGCCTGTGCAGCCGCCACGAAGCCCTGCAGATCTCCAGCCAGGTGGTGGTCTACAACCGCCCCAAGACCGTAAACGAGACCATCTACTATAATGTGGACATGCTGCATTCCGCGATCTTCCGGAACCGGCAGATCACCTTTCAGTATGTGGAATGGACCGTACAGAAAAAGCTGGAGCTGCGGCATGGCGGCGCCGTCTATCAGGCAAGCCCGCTGCACCTGGTGTGGGATGATGAGAATTATTATCTGATCGCCTACGATGAGCATGCCGCAAAGGTGAAGCATTACCGCGTGGACAAGATGCGCAGCATGGTGATTCTGGATGAGCCGCGCAGTCAGGAAGCCCTGGAAGACAAGACAGATCTGGCCCAGTTCGCCAAAAAGACCTTCGGGATGTTCGGCGGGCGCGACGTACAGGTCCGTCTGATGTGCAGAAACTACCTGGCCGGCGTCGTGATCGACCGCTTCGGCAGCGACATTATGATGATTCCGACGGACGAGGAGCATTTTACAGCCCAGATGACCGTGACAGTGAGCCCCCAGTTCTTCGGTTGGATCACCGCAATCGGCAGGGATATGCGCATCACAGGACCGGAGGAAGTGAAGGAGGAATACAGGCAGTATATGGAAGGAATCCTGCGGGAATATGAGGAAGAGGGCTCAACTCTGCCTTGATACAAGATATTCAGCGACAGATTCTTCTACTACACTATTTAGACTTACACTGTGGTTATATGCATAAACTGCAGCCCTTCTGTGGAGATCCGGATCTTTAAAACGGACATTAAAGCTTCCTTTATAGGCTTTTTCGGGGGCAGTTCCTTCAGCAGCACAAAGAGCGAGATAATCATCCACTGCTCCCCGAAAATCTTCAATCAGTTCAGATACAGTAGTTCCTTCATATGATATTAAAGAACGAATACCCTGGACTTTACCAAAGAGAATCTGGTCCGTTTCGGAGAATTCCACACTGCCGATATAGCCTTTATATTCCATTGTGTTATTCATATCAGTCCCTCCTGTTCCAGTTTCTCACAAAGCTGTTTGATTTGATATTCTATTCAAATGTAAAATCACGTGGTTTTGATTTCAGCTTTTTGATGAGTTTGTCTTTCTGGCCCATATATTACCTCCTGTGACAGTATAACACTGCAGCCAGGAATGTGCAACTGATAATAGTTGCATATCTGTGTTTTGAGCCTTCAAAAAAAGCAGGATACCACAAATCGAGTAGGAGGGGGTGACTAGCCCCCGTCCTCTCACACCACCGTGCGTACCGTTCGGTACACGGCGGTTTCAATAGTTGACGTGCACTGACTGGTACGCGATGGCTAAATCATAAAAGCCCGAGCGTATCAGTCTTTCTTTTGACAACGCTCTTTTCACCGTTGTCGTATTGACCGTTCTCCAGTACCCTTTCCGACTGTTTGCCGCCATGTTAGCGAAATACTCCGGTATCCCAAGACTGACGAGGTGCCGTTTCTTAGTCCTTGGCAGTTTCCGCTGCTTCCAGATGCACATACGAATTCGTCGGTACAACCATCCGTTGAGTTCATCGATCTGGTTCTTTATGATCCGGGCGAGAAGAAGTTCAGCGTCATCCTGAAGAGACTGGATAACGGCTTCCTTGAGACCGAACTCCTGTACACAGACGGAACGGTGGCGTTTACCAACAAAGACCTGAGAGGCACGCAGTTCAAACCTGCAGGCACGAAGTACTACAAGAACGGCACACTGACTGACGGCGGATTTGCATTCCGGATCAGGGATGCGGCGGGAACGACCGTATCGACCGGTACCTCCAAAGCGAACGGAACGATCGACTTCACACCGATCTCCTACAAGGAAGCAGATCTTGGCGGAGCGAAGGAGAAGACCTTCGAGTACACCGTGAGCGAAGTGCTCCCGGCAGGCGCGACCGCGGAGAACAAGTACACGCTCAACGGCATCACCTATGACGCGAGCGAGAAAAAACTTAGCGTCAAGGTCAGCATCTCCGAGGACGGCAACATGACCGCAGTGCAGCTGACCGGAGCCGATACCATCGCATTCACCAACACCAAGCAGCCTACAAACGGCGGCGGCGGAAATACTCCGAGTGGCGGCGGAGGCGGCGGAACGACCGTATCCGGCGGCAGCGGAAGCAGCGTCAAGACCGGCGATGACACACCGATCATGATGTGGATCCTGATCCTGATCGCAGCGATGGCTGCAGCAGGCGGGGCAGTGGCAGTGAGCCGCAAGCGCAAAAAAGAGCAGGAGTAACTGATGGGACAGGGGACGGTTCTCCGTCCCGCGGGGCGGGACAGAGAACCGCCCCGGGGTCCCGGCCAGCCGTCGATGGACGGCGAAAAGAATATTAAAAGTTTTATACAAGATGAAGGGCAGCTTCCCGAGAGGGAGGCTGCTTTTTTTGTGCATTTGTGTTGTTTCGCCTGATTTATGTATCTGTACTTTGAATGATATTAAAGAAGACAAAAATGAACATAAATTGAAAGTAGTCAAATTTTGAACATTAAATAATTATATTCCATATAGCATAGGCAAATATTGACATTAAAAAGGATTAATGGTATTTTTTTGCTGTAGTATGTTCATCTTTCGGATGTATGTAACCGTTTGTGTAACCAAAAGAAGCTTATCATGATGTACAAATAATGGACATAATATTCGATTAAATGGCAGAAATTGCATATTCTGACTTTGCAAAGCTTTTGAGAAGCCAGTAACAGGGAGAAATTATGTACGAACAGATGATCTGGCAGGAAAAAGCAGGAACCAGGCAGAGTGGATTTGAGATAGAATGTGGGGTCCGTCTGATTGCCTGCGGAGAAATATCTTGCAGCAACGAAAACGTATTTGAAGAAACTATAACCGAGAATGACTCTGTCCGGATGTGTTTCGTGGTTTCCGGGAAAGGTGCTCTTCATAAGAATAGGCACCTGCTTCCTATTCATGAGGAAATGGTGTTTCTGTTTTATCCAAAATACCGGAAGTTATACCGGACGGCATTTCTGGAACCTTGGCATCTTGTCTGGATCGAGATCGCCGGGGAAATGTGCAGTCCGCTCATGGAAGGACTTGGCTTCTATGGGGAGATTCCATCCAGACGTGTAGAAAAGATGATGATACAGATCGCACGAAAAACGATCAGTCAGATCAGAATAGATGGCGAAAAAACACTGGAAAATGAACTGCGAAAGATGGGGCTTTTATTTGATCTGCTGGCTTGGCTGGCGGGTACATATTCATATTATTCTGATGAAAATAAAGAGGAACAAAAGGAAAAAGGGCTTGGGAAAGGAACTCGAGAGGGATACCGGCGTGTGGAATTCCTGGAAAATTATTTCCGCGAGAATTACCGTGAACAGATCGTGATGAGTCAGCTGGCAGAGAAGATGGGGATCTCATCTTATTATATGGACCATATCTTTCAGAAATACAAGGGAATGTCTCCGACAGAATTCCTGTCGGATATAAGGAGTATTGAGGCTATAAGACTTCTTGAAAAGACAAATTATCCGATCACGGAGATCGCTGAAGCCTGCGGCTATAAAAATGCCATTAACTTTTCAAAATTCTTTTCTCGAAAGAATGGATGCAGCCCAAGCAATTACAGAAAGATGCAAAGAACGTCTCCCATTGATAAATAGAAAGAAACGAATAAACGAGAAAATGTGTTGCTTGCAAAAGAGCATCATTACCTTTAATAACAGATTTTCTGATTATCATTATTAATAATTAGGGAAAGCTGAAGTATATAGATCAACAACGTAAACAAAAATGCAATTAAAATCTGAAAGATGATTTCAGGAGGGGAAAATCGTGAGAAGAACAGATATTCGTAAACGAATAGTTGCATTGGTCATGGCAGGCGTCATGACATTAGGAAATGTACCTTCTGCAGCCTTTGCCGAAGAGGTCGTGACAGAACAGTCCGCCGAGGTAAATGTATCTGCAGAAGAAGCGGAAGCGCAGGCAGCCGCTCAGGCTGAGGCGGAAGCAGCAGCGCAGGCAGCCGCGGAAGCAGCAGCCCAGGCAGAAGCGGAAGCAGCAGCGCAGGCAGCAGCGGAAGAAGCAGCACGTCAGGCAGAAGCGGAAGCAGCAGCCCAGGCAGAAGCGGAAGCAGCAGCGCAGGCGGAAGCGGAAGAGGCAGCACGTCAGGCAGAAGCGGAAGCCCAGGCAGCGGCAGAAGAAGCAGCGCGCCAGGCAGAAGAGGAAGCCCAGGCAGCGGCAGAAGAAGCAGCGCGCCAGGCAGAAGCGGAAGCCCAGGCAGCGGCAGAAGAAGCAGCGCGCCAGGCAGCAGCAGAAGCCCAGGCAGCTGCAGAAGAGGCAGCACGTCAGGCAGAAGCAGAAGCACAGGCAGCAGCGCAGGCAGCTGCAGAAGAGGCAGCACGCCAGGCAGAAGCAGAAGCACAGGCAGCCGAAGCGGCAGCGGAAGCAGCAGAAGCCCAGGCAGCTCTCGAAGCAGCTCAGGCAGAAGCGGCCCGTCAGGCAGCTGAAGCGGCGGCAGAAGAAGCAGCCGCCAGGGAAGCAGCCCAGGCAGCTCTTGCGGCAGAAGAAGCAGCTGAGATGGAAGCGGCTGAGGCTGCAAGAAAAGCAGCTGAAGCAGCGAAAGAGGAACAGAAGGAAATCAATGAAGCAGATTCATTGATCGGGGAAATTGAAGAGAACGCTGCAGATGCACAGATGGTTCTGACTGCTGCAGGCGATCCGGATGATTTTGCTACGATCGGCGATTATGCAAACCGGCTTTATGGAACAGAACCGATCACAGAGCAGACGTATATCCGGATCAC
>CACZZH010000100.1 GCA_902785635.1 uncultured Lachnospiraceae bacterium
GATGAGAATGACAAGAAGGGTAAACTGATCCGTCAGGAAAGATATGCCGGGGCGATGCAGAGAAGCTTCTATGTCGGCGAAGAACTGACAGAAGAAGATATTAAGGCATCCTTCAAACACGGCGTACTGAGCCTAAACATCCCGAAGAAGGAAGCGAAGGCGGTACCTGAAAAGAAAACGATTATGATTGAAGGCTGAAGAAAATCCCCGCCTGCAGCGGCGGGGGCTTTCTTCCGAATAAAGGATTAGTCATAATAGTGCGATCATCAGATTGGTTATCTGGTGGTCGCCTTTTTCATGATTGCACAGGAATGGATATCCGGATCATGAAATCATCGGTATTTTTCGTATATACTTCGTCACAGATGATTTCCTCTATACTATCTCCGGCGACATGGTATTGCGATTGCTCAATCATTTTTAACATAGCATCATACTCACGGCTGGAAGCATGGGGAACCGGATAATAACCGGTTGCATACATTCCGCCGGGAGTCCTGAGATTTAACAAAGAAGGGTCTTCCACATGGAATGCGATACTTTTTGCAGTATTGACATTGCCTGATGCAAGTGATTCTGTTCCGATAACATAGCAGACAGGATATCCCTGAGAAACATGTCTGCTTACACAATCCTCATAAAATGTTTCCCATACCTCGTTATAGCTGCCGGTTTTATCAATACTGCATCGCGGACTTGCATAATAGTACTGTTCATCCAGATAAGTGATCTGACTTTTTCCGGGGATGGCATTTCGCATTTCATTCAGCTGCCGGCGTCTCACATGAAGCATGTCCAACGAGCTTTGCATCTGATGGATCTTTCCCTGCAGAACAGGTTCCTGGTTTGCGAAAATCCGGCACATCAGGCTTGCATCACGATGATCTTTTACCTCTTTGATTTGCTGAAGATTTAGTCCCAGTTCTTCTACCCTGCACCATTGCAGTGATCACCAAACAGCATACAGGCAGAGACCATGATCGTATCAAGAACGATAGTGCTTGACATTTCGTGGTTAATATGATTAACTAAAGAAGGTTAGACAAGTCTAACGAGGAGACTGAGACATGCCCAGAGACAAAACGGCTACTCATGAGAGGATCATCCGTTGCATGAAGGAAGAGTTTCTGGCCTTCGGATATGAGAAAGCCTCTTTGAACAGAGTGTTTGCAAAGGCTGGAATTACAACGGCCGGATTGTACAAGCACTTCATAAATAAAGAAGACATGTTCTTCTGTCTGGTTAAGGATACGTTGGATGCATTTCACTTTGTAACTGCAGGCAGCATCTGTCAGATGGAGACAGAAAAAGAATATAATCCTTTTGATGCCGACTGGGCAATGTTCTGGGTGGATTTTACCTATGAACATTATGATGGTGTAAAACTTCTGATCTGCTGCTCGAAAGGTTCCGCATATGAAAACTTTGAGGAAGACCTGATCAGGAAAGAAGCAGAAGCAAACAGGGAGTATGCGAATATCCTGAGAGAATCCGGAAGGATGAAAAAAGATATCTCCGATATGCAGTGGCATATCCTGGCAACGGCATACGTTCATTTGATCTTTGAAGTGGTCCGGCATGACATGACCAGGGAAGAAGCCACGGATCATATGCAGTTTGTGAGAGATCTGCTGTATCCCGGGTGGAAGCAGATATACGGATTGTAACAGGGTCAGCCTGACGGGGAAACAAGAAAGGAAACAACAGAGAGATCCCGCATGAGCGGGACTTTCTTTGTCTTTGGGGTTAGTTAATTCTAACCTAAAGTATTAACTTATTCAGGAGGCAGAGTATGAACAACAAATGGAACCGTAAAAATGCATTATGGACTGCTGCTGTCACCGATTGTGATCCGCGCATTTCGAAGAATACAGGCACCCGGAGCGGCCCTCTGCCTGTTTTTGGGAATGCTGCTTCTGCTGCTCATCATAAGAGATGCCGTCATGTGGCATGTGGTACCGCTGATCGTTATTACGGTTTTGGCAGAGGCTGCCAGGGGAATGACCGGTTACAGCCGGACCGGCGATTTTATTGGGACAGTTCTGATGAGTTTCTCCAGCTTCGGTTATTATGGCCAGATCTGGTTTAACCGTGCCTATACTTATGAATGTGCGGTAGAAGAGATGCCTGCAGGTTATGGGGACACCCTTATGTCGGTCAGCCCTGCATGGGCATTTCCGGTTGTTGTCATAGTCGGTATGATTGTGTCGGTATGGATTGCAAATGTATCCATGAAGAAGCACAAAGGTATTGAAAAATCAGAGAGTTAGATGTATATTACTATTGGTTAGCGAAATCTAACTGCAATATGCTTTTCATGGGGCAGGATTCGATTGATTTCGAACCTGCTCTGTTTTGTAGACAGACACATTTTGCCGATGTGAAGATTGCAAAAAAGGACAAACGGAAAATGACCATACATGAGTTTGGCAAAAAAAATGATGAAATCGTTGTCCTGATCCACCCCTCCGCAGTGATGTGGGATTATTTTGAGTATGTCATTCCACTTATGAAGAATCGTTATCATCTGCTGATGCCTGCCCTGCCGGGGTATGACACACAGATGAAAGATGATTTTACAAGTGTGGAAGAGATCGCTTCAGAACTGGAAGACTGGATCATCGACAAGGGACATACCGGGGCAGCCTGTATTTACGGCTGTTCCATGGGAGGGGCTGTTGTCGCGAGAATGCTTGCTGACAATCGCCTGAACATCCGCAGTGCTGTCATGGATGGAGGTATTACGCCTTACCAGCTTCCCCGGATCGTCACACGCCTGATCGCCCTGCGGGATTTCCTGATGGTTTCCATGGGAAAGATCGGAGGGCTGAAGCTGTTGGAAAAGGCGTTTTCCACAGACGAGTATTCGGATGAAGACCTGAAATACATTAGCAGGGTCCTGAAGATGATGAGCTTCAGGACAATCTGGCGGACATTCGAATCCTGTAATAATTACACGATGGCGGATCCCGTTCACACGGACTGCAGCCGGATCGAGTACTGGTTCGCCGAGCCGGAAACGAAGGATCGGAAATGGGATATTGAATACGTAAAGACGCATTTCCCGCAGACAAGATTCAGGCGGTTTTACAATGCAGGGCACGGCGGGCTTGCGCCGCTGCAGCCGGAGCGCCTGGTCAGGAACCTGGAAAGGATCATGAAGTGATGGAGAACTATCATATTGAGAAAGATCATTTCCCGGGTCTTTTCAGTGATCCGGATGTGTGACGGATTCGTAAACATGAAGATTGTGAAGATCCGGATCCGTGATAAGTGAGAAGGAAAGGGGTTCATACGATGTCAAAGCAAGCTTCCAACTTCCAGAAGAAGGTTATGTCCCTCGGGTACAGAGGCAAGGAAATATTCAAGCCTCTGAATACAGGCTGGATTGACGACCATGTTGCCTGTGTCCGTGAGTGGATCGCGAATATCTTCTTCTATACAAAAAACGGCACGACCATCATGGTCGATGCCGGTTATAATTATGACCGCCTGGCGGAAAAGATGGGATGGCTGGATCTGGATCCGGCAAAGATCCATCATATCCTGATTACACATCAGGACACGGATCACGTCGGTGCGGTTGAGAGGGATTCTGCCGGACTCTTCAAAGAGGCGACGATCTACCTCAGCGAAATTGAAAACCGTTATCTGACCGGGGAAGTACGCAGGAAGGTCATTTTCGGGGCATATAAGCTTCCGCTGGTAGAGACGGATAATCCCAAAAGGCTGCTGAAAGACGGGGATGTGTTCTTCATAGAGGACATCAAAGTGGAGGCATTCCTGGTTCCCGGCCATACCTGGGGCCATATGGTCTACCTGATTGATGATGCTTACCTTTTTACAGGCGATACGATCTGGTTCGGGGCAGACGGCGGCTATAGCTTCATCAATTCCCTGGCAGAGGACAATGAGCTTGCGAAGAGGTCCCTGGCAGAGCTGGAGAAGAAACTGAGGGACCGCAGCCTGTTCCCCAAGGTTATCACAGGCCACACCGGCTGGTCGGGAGACCTGGATTTCGTTTTTGCCCATAAGGATCAGGTGTGTAACAGCTTAAAAAAACAGAAACCGCATGATCCTGCGGCCCCGTATGACGGCTATGATGAACGGGAAGATGTGGAGTGGAAGGCAAGGAATATGCGTCTCAGCAGTGTAAATGACCAAAAGAAACGGAAAGTCCTGGTCTTCGGGGCCGGCGTGATCGGCGCATACCTGGCACACGTATTGAGAGAAGCCGGAAATGACGTGACGATTCTTGCCAGGGAAGAGCGGGCAGAGTCCCTGAATAAAAACGGGTTGGTCATTTACCACCACCTGCAGAAGAAGACGACGACGGACAGAGTGAAAGCCGTCACTTCTGTGAAAGGACTCTCCTTCGATGCGGCATTTGTTCCCATGCCGTACCCTAAGATCCGCCAGGCATTGCCCCAGATCTGCACTTTGAATGCAAAACTCCTTGTCCTGGTTGGAAATAATCTTGCGCCTGCTGAAATAGAGGCACATATACGGGAACATGCTCCGGGAATCAAAAAGATCCTGTTCGGCTTCCAGGTTTCAGGAGGAAAAAAGGAAGCGGACCGGGTTGTGTGCGAGCGCTTTGGCGGCAGCTGGATGGACATAGGGCAGCTTCACGGGGAAACAGAGCCGCGTCTGAAAAAGCTGGTCTCCCGCCTCTTTGTCGGGACATCCTATAAGCTGAACTGGCAGGGGGATATGGAGGCCTATCTGATCTGCCATCCTGCAGCTGTCCTTCCGATTGCGTATCTCTCCTACATTTGTGAAGGAGATTTGCGCAGTTCCACAAGAGAGCAGCGCAAAATGATGGTTGATGCATCCCATGAAGCATATAAGTGTCTGAAGGAAAAGGGAATTCCCATTTATCCGGAAGGAGACGATAAGTTCTTTGAGAATGGGCCGCGTGGAACCGCTATGCAGCTGCTTTATCTGGTGATGGCCAAGTCGAAGATCGGCGACCTGGTTGCCTGTGAACACTGCAGGAATGCCGTCTCCGAGATGGAGCAGATCGACCTGTTTTATGAGGATCTGATGAAGGATTATCCGCCGGAAAAGCTGAGGGTTTGGAATGCGCTTCGCTCACAGATGCCGTCCTGGGAAGAACTGCATACGAAATACGGAAATTGAAAAACAAGGGAATTGAGGGTTGGAAGATGAAATGACTCTTTGTGGAGAGGATCGTGATATAGCAGCCATGAACAATGAACTGAACCATCTTTATCAGCGCATTCATCTGGAGGCCGTTATGAACAAAAAGATATGGGATCTCTACGCGCCAATCTATAATCGTGCAATGAAGGTGGATCAGAAGATATACGACTTTATGTACCAACGGATACCTGAAATGGTCAAGGATAACGCATCGACGATCCTGCTGAGTATTGATTGTCTTACGGAATTATTGAGCAATGAGGAGGATAAAGGTTTATGAAAATGCATCGATTTTTTGCCTGGATGACGGTCATTTGTTTTCTGCTCACCATGTTTACCGGTTATAAGAAGCAGTAAAGGTTAAGGAGCGTGTTCAATGCAGTTTGATGAGATGGGAAACAAGAGCGGGAAGACACTGATGCTGCTGCCGGGAACTGCCTGCGATTATCAGACGAATTTTGCAGCCGTACTGGACAGGCTCGGAGTAAAGTATCACCTGATCTGCGTCAACTACGATGGCTTCGACGGCAGCGGTTCAGTCTTTCCAGACATGATCACGGTCACGGAGAAGATCGAGAAGTATATCACGGAACATTTTGACGGCAAAATAGACGGTGTGATCGGTTCTTCTCTGGGCAGCAGTTTTGTCGGCCAGCTGATCCAACGGGAAAACATCCATATAGATCACGGGATCTTCGGAAGCCCTGATCTGGACCAGAGCGGCAGATTCAGCGCATGGCTTCAGTCAAAACTGGTGGTGCCGCTTCTGACCAGCTTCACCAAAAGCGAAAAGAAGAAGACAAAAAGCAAGGAGAAGCTCAAGGCCGCTTTCGAGATGAACGATGAAACGGCGGATCGGTTTATCGGCTGTTTCGCTAAATTTGATCCTGTATCCATAAAAAACGAATACTACACCGATCTTTTGACCTGGCTTCAGGAGGATATCCATGTGGAACATACCAGGGTTCATTTCATCTATGCCAAAAAGATGGGCGAGAAATATCTGAAACGTTACAAAAAGTATTTCCGTGACCCTGATATACGTGAATTCGATATGCAGCACGAGCAGTGGCTGTTCGGCGGAGAACAGTATACGCTCCCGGTGCTTTCGGTAATTGACGAATTTATGGGAATGCCGGTCTGAGAGGGGTGCGCTGAACGTGGCGCTGTGATAAGGAGGGTTACATGAAGTATCATATTGAAACAAACACGGTTCAGGAGACGCTGGTCATCCCTCTGTTCGGGCGACTGGTGTGTTCCGAGCGATTTCCGGAGCTATTTTCGGACCCCGAAGCCAAAAGGATCTGCGACTGCCTGGACTATGACTTCGCACAGAAGCGAAAGAAGATGGAATCTCCGGCAGGGCTTTTCGGTGCGCTGGAAGTAGCCCAGCGTCAATATGATCTTCGATGTGAAGTGGAGGCGTATTTGAAGGAGCACCCGAAAGCAGCCGTAGTCAACTTAGGCTGCGGTCTGGATGATACCTTCCGCAAATGTGACAACGGCTTCTGCCGGGGCTATAACATCGATCTCCCGGATGTGATCAAGGTGCGAAACGAACTGCTTCCTGCAGGAGAGCGTGAGCAGAATCTTGCCTATGATCTCAACGATTACGCTTGGATAGAACAGATCGACGCTACAAACGGTGCGGTTTTCTTTGCCGCAGGGGTATTCTATTACTTCAAAACCGAGGATGTAAAAAGATTGTTTACTGCCATGGCGGAGCACTTTCCCGGTGCGGTGCTGGCCTTCGATTCCTGCAACGAGCGCGGCGCAAAACTGATGCGGAAAACCTGGCTGAAAGAAGCCGGTATCACGGACGTCAGCGCGTTCTTTTCGCTGGAGGATGAAGCAGAGCTTCGAGAATGGAGCGTTTGTTTCTCTTCTGTTACAGCAAAGAGTTATATGCGGGGGTACCGGGATATCTACAAAAACGTAGGACTGTTCCATAAGCTGATGATCCGCTTCTGCGACAGTCTGGTAAGAATGAAGATTGTAAAGATCTCTTTCGGAGGGTAAGGGTGTGACAAGAAAAGAGCAGATCAAAAGCACCTATAAGCTGACCGGCAGTACCAGGATCAAATGAGTGAGGCCGTAATTCATGAAAGATAAAACAAAAGAATATTTGATGCTGGGCATCATTGGCGGAATACTTACCATGATCGGCGACTGCCTGCTGTGCGGTGCCGATTCTTTTGGCGCGGCAGGAGGCCTTGACAGGTATGCTGTGATAGCGCAGAAGGTTTCTTATACAAGGATCGGCCTTGGAGGTTTTTTCGGCTTTATCGGTATACCCATAACGGTATTCGGGTTTTATGTGCTTTATATGTCCCTTGCGGATAAGGATAGCTTAGCGGCAAAGCTTTACCGGGTGTCTTTGTACGGGTATATTGCGCTTGGCGGCGCAGCACATGTAATCTGCTGCTATCTGATGACCGGAATCAAAAAGGACCTGGAAGCCGGAGCAGACAACCTGCTGATGACTGTTCTTCATGAGCAGGGCGGATATGTTATCCCATCCATGATCGTCTTTCTTATTATTTACCTGATGAGCGTGGTCACAATGATCCTGCTGGTCGCAAAGAAAAAAACATTTCTTCCGTCATGGATGTGGATCCTGAATCCGCTGACATTCAAGCTGCTGATCAATTGGATCGGGAGACTCGGAAGCTCGGCGTTACTTAACGGCATCCTATGCTCCAATATGAGTCTCGGTGCGATCCTGATATTCGCAGCATGGTGGATCTCTCTGAAAAAGAACGGGAGTATCAGACATGGATGACAAACAAAAATCGAAGGAATACTTCAACAGACATTCCAGCACAGTGGTCAACAAAAATGGCTATTGGAGCTTCGATTACCGTATCACAGCAAAGGAGCTGCAGCGGAGGAATGTGAGGAATCTTATAGACATCGGCTGCGGAAACGGCGCATTTCTCGCTTTCTTCCATACACATTCACCATCTGTGAAACTGTCAGGTCTTGATCTGTCCCATGAAATGGTTGTACGCAGCAGGGAGCGTTTGCCAGATTCGGATATTGTGGAAGGAGATGCAGAGGCCATGCCGTTTGCTGATGAATCCTTCGATGCTGTCAGCTGCCACATGAGCATTCATCACCACCCGCACCCGGAAAAATCCCTCTCAGAGATGTATCGGATTCTTGAGAACAATGGCATCGTTGTGATCAATGAGCTGACCGGGCCAAAATGGCTGCGGAAGTTCATGAACTGGTGCTTTACAAAATGGGAGACCGGCGATCATGCGGTGTATTCCAGGCAGGAGATGCGGCAGATGATGGAAGAAGCTGGATTCAAAAACATCCGGAGTAAACTGATCACGCCATTTACTTATATGGCTGTGGGGTTCAAGAAGGGTTGAGCGGTGAACTGGCCGAAGATCAGAAAGCTGCTTCTGGGGCTTTCGCTTTCAGTGGACTTCTCGCGACTCTTCCGAGCCGGGAACGCTTTGATGAATTCAAGAGGAGCCTAAATGTATGATCGTCCTTCAATTGATGCTGTTCTGTGCATTGTTCACGCTGATGGTAAAGATTGCCGTGGGGAATAATGCCTTGAACGGGCTGTACTTTTATCCCAAACCCGTGCAGGAACGGGCCTTTGAGATCGGCCTGACAGATCGGGAAACCGTAGCCAGAAAAAGAAAGCGGTTTATGATCCCGTTTTTCCTGATCATGCTGATCATTCTGGTGTTGATCATCGGTCTATGGAACAGGGTGAATACCTTCCGTCCTGCGTATTTGCAGGCCCTGTTGTTCCTGGAGATCATGAACTGGTACGACGGCATCGTGATCGATAAGCTCTGGGTCGGGCACAGCAGTTTCTGGCTCTTGCCTGGCTGTGAGGATATCCCCTATGTGCAAACCTGGAAGCAGGTATTGAAAAAGAGATGGATCCTGACCTTGATCTGGGTTGCCGGAGCAGCCATTGTTGCCGGGATCGTAATGTTCCTTGGAGGAATCCAGGCAGTTAAGAAAGGATTCCGGGTCGCAAGCGCTGCGGTTTGCCGTATGTGGTGGCAGGGCGATACCTTATATGCAAAGAGATGGCAGGGGCGTGATCACCTCGGCCATCTCTCTTTTACTCCCGGAAGCTTTGGGAAAGCTGTGTGGGGTTCGCACTGGTACCAGTAAGCTGTGCTGCATACATCGTCCTGCCGCTCGAACAGGCCTCCGTAACCTACGCCGATCTGCTGCACGGTCACCTTCAGATCCCGATCAAAAAAGACCGGATCGGGCAGATGCCAGCGGTAAAGTCCGCGCATGGGAGGACAGTCATCATTGTGATACGGATTCCGGATGGCCGTATCGCGGTTCGAGTAAAACGGGTATCCCATGTAAAGCGAGTTGTAGGTCGTCTCGATCATGGGCTCATCCAGCATTTCCTTTGGTGCCGCAAAGCTCCAGGAGCCTCCGACGTAATCTTCCATGCCGGTGCCGCAGATGGTGGGGTACTCCCTGTCGCCGTCGATGTAGAACTTTACTTCGCCCTCGCCCCACCAGTAGCGTTCCAGCGTCTGGAGAGCTATGTAGGTGCCCACGTAACGTCCCTTTCCCTGAATGCCGTCGGCGATCACATAATCCTGCTTCAGGGTTGTGATCTTTTCCCTCCGCCACTGCGCGTGGAAGTACTCGGTCTCCTCCGGCAGTTCGTCATACAGACAGTAGTCGATCTGGTAGAAAAAAGCGGGAATGGGGTTTTTATGTTCTGAAAGGAGCTCGATTCTGGCTCCTTTGCGGAAGGGCATCGCGAAATAACTGTTCAGCCCTCTGGAAGGAGCTACTATGATGGGGGCAGAATACACCTGACATTCCTGGCCGAAACCGCAGCAGAAAAAGTCGCCCAGCGGAACTTCCACAGAAGGGGTATTCTCGTTGTCCCAGTACATCAGAAGAATAAGGTCGCGGAGCACAAAACGGTCCGCATCCGATGTCTTTGCATCTACGGTGATCCATGCAACTACGCGGCTGCAGATCGTTGTATGGAAGGCGTTGACATCAGACCAGTAATTGCTGTCGAAGACCTGATAGGCAAAATGTCCCGGCTGGTCGG
>CACZZH010000101.1 GCA_902785635.1 uncultured Lachnospiraceae bacterium
CGGAGCCAGGATCAGGGAGCTCCGCATGAAGAACGGACTAACCCAGGAGACACTTGCTGAGGACCTGAACATCACGGATGTACATCTTCGGCGGATCGAGAGCGGAGTCAGAGGAGGCTCTATTGAGCTTCTCATAGAGCTTGCGGATTATTTTCATGTTTCGCTGGATTATCTCATCCTCGGCAGAGGCGGACGGACAGACGAAGCAAAAGAGGAGCTGAACCAGATCAGAGAACGGGTAGAGCATATCATGCAGCTGCTCTGAGCACAGGTGGAAGCATACATGATATCCGGCGAACAGAACCTCACAGGCTCGGTTTTCAGTGCCTCGCTGGCACTAAGAAGAAAGGCCGAATCTTAATAAACTAACTTCAGAGCAGCAGGAACTGCTGCTCTGGCACCTTGAAAACCGAATATGCATTTCATCAGGTACGTTCTGAACTATTTCCCAAGGAGCCTTCGCAGGGGTTCGCCATGATCGATCGGAGCAGCAGGCATTCTTTTGTATTGACGCTGCAGTCTGCCGGGAGCGAGAGAAACCAACTGCAAATGCCGGGCCTGCACCCGGCGGCGGCCAGGATGTGGGAAAGGATACAATGATACTTCTGCCCAGTCACAGCCCCGGGGTTCCGGGATTACGCAATGAGGGCAGCCCCGCGAGAACCGCGGAGGGGTTAGAGTCCCATGAGCGCAGAGAAGCAGGTCTGCCGCCTGATGAACTTCCCAGGGAACAGGGGTTCCCATTCCGGGGTGTCGGGGACAAATAGGGAAAACAAAAATGAACGCAACGGGAGCTGAGGGGAGTCCTTCAGCTCCCTGATACATACCAGGCATGAGGAGGATGCACGTATGAGGATCGAAGAGTATCACAGAGGCGATGTGTTCTTCGCCGATCTTGGCTCTCTGGATCTCGGAGAGCTGTATTATCACAGACAGGCCGGAGCAAGGCCGGTGGTCGTTGTACAGAATGATGTCGGTTGCTTCTTTTCGGAGACGCTGACAATCGTTCCGCTGACGTCACAGCTGAAAAAGCCGGACCTGGGATCACATTATATTCTGCAGGAGGCAGACTTTCTGAAGAAAAAATCCATGGCACTGGCGGAGGCAATCAACACCATTGACAAGCGCCAGATCCGTTTTTATCTTGGAAGGTTATCTGATGACGATATGGCCGGCGTTGACGCGGCGATTACCAGTCATCTTGGATATGAAATAGCATGGAGCATAGAAGCGCCGTGAGGGAGGTGAGCAGCATGGAGAACGACGAAGCTGTTCTGACCGGGGGAAGGGAAGCGGCTGGCCGACTTCAGATTCCGTTCTGGTTGAAGAGCAACCTGACGGTCGATGAGGCTGCCGCTTATTCGGGGATCGGCAGGAACAAGATCAGAGAACTGACAGACAGCGAAAGCTGCAGCTTCGTGCTTTGGGTCGGCAACAAAAGGCTGATCAAGCGGCGGATGCTGGATGAGTTTCTCGAGAATATGTATTCGGTATAGAAGGATGCCGGGCTGTGCAGTACGCAGTTCGACATCCTTGTTGATTCCGGAGGCTGAAAATATCATAGAACCGGAGCCGATCCCAGGAAGACAGAAAGGAGTTGTCGAACATGGCCCAGGAAAGACGAAAGGATAAAGCCCGGGTTGTCCTGAAAACGGGTGAAGGTCAGCGGAATAATGGGACCTATTATTATCGCTGGCAGGACAGAAAAGGGAAGAGACATTACATTTACGCCAAATCACTTCCGGAGCTCCGGATGAGAGAGAAGGAAGTGGAAAAGGATAAGATCGATGGTATCAAGGGCGAGTCCCGGTTTACGACCGTAAATGATCTTTATGAGCTCTGGAAACAGATCAAGCGTGGACTGAAGAATACGACGTATGAGAATTACACGTATATGTACGAGATGTTCGCCAAAAACGATATCGGAAAGCTGAGGATTTCCACATTGAAAAAATCAGACGTGAAGCGCTTTTACAACAAGCTGGCAGATGAACGGGGGTTGAAGGCTTCCACGATCGATTCGATCCATACGGTTCTGCACCAGGTCTTGGAGATGGCGGTGGATGATGCTTATATCCGCAGCAATCCCTCCGATAATGTGCTGCGGGAGCTGAAGCAGTCGCACTGCTTTGAGACGGAAAAGCGCAGAGGACTTACAGTGGCGGAACAGGAGCTGTTCCTGAATTTCCTTCAGGAAAGCAAGACATATTCTCACTGGTATCCGCTGTTTGCGGTAATGCTTGGAACCGGCCTCCGGGTCGGCGAGCTGACCGGGCTTCGCTGGTGCGACATCGACCTGGAAGAGGGAATCATCGATGTAAACCACAACCTGGTGTATTACGCACACAGGGATGAAGCCTATAAGACCGGGTGCTACTTCAACATCAATACGCCGAAGACAAAGGCGAGTACACGGCAGGTTCCGATGATGGACTTCGTGAAGGAAGCCTTCCTGATGGAGAAAAGGAATCAGGAACAGGCCGGGATCAAATGCAACATCACGATCGACGGGTATACGGATTTTATCTTTGTGAACCGCTTTGGAGAGGCCCAGCATCAGAGTACCTTGAATAAAGCGCTCCGCCGTATCATTCGGGACTGCAATGATGCAGAGTTCCTGAAAAACGAGAATCCGAAGGTTCTGCTTCCGCATTTCAGCTGCCACAATCTCCGGCACACATTCACAACGAGGATGGTTGAAGCCGGCGTTAATGTGAAGGTGATACAGGATGCTCTTGGGCATCAGGATATTCAGACGACGATGAACATCTATGCAGACGTGACGAAGGAACTGAAGAAGAGTGAGTTCGCCGGGTTGGATGGCTATTTCAGGAATGGCACGGGGACCGGAAATAAGGAAGAGAATGAGCAGAGCACGGACGCCGGTGCAGACGGCACCTGACTCTGAGAAAAATACAGGATTTACACCATTACACCATTTTTTACACCATTTGAAACAGCCTCGGTAATAACTTATAACAGGTTATGAAAAATCGGGCTTTTGAGGAAACCAGCCAATAACAGCTTATAACAGGTTACGGTAAGATATAAAATGGCGGTGGTGAAATTCCCGACCATGAAGCCTTCCAACGACTAAGGGGCCGCTATCTGCAGATGTTTCCGGGACTTTTCAAAGATAACAATTGGCAATCAACCGGAACCAACTAAAGATTGCTCTTTATACACAAATCAAGACCGTCAATCTCAACATCGGGACTGACGGCCTTTTTTACGAAATAATATAACTGCCCCGGTTTTTTTGATTTTACCTTATGGAAGACAGAGAAATAAAAAAACTCTGTTGAACATAAGGGGAGCATATCAAAGTGCTAAGATTGGGATCTTGTTGTAGAATCATTGATTCCATGGTAATATTTGAAAAAATGAATCATAAGTGCAGATTGAAACCCAAATAAAGGCGGTGATGAGATGAAAAAACCTCTTAGATATGCCGGGGCAGTCCTCGGCGGAGGTTTTGCCGCAGTTTATGCCGGACTCTATTACAGAGCGATGCATCCGAAATGTCCAAAACCCGACAAATCCAGAAAGAGAATCGCCTGTGTCGGTGACAGTATCACCTATGGGTATGGTTTCATGGGGGCTTTTCGGAAGTATTGCTATCCGAATCAATTACAGGAGCTTCTTGGCACATCTTATCAGGTGATGAACTTCGGCATCTGTGATCGTACCCTTCAGGACCAGGCGGATAAACCGTATCGACAGGAGAAAATCTATGCGGCCTCTCTTGTTTCTGAGCCGAACACAGTAATCATTATGCTCGGAACAAATGACGCAAAGCCTGCCAACTGGAATGCCGAGCGCTATGAGAATGATCTTAGAAGCTATGTCTCGGTATACAGAGATTTGGCGTCCGTGCCGAATGTCATCCTGATGCAGCCTCCAAAGACATTTTTCCTGCTTGGAAAGAAACTGGATGATATCATGGATGCTGCAATCGGCGGAGAGATGCATGATTCCATCGCACGGGTCGGGAAAGAAACCGGCTGCCCGGTTGTGGATCTGTATCATTTGACCGGGAATCACAGGGAATGGTTTGTGGACGGCATCCACCCGAACAAGAACGGAGCCCGAATGATTGCAGAAGCGGTCAAGAAGGCACTATAAAATCTGCTAATGTAATGGAAGAAAACGGTGAGGCACAGGGTCTGGATGAGGAGAGGGAAATCAGATGACACTTCTATGTATCGGAGATTCGAACACCTATGGATATGATCCGAGGTCTTATTTCGGAGACAGATATCCTGCAGATGTACGCTGGACAGAACGTTTGGGGACCTGGAAAACAGTGAACTGCGGTATGAACGGCCTTGCAGTTCCATTTAACCATACTGTATTTACAGACCTGATCAGGAGCAAGTCACCGGATGTGGTTGCTGTAATGCTCGGAACCAATGACCTGTTAGAAGGGGCCAATGCTGAAACGACAGCAAAACGCATGGAAGCGTTCCTGACTGACATAAAAGATATATGCCCAAAGCTGTTGCTGATCGCACCGCCGCCGATGCATCCGGGAGAATGGGTGCAGAGTCAGAAACAGATAGATGAATCCGTAAAACTTGGACAAGAGTACTGTGAACTTGCGAAAAAACTTGAAATCTATTATGCAGATGCCGGAGAGTGGCATACAGAGCTCGCATATGACGGTGTCCATTTTACACCAAAGGGCCACAAGGCATTTGCGGAAGGCCTCTGCGCCGTCCTGAACAGATTGATCGTGAAACCCATAAAAGAGTACAGGAACATCGTGTTTGACATGGGCGGTGTTCTGGTGGATTATACAGCAGACAATGCAACCTGGCATTTCACTGATGATCCGGATATTGTTCGCGAAATCCATAATGTGATGTTCTGTTCTCAGGAATGGATGGCACTGGACATGGGCTCCATGACAGATGAAAAGGCAATCAACCGAATTATCCCGAGACTCTCCAGTGATAAAGTCAGGGAGATCGCCAGGATCACTTTTGAGCACTGGCACGAATTCAACAATGTAGAACGGCCCGGGATGGCGAGAATAATACAGGCCATCAAGAACAGAGGACAGCATGTCTATATTCTGTCCAATGTAAGCCGACGCCTTACGAATACCTACAAGCAAGTTGTACCTGCACCGGATCTGTATGACGGGGCTTTCTTCTCCGGGGAAGTGCTGGCCCTGAAACCTCAGCCCGTCATCTATCAAATGTTCTTCGAGCGCTTTGGATTAGTGCCTTCTGAGTGCTTTTTCATAGATGATGTTCCGGAAAATACATACGCCGCGATCAAATGCGGCATGGATGCGTGGTGTTTCGATACAGGCAACAATAAAGACCTTGAACGGATCCTTGAGATTGATCCATCGGATACGGACTGTACATAAAGAGAACAATTGGTCACAGAGAAAAAAGGTACCGTAGTCCGGAATACCCCGGAACAGAAAGCAACCTGTGAACGCTGACAGTTTCTAGTCAGGTGCACAGGTTGCTTCTTACCCTCCGGCTGAAATAAACTGGAGAACAAAATGCTGATGGATCTTATCCGTATCGGACTCCGGGCCGGAGAATTCAACTCTTGTTTGCGGAAAGGACAGTTGACCGACTTGACGAAGCGGCAGAGCTGTAATGCGGATCATGCAAGCACCAAAGGCAAAACAGCCATTTCCGAGGTCCTTTACGTCGCATTGGCCCAGAAAAAATGTTTTGATTCGTTCTTCGGTAATACTCCAGGTTTCACGGATTTGCATTTCGATTTCCTCTGCCAAAGCAGGTTTTCAAGTCAGTCAATGCGTATCGCAGCCTTAACCACTTCGTTTTTTCTCGAAATGGAGTCTGTGAATGCGGTTTGAATGTTATCCAGTTCATACAGATCTGAAATGACCTTTTCGATCGGGCATACGGAGCTTGCGGCTCTGATGCATTCCGGGAAGATATATCGGTAGCGAAAAATCGGACGGATCTGTACCTCATTATCCATAATGGCGTTGATGTTAAACGGGATGACGTCCTCAGGCGGCATGCCGAGAAGAACAACGACACCGCCTCTTCTTGCCAGTTCACCGGACTGCCGGATGGTAACTGCGTTTCCGATGGCTTCGATGACGACTCGCGGGCCGCCGTCGGTCAGCCTTCTGACCTCAGTGTAGAACGCTTCTTCGGTATATTTACCGTTGTTAATAACGGCAGTTGCCCCGAGCTCCATGGCTTTTTCCAGCCGGATGTCTTCCAGATCACAGAGAATGATGTTTTCCGCGCCCTTGTATTTGCATGCCAGAAGCGTCATAAGCCCGATGCAGCCGCTGCCCATGATGAATACGGTATCACCCTTCTTTACTTCTGCGGTTTCCACGGCAAACATCGCTGTCGCAAACGGTTCGATCATTGCGCCGGCTTCTATGCTCATGGAATCGGGAATCTTAAAACAGAGATCTGCATAGAACTCCACATATCTCATATAACAGCCCTGGACAGGGGGAGTGGCCCAGAAGATTACATCTCTGCAGAGATTATACTTTCCGGTCCTGCACATTTCGCATTTCCCGCAGGATTTGCCCGGCTCGCAGCATACCCGGTCTCCGACTTTGAGATCTTTTACGTTGGAACCGACTTCAACAACAGTACCTGCAGCCTCATGTCCCAGCATATACGGAATGTCCCGTCCTTTATCCAGGAAAAAAGTACCGCATTGGCCTTCGTGAAAATAATGAACGTCAGAACCGCATACTCCGACGCATTCTATTTTGATAAGGACTTTATCCGGATGGACAGGCAGGCGGACTTCCAGCTGTTTCGCGACAGATTCCCGGATGACAGGATTCTGGATCTGGTCCAGGTTCTGCTCGTCTGCAACAATCATCTGGTTCAGATCTGTCATGAATGCGCCTTTGTTCCAGTATTTTTTGTCCATGATAGTACCCCCTGAATGAATTCATTTTTCCAGATCTCACTTTGCCTGGGTCACATAGTTTGTTATTTATGGTGATTGTATCATGTATGCCGAGCGGTGACAAGAACAGGTTTTCCCGGAGCGAGATTGCTTATTACGTTCAACAGGCATATATCCTTTGAGCGGATAACAAAGCCTTCTTCGGTGTCTGGAAAACTGAACGTAGAAGTGCTATAATACAAATCATCATATAAACACGATAAAACATGAATCTTTATTAAACAAACATCTGGAGGAAGCCATGAGAGCCTTGTATCTGATTCCGGGATTGGTCTGCCTGTTTCTGGGGGGAATTTTTCTTCTGGTTTACCGAAGCAGCCGCATCAAGCAGGAAACAACAGATCGTGACGTTACGGCACAGACCTGGGGGAGGCTTGTCGATACGGAAAGCAAAACGGAACGTGACTATAAGAATCGAGCGCGTACCGTATTTTACGGCATCTATGAATATGAGACCGCGGACGGGCAACACATTTCATCTGCCTCTGACTATAGCTATCATACTCTGCAGGATGTCCCAGGAACAGAGGGAAACGCGGTTAAACTCCTATACAATCCGAAAAAGCCGACTGAGTTTATTCTTCCTGAAGAGCAGGCTGCTTTCAAAGCAATCTGGCCTCAATTCAGGAAAACCGGAATCGGATTGACGGTTCTCGGCGCAGTTCTCACATTAGCGGCGGTGGCGGCCTTACTCGGTGTCTTCGACCCGCTTTTTGACACCTTGATGAGCCGGATGTAAGATAAAGGAGTACCTCTTGAAATTCATATGATTAATTATGACACAACAGAAGCTGACCGAAAAGAAAACCTGTTTTGACAGCATCACCGGGCTGCGGGGAATCGCATGCCTGTGTATAGTGTGTTATCATTTTTATTGCCTGTATATAGATGATCCCGGCTTAAGCCGGGATCTGGCACCATGGTATCCCGGCTCGAAATACTTTTTTGAATACAGCAAAAACGCAGCAGAGATGTTTTTCCTGATTTCCGGTTTTCTGATCGCATGGCATTACCGGAATCAAATCGGAAAGCTGTCTTTTGGCACATTTTTCAGGCAGCGATACGGGAAACTGATTGGCGCATCCGTGTTTGTAAATCTCTGGGCGCTGGTGAATGTCTGGTTGATGACAGAGGTCGGGATGGGCGCAGAGACAGTTCCGGTCACAGTGCCGCGGTTTCTCCTGTCCTTGTTGATGATCAACACCGGCTGGTTTACCTCCTATGCCCGGACCGGGCTTCCGGTCTGCTCAACAATGTGGTATATCGATGTCCTGCTATTGTGTTACATGCTCTATTACGCAGTGGGACGGATCGGAAAAGATCGACGCGTCTATATCGCTTTGTGCGCGGGGATGGTGCTGCTTGGCTGGATTTGCCTGGACCATACACCCAGGATGCCTTTTTTGTGGAGTTTTGACGGACGGGGATATGTACCGTTCTTCCTTGGCGTATTGCTCAGCGAGTTTCAGCGGACGGCAGCCGAAAAGAGAAAACGGCTGATCAGCCTCCTGTGGGGAGCAGGGATTGCCGCATTCTTCCTGCTTCATTCTATTGTCGGTTTTGAGAGAGTGTTCGGGCCCTTTGGAACGAAGAGCTATATCCGTTATTTTGAATTTGCGGCGGCACCCGGGATTCTGCTGTGCGCGTTGAATCTGAAGCCCATTCGTGAGGCGCTTTCGTGGAGACCACTGGTATGGCTCGGCGGACTGTCTGCATCCATCTACTATGTGCATAACGGCCTGATGGAAGATTATAAGATCGTGAACACGATTACGGGAGCTAAGATCGATTTCCTGTCAGAGCCTGTCTTCCTGCTTGTGATTGCCAGTGTGATTCCGTTTGCGGTCCTGTTTCAGCGGTCCCGTTTAATGAAATAATCCTGATTTTTGACTGTATCCCGCCTGGAGTTTTGACACTGGAATGATTAGATTCGAGTTCACGCTGGAGAGCATCGACCTGAGAGATCAAAAAAACCGCGCTTTGAAACCGGGGCGCGGTTTTTGTATATATGAATATATTAAGCTGCCGGGAACTGGTGAAGAATAAACATTGTGGATTTTCACGATCTGTGATAACATATCAATGTTCATAATCGAATGGATGACGGACTGCTGTAAGAAGGAGTTGAGGCCGGTATGCAAACAAGCTACGAGAACGGAATACTCACATTGAGACCGACAGAGCATGTTGATGCAGCCAATGCACCGGTGTTTGAGAAGGAAATACAGGAGAGCCTGGAGAAATACCAGGCAGACACGGTCGTGATCGACTGTGATCATGTAGAATTCATGAGCAGTGCCGGCCTCAGGATTATCCTTCGGCTAAAACAAAAAATCGACCGGACAAGTTTAATCAATGTACACCCTGGCTTTTATGAGATCCTGGATACGACCGGTTTTACAGAACTAATGGAGGTCAAAAAGGCATATCGGGTTGTCTCACTGGAAGGCTGCGAGCTGATCGGCCAGGGGGCGAACGGAAAGGTATACCGTCTTGACCGGGAAAACATCATCAAGGTGTACAAAAATGCAGACGCCCTGCCGGCTATTCATCATGGGCGGGAATTGTCTCGCGCCGCTTTTGTTCTCGGCGTTCCGACGGCGATCCCCTACGATGTGGTTCAGATTGCGGAAGGGGGATACGGCTCAATTTATGAGCTGCTGAATGCAAAAACCTATGTCCAGCTTCTGCAGAGCGGAGAAAAGAGTCTGGATGAACTAGTGGAAATGAGTACAGAACTCCTGAAACTCATCCACTCCCGTATCGTAAAACAGAGTGTTGTGCCGGATATCAAGGATACAGCTCTGCTCTGGGTCGAAATCCTGAAAGACTGCGTGCCGGGAGAAGTATATGACAAGCTCTATGCGATGATCGACGCGTTGCCGGACGATATGCACATGCTCCATGGAGATTATCATTTCCGGAATATTATGTATCAGAATGAGGAAAGCCTGCTGATCGACATGGATAAACTCAGCCATGGGCATCCTGTTTTTGAGCTTGCGGCCATCTATAACGCCTATTGCGGATTCGGTACGACAGATCCTTCTGTCGTAGAAGAGTTTCTCGGTATTCCTTGCAATACCGCCGCGGTCATCTGGCGCAAGACCCTTGAACGGTACCTGGAAACGAAGGAGGAGAGCAGGCTTCAGGCTGTGGAGATACGGGCAAGAATCATCGGTCATGCCCGTATCATGCAGCATTACATCCGAAGAAACGGCCAGAATACTGAGGCAGG
>CACZZH010000102.1 GCA_902785635.1 uncultured Lachnospiraceae bacterium
TTTAACAAGCTGCACTGGAAGATCCAGTCACAAAAGCAAGAGCTCCGGCTCTATGAACTGAATAAAACGGCATGATATTTTGACAGTTCAAAATGAATTTCCACTTGAGCAGGAAGGCATCGGATGATGTCTGTTTAGGTACGCCTGAAATGAAATCGGGAAATCCGGATGGCCGCATTCTGCTCACATCCGGCCCCAAAAACCAGAAAAACCAGAGAAAAAGCGTGATTTTGAGACACAAAGAGGGCGCCGCCCCTGCTGATTAATCAGCAAGATGCGACGCCCCCTTTTTATCGTTGGTGGAAAAGAGGATGGAAGTATGGTAGGGTGGAGGTACGAACCGGGTGTATGCCCCGGTGTATCAAAGAAAGTCACCTTCCTGTTTCCAAGTTCAAAGTAACCTTCTTCCGGAAAAGGTTTGACAGGCACAGTTGGTGTATTCTTTGCATGTTTGATCTCCTGATACATCAGATGCCTGAAGATGAACGGAACTTGGTCATAAACCCAATTCAGGGCTTCATCCAGTCTGGATACGCCAAACCCGGTATCAATCAACAGAGCCCGCTCATCGCCGATCAGCAGATACATACAGGAATTCGTTGAGCCGCCCTGAAAATTATATGTAGTATCATTGATCTTAGTCGTCTTCGGTTCTTTTAATGGCTTTGGGATAAACGGATACATCAAACCATATAATTGATTAAAATTCGGCAAATAATAAAAATGCCGAAACATAACCATAAATGTACGAGGCGAAAGGACTATGAGTGCTGCGAGTCTTCCTGAAGATCAGAAGATTTTTTCTATGAAGGAACTTAAGGAAAAGGGTTTCTCACAGTATAAGGTAAGCAAGCTGGTTGATGAAGGAATGCTTATTAAACTGAATAAGAGCTGTTACGAGAACGCAGAGTATCGCGGAGAGGAATCGGACTTTTATTACACAGAGGCTTATGTCCCGAAAGGCGTAATTTGCCTGCTCAGTGCTGCTGCTTATTATCACTTGACAACATTCATTCCTGAAGCAGTCGACGTTGCTATTCCAAGGAAAGCAAAGATATCGACCATACCGGAACAGCCACAGCTGAATATCCATTATTATACGGATGCCAGACATGAATTGGGCATCACAACTGTCAGGGAAGGAAAGAATGAATTCCATATCTACGATATGGAAAAGACCGTTGTGGATATCGTGTTTTACAAAGAAAAGGTGGGGATCCAGGAGACAAAAGAAGTTCTGGTAACTTATCTGCAGCGAAAGGAGCGGAACCTGAACCGGCTGTTGAAATATGCAGAACTGATGAAATGTGACAAGACAATGAGACAGTATATGGAGGTGCTTGTTTAATATGGGAAACGAAATTGTGTTGTTTACGAGTGGAAAGACTAACATCGAAGTAACTGTCAGCCCAGAGCAGGATACGGTATGGTTAACTCAGAAACAAATGGGGCAGTTATTTGATGTCAGACAGGCCACCATAAGTGAGCATATTGCAAATATTCTTAGTTCAGGGGAATTGGATGAAACTTCTATCGGTTTTTCCGATAAAAGTTCCGGAGGACGTAAGCCTCGAGTCTATAATTTGGATATGATACTTTCAGTTGGATACCGTGTGAATTCAAAACGCGGAATTGAATTTCGTAAATGGGCTAATACTGTTTTAAAAGATTATATATTCAGGGGATACGCTGTCAATGATAATCGCATGAAGCAATTGGGGGAAGTAGTCCGCCTCATGAAACGTACGCAGGAATCATTGGACAGCAAACAGGTTCTAACTGTCATTGAAAACTATAGCAGGGCTTTGGAATTGCTGGACGATTACGATCATCAGACAATGAAACGGCCCAAAGGTACTTCCTCGACATATGTTCTGACTTATGAAGAGTGCCGGCGAGTGATCGATCAGATGAAATACGGAAAGGAATCAGAGCTCTTCGGTACGGAAAAAGACGATTCCTTTAAAGGGAGTATCGGTAATATTTATCAGTCCTTTGCGGGTCAGGAGATTTATCCATCCCTGCAGGAAAAGGCAGCTAATCTGCTGTATTTTGTTACGAAAAACCATAGCTTCTGGGATGGAAATAAAAGAATCGCAGCAACAATGTTTTTGTATTTTCTGGACAGAAACGGCATTCTCTACGATGAAGCAGGGGACAAACGATTGGATGATCATACGCTTGTTGCTTTGACCATAATGATTGCAGAATCCAAACCTGAAGAAAAGGAAATGATGATCAGTGTAATAATGAACTGTATCGATTGATATTGCAGGCCTGAATGGCAAATAACAGTTCACGGATAAGAATGATTTCATTAACAGATACAGGATGCGTATTACTGGATCACCGTTGCTGCCGAAGTGCCCGGGAACAGTATGATGAAGGAGCGGTACGATCAGATGGCCAGGGAAGAACTGCCGGAAGAAGAGTATCAAAAAGTGCAGAATCTGCCGGAGATACGAACGCATAAGGAAGAATAAAAACAACTAGAGAGAAGAATATTCCCTGCACGCAGGGGTGTTCTTCTCTCTCTCTTTTTGTATCAGCTTCACGTCTCAGGACTGGCTTCTCAACAGATTCCCTCGGACTGCACTGAAAACAGAACGGTATTTCTGCTGTTCAGAAGCCAGACAGGCGATCCAGTAAGTGGCATGGGCTTCCGGATCGGTGATGGGCAGCGCCACCCTGTCCGGCGGCTGATAGCCGGCTTTCAGCATCTGGTCGGAATTGAAAAATGGCAGACTGGAAGCATCGATCAGTTCCCCCAGGGCGTCCATGCTGTTCTGGATCAGCAGATCTGAGGCATTCAGCTTTTCCTGGGTGACGTCCATCCAGAAGCCCACATGGGCTGTCATAAGGATGCGGAGTCCCTTCAGCTCTTCAAAAGTGACACTGTCCTGTTTGGCCAGAGGATGGTCCTTTGCAATGGAGACATATAACTGTTCATCCAGATATCTCTGGCAGAACATATCCTTATCTTCCGGACAGTGATGCAGAACGACCATCTGGTAAAGATGGCTTCGAAGACCAGCAAGCAGTTTTTCATCGTTACTCACAAGCTCAGTGGATAGCGTTTTCCCGGGAAGCTGTTCCTGCAGGGTCGGCATGAGGTCATTGATCGGGAACGGTGAACAGGAGCCGATACTGACGGTCCTGAGGCTCCGGTCAAAAGCTGTGACCCTTTCGATCAGCTCCTGATTTGCTTCCAGAGCTCTCCTGGCATAGTCTGCCGCCAGTTTTCCCGTCTCATTCAGAGAGATCTTGCTGTTTTCCCTTAGAAATAAAGATACACCCAGCTCATCCTCCAGTTTCTTCATGGATCGGCTTAATGACGGCTGGGATATATGCAGCTCCTCCGATGCTTTTAAGAGAGTGCCACAGCGGGCAACGGCTTCAAACTGTTCCAGCAGGTAGGATTCGATCAGCATGACATCATTTCCTCTCTGTTTTTTTATCTGTAGATATATACGTGATACGTATACCATTATAGACGCAAAGCAGTGTACATGCAATGGAAATCAATATAAAATGGCATCATCAACGAAGAAACAAGCTATAGTCCTCATGCAACGGACAGAAACGAAAGGAGATACAGACCATGGAATACATTACACTGAATACCGGAGCAAAGATGCCGTTGGAGGGTTTCGGAGTTTTCCAGATCCCGGATGCTGCCGAATGCGAACAGGTTGTTTACGATGCAATCAAAACAGGATACAGACTGCTGGACACTGCCGCTTCCTATGGAAATGAAGAGGCGCTTGGAAAAGGCGTGAAACGCGCCATCGCTGATGGCCTGGTGACCCGGGAAGAGCTTTTCATCACCACCAAGGTCTGGATCACCGACATGAAGACCGAAGATTCGGCTTATGAGGCAGTAAAGACTTCTCTTCGGAAGCTGGACATGCCGTACGTGGACCTGGTCCTGCTTCATCAGGCGATGGGGGATTACTTCGCGGCCTACAGAGGCATTACAAGGGCATATAAGGAAGGTCTCACGAAGGCAATCGGTGTTTCCAATTTCTATCCTTTCGTACTGGTGAACCTGTGTGCCAACGTGGAAGTCATCCCCGCCGTCAATCAGGTGGAGCTGCATCCCTTCTTCCAGCAGGAAGATGCGCTGGCTGTCATGAAGGAGTACGGCATTGCGCCGCAGGCATGGGGCCCTCTCGCCGAAGGAAAGCACGGGATCTTCAAGGATCCGCTGCTGACTGAGATTGGCGCCAGGTACGGCAAGACGGCGGCACAGGTCGTCCTCCGCTGGAATACCCAGCGCGGTGTTTCGATCCTTCCCAAGTCCGTCCATGTGGAGCGTATGGAGCAGAACCTGGATATCTGGGATTTCTCCCTTACGGATGAAGAGATGGAGCAGATCAAGGAAAAGGACCTTGGCCACAGCGAGATCATCAACCATTTCGATCCCCAGCTTGTCAAGTGGCTGCTCAGCTACAAAGCCTGATGACCAGACATGGAGAATAAGGAGCAGGATATGGCAAAAGAACTGGTAGTTTACTTCTCTGTCTATGGCACGGCCAAGATCGTAGCCGAAGAGATCGCAAAACAGACAGGCGCGGATATCACAGAGATCGAGCCTGTCGTACCCTATGACAGCAACCGGGATCACTACAACGCGCTGGCAAGACTCGCAAAGAAAGAACATGACGAGGATCAGCGGCCTGCGATCAAAAACGAGATCGACATCGAAGGCTATGACAGGATCTATATCGGTTACCCCATGTGGTGGTACACCTTCCCGATGATCATCTACACCTTTTTCGATAAGTATGATTTTTCCGGGAAGACCATCATCCCCTTCAACACCCACATGGGCTCTGGGGACGGCGGCACTTATGATACGATCCGTAAGCTTGAGCCGAAGGCAAAAGTGCTGACAGGCCTTCCGGTAGAGATGCGGGACGCGGAAAACGGCCCGGCAAAGGCTGTTGAAAAGTGGCTGAATAGCCTGAAATAATAATCATCCAAACGTCCGCCATGGAGATGCCAAGATCTTCGGCGGACTTTGGGCATTTTACGAAACTGGAGGAAAATATGAATTCGTTCACATACAGCTATCCTGTAAAAGTCTATTTCGGCGAAAAGGCGGCGGCGAAAAACCTGGCAGCTGAACTTGCCGAGGTTGGGCCGAACGTCATGCTCGCTTATGGCGGCGGTTCCATCAAAAAGAACGGCATCTATGAAGAACTGACGGGCATCCTGAAGGACGCCGGAAAGACCGTGACAGAGTTCGCGGGAATCATGTCTAACCCGATCTACGCAAAGGTGCAGGAAGGCGCTGCCCTGGCAAAGGAAAAGAATATCGACTTCATCCTGGCCGTGGGAGGCGGCTCCGTTATCGACTGCTGCAAGATCGTCTCCGCTCAGGCAAAGCTGGACAAAGATATCTGGGAACTGGAGTATACCGATCACAAACAGCCGACAGAGTTCATCCCTATGGGCGCTGTGGTCACCGCCTTCGGAACGGGCGCGGAGATGAATAACGGCGCAGTCATCACCAACGAGGAGAAAATGCTGAAATCAGCTCTCTGGGGCGCATTTTACAGCTTTGCGATCCTGGATCCCGCCTACACCATGACTATGCCGATGAAGCAGGTCATCTCCGGAGCCTTTGATTCCCTCTCCCACAGCATGGAGACTTACATGGGTTCTCCCAGGGAAGTGAACCTCTCTGACGAGATCAATGAAGCCACCCAGAGAAACATCATCCGGAATATTCGCGCCACACTGAAGGATCCGCAGGACATCCAGGCCAGAAGTGAGCTGATCTGGGCAGCAGCCGTGGCGGAGAACGGGATCTTAAAGATCGGGAAAGCAACGGACTTCCAGTGCCACATGCTGGAGCATCAGCTTGGGGCATACACAGACTGCAATCACGGACAGGGACTGGCCGTCTTGCATCCGGTGCTCTATAAACACATGATGCCGGAGGCAAATCACCAGTTCGCAAGGATGGCCACAGAGGTCTGGGGGCTCGATCCCGCAGGAAGACTGAGGCAGAGCTCGCGGAAGCTTTCGTGGATGTTCTCGCGGATTTTATCAGGGAG
The DNA here is from genome assembly GCA_902785635.1 of uncultured Lachnospiraceae bacterium. Classification (GTDB taxonomy): domain Bacteria; phylum Bacillota; class Clostridia; order Lachnospirales; family Lachnospiraceae; genus Merdiplasma. The sequence goes on from CACZZH010000102.1 coordinate 6,066, forward strand.
ATCGGTCTGCCGACGACCTTCGCAGAGATGAACATCCCTGATGATACAGACTATAAGGCGATCGCGGATTCCACGGTCCTTACCGGCGGATGCGCGAAGAAGTTCACACGGAAAGAATTATTGGAGGTGCTTTTGGAATGCAGATAAAGAAGATGACATCCCTGGTTCTGGCGGCTATGATTTCACTGTCTCTTGCGGCTTGCGGCAGCAGTCAGACGACTGCTGCAACATCGGGTCAGACATCACAGCAGGAAGTAAACGCACAGTCCGCTGACAGTTCGGGAGCGAAGAATGCAGAATCTGCTCAGGATGAAGGCAAAGCAGAGGTACAGCAGACAGAAGCTGCTGCGAAAAACGAAAGCTCTGTTGGTAAGAATATCCTGATCCTCTATTTTTCAGCAGATAACACAAGGGATGTAGATGTCATCAGCTCTGCAACCCCGATGGCGGACGGAACATCCTCTGTGGAATGGATCGCAAATATCATCCACGAGAACGTGGGTGGTGATCTGATACCGATCATTCCATCTGAAGATTATCCGCTTGAATATGATGCGCTTGCAGATTACGCAAAGAAGGAGCGTGATGACGGCGGCAGGCCGGCCTTTGAAGACCTTGGGGTCGATCCGGCGAGCTATGACCTTGTTTTCGTAGGTTATCCGATCTGGTGGTATGAAATGCCGATGATCATGGATACTTTCTTTGATACATATGATTTCTCCGGCGTAACGATTATTCCGTTCAACACTCACGCCGGAAGCAGTGATGGCGGCACTTACAGTGATATCAGAGAACTTGAATCGAATGCAACAGTTCTGGATGGACTTGCAGTTCGCGGTGAGGACGTCGGAAAAGACAGCACAAAAGAAGCAGTGCTTTCATGGCTGCAGGGACTGGACCTGGAATAACGTACTCCGTGCCTGGTGAGATCACGGTCGGCAAAGAAATGCAGAGAGGGTTTATCAATGACAATATCCTGCATTCGCCGGAGCACGGAGATATCCACTATTCCAGTTACATACCGGAAGCCTACGATGGTACGAAGTCGTATGCTCTGTTTGTAACGCTTCCAGGATGGGAGGGACTGTATTTCCAGGGTGTAGGAGCCAATATGGTCGAAGACTTCGGCGTGGAAGCCATTCAATATAACGATGAGATGATCGTCCTCTCCACGCAGCTGAACGACTGGGGCGAGACCTCTGCCGATCAGGCGATAGCGCTGACGGAATTCTTTCTTGCCCATTACAACATTGATCCGGAGAAAGTCTATCTGCACGGATATTCCGGCGGCGGAGAAACCGGTTCTCTTGTGATGGCGAAAAGGCCGGAACTCTATACAGCATTCCTGTGCTGTGCAACGCAGTGGGACGGCAACATGACGTCCCTGGCAGAAGCACGGACGCCGGTTTATATGGTTACGGGAGAAAACGACAGTTATTACGGATCGAAGCCGCTGAAGGATGCGTACGAAAAGCTGTATGACCTGTACCTGACGGAAGGCCTGACCGAAAGAGAGATCGACAGTCTGCTCATCCTGGATATAAAAGAGGAACAATATTTTACCGCCAGAGGCTTTACAGATCAGCACATGGGAGGGCAGGCATTTGCAAAAGACGAAAGCATCATGGGGTGGTTGTTCGGAGAACACTGAGAAAAGAGGCGTATTTTTTGAAGAAATTGATTATACTGATATGCTTTCTGCTTCTGATCATAACTCTGGCCGCATGTGCAGGGATTCAAGCTCAGACGCAGGAGCCAACAAAGCAAAATGATACAGAGGAATCATCCGGGGACACGAAAGCGCCTTCGGATGTCACCTCACCAGAGAATAAGGAAGTTATGGAACAAACAGGATACACTGCCGCTGTTCCGTCTTCATATAAGACTGCATCCAGTCATCCCGGCACTGTAACCCGGCTGGATTATGATTCGAAGGATTATGTCGGAAACGAAGCGCCAATCACAAAAACAGCCTATGTCTATACTCCTTACGGCTATGACGAAAACGATGAAGAAACCCGATACAGCATCGTTTATCTGATGCACGGATGGGGCGGACATGCAGGCGAATACTTTGAATATTCATCCATAAAAAACATGTTTGATCACCTGATCGAAAACGGCGATATTCCGCCGGTGATCATCGTATCAGCCACGTTTTATAACGAGAACAGTAACACAGATTTCAGCGGTTCCATTGCGGAGTTCCGTCAGTTCCACCGGGATTTCGAAGAAAATCTGATGCCCACTGTGGAAGGAAGGTTTCACACCTACGCAAAGTCTGCCTCAGATGAGGATCTGAAGGCTTCCCGGGATCATCGGGCTTTCGGTGGATTCTCCCTGGGCTCGGTCACGACCTGGCTGCAGTTCTGCTATGACACAGATTATATTCGTTACTTCCTGCCGATGAGCGGATCCTGCTGGTATTACGGCACTTACGGAGATTTTCAGATCGAAAGGAATGTGGACTTCATCGAACAGCTGGTGAAGGATAACGACCTTGATGAGCGCGGTTATTTCATATATCACGCCGTCGGCACACAGGATGCGGTAAAGAGCCAGTCCATCGACATGGCGGAGGAAATGCTGGAGCGTTCTGATGTGTTCACACCGGAGCATTATATGTTCCATTTGAAGGAAGGCGGCTATCACGACTTTAATGCCGTACAGGAATATCTGTACAATGCGCTGCCGCTGTTTTTCCGGGATTCAGACAAAACCCTCGTGGTTTCCGATGCAGCGCAGACTGCTGTCTATACAAAGGACACCGGGATAAGCGATGTGCAAAGTGATCCCGCTTTCGGCGATTTTGGAAGGCTGCTCTTTCCTGTAAACAGCGGATATATGAGCGGTGATACACTGGGGAGTCTTCGTCTTACCTGGTACAACAACATTGATCCGGATAAGACTGTGGAGATCTGCAACTACATGAGAGATCATGCGGAAACCGGGGATACCATCTTTTATGACATTTATACGGAAGAAGAAAAGAAAGTGGATTCCGCCAAAAGAGATACCGGTCTGTTTTTCTTCAAGGGTGATCCCGGTAAAAAGTTTGCGGTCGTAAACGCGGGAGGCGGCTTTGCCTACGTTGGCGCGATGCACGACAGCTTTCCGCATGCTTTGGAGCTCTCAAAGATGGGCTACAACGCCTTTGCTCTGATCTATCGTCCGGGTGCGCAGACAGCCTGTGAGGATCTCGCCAGGGCAATCGCGTTTATCTTTGAACATGCGGAAGAACTGGAAGTCGACACGTCCGATTATTCCCTTTGGGGAGGCTCGGCAGGAGCAAGAATGGCAGCATGGCTTGGCAGTTACGGCACAGAGAGTTTCGGAGAAGATGCTTATCCCCGTCCGGCTGCAGTATTTGTCAATTATACCGGGCTTTCAGAAGTATATGGCAATGAACCCCCGACCTACAGCGCCGTCGGGACGAACGATGGCATTGCTTCCTACAGGACGATAGAGCGGCGTATCAATGCCATTCAGGCAAACGGAACGGATGCAGAGATTGAAGTCTTTCATGGTCTGTCCCATGGCTTCGGGCTTGGCACGGGCACTGTTGCGGAGGGCTGGATCGACCGCGCCGTGGCATTCTGGGAACGCAACATGAAAAACAAATAAGGAGAGGGAAAAGATACATGAACAGAGTATGGATGATCACGGGCGCAGGCACACCTACTGTAGCAATCAGGCGAAAGCCGGCATGAACCCCAAGACGCTGCAGTATCTCATGGGGCACAGTGACATCGGCGTCACGATGAACGTCTACACTCATCTGGGGATGGAGGACGCGGCAGCAGAGATGGCCAGGATGGAGGAAGTCGAGTCAGCCCGGAGAGAGCAGGAGAAACTGAATGGAGTGAAGGAAGGGAAGGAAAAACAGAGCAAGAAGATGTTCAGAGTGGTCTGAAATGATGAAGCAGCGCTCATCGCCATAATGGCGGTGGGCGCTTTTTCTGTTTATGGTATAATGGTGCGAAAGATTGGTAAAACAGAGGCACGAATCATTAAGGAAAGAATCGAAGATGGTGCAAACGAAAAAGCAGCATTGCGCTTTCCGATAACTGCCCTTTCGTTTGCATCAATTTCGATTTTTCCTGG
>CACZZH010000103.1 GCA_902785635.1 uncultured Lachnospiraceae bacterium
TGCCCATCAGGGTATCGGTCACAGGGGCATCCAGCTTATTCGCCAGCTCGCGGATCTCTTCTGAAGCATTGGAGATCACGCTGCCGCCGCCCACCAGGATGAACGGCTTTTTGGCTCTCGCGATCAGCTTCGCCGCCCGCTCCAGATCGCTCTTGCGCACGGTCAGGTCGCTCGGCTCTACAGGTTCGGGTTTAAAGGGCGTGTAATCCGTCACATCGGCGGTGGCATTCTTAGTGATATCGATCAGCACAGGTCCGGGACGGCCTTCCTTCGCAATGCGGAATGCGCTGCGAACGGTATCCGCCAGCTTCGAAACATCCTTTACGATGTAGCTGTGCTTCGTGATCGGCATGGCGACGCCGGAGATGTCGATCTCCTGGAAGCTGTCCCTGCCCAGAAGTGCCGTACCTACATTTGCGGTGATGGCTACGATCGGAACGGAATCCATGTATGCAGTGGCGATGCCGGTGACCAGGTTGGTGGCACCGGGGCCGGATGTGGCCAGGCACACGCCTACTTTGCCTGTGGCGCGCGCATATCCGTCGGCTGCATGGGAAGCGCCTTGCTCATGGGAAGTGAGCACGTGGCGGATCTCATTACTGTGCTTGTAAAGTTCGTCATATATATTGAGGATGGCACCACCCGGATACCCGAAGACGGTATCCACGCCCTGCTCCTTCAGACATTCGATCAGGATCTGCGATCCGTTCAGTTTCATAAAACTATCTTCCTCTCTTTTAGCAACTGCCCGGCAAAATACGGTCCGCTGCAGTTACATTTCATTTCATTTTAATTCATTTTCCGGGATCTCCGGAACACTGCCCTGCGAAGGCGGTACTCATTTATATTGCGTTTCACTCATTCGTTCCCGGAATCTCAAGCACGGCGCCGCGGTTTCCGCTGGTCACCATGGCTGCGTAGCGGGCAAGATATCCTGTAGTGATCTTCGGCTTTCTCGGCTTCCATGCAGCACGTCTTCTCGCCAGTTCCTCATCGTCCACCTTCAGTTCCAGCTTCAGGCCAGGGATATCGATGTGGATGATATCTCCCTCTTCCACCAGCGCAATGGGGCCGCCCACTGCCGCCTCGGGGGATACATGGCCGATGGAGGCTCCTCTGGATGCTCCGGAGAAACGTCCGTCGGTGATCAGTGCCACGGAAGAGCCCAGACCCATGCCGGCGATCGCGGAGGTGGGGTTGAGCATCTCACGCATGCCCGGGCCGCCCTTCGGGCCTTCATAGCGGATCACGACCACATCGCCCGGATTGATCTTTCCGCCCAGGATCGCCTCGATGGCATCCTCTTCGCACTCAAAGACTCTCGCCGGTCCGTCGTGCACCATCATCTCCGGTACTACAGCGGAACGCTTTACGATACCGGAATCGGGAGCAAGGTTGCCTTTCAGGGCAGCCAGTCCACCGGTCTCGCTGTAGGGGTTATCCAGAGGACGGATGACCTGCGGATCGCGGATCTCGCAGCCTTTGATGTTCTCGCCGACGGTCTTGCCGGTGCAGGTCAGGCAGTCGAGATTCAGCAGATTCTTCTTGCTGAGCTCGTTCATGACGGCATATACGCCGCCTGCTTCGTTGAGGTCTTCCATATAGGTGGGGCCTGCCGGTGCCAGATGGCACAGGTTCGGCGTACGCGCGCTCACCTCGTTGGCGATGTCCACATTCAGTTCCAGGCCTACCTCATGGGCGATGGCGGGAAGATGGAGCATGCTGTTGGTGGAGCAGCCCAGAGCCATGTCCACGGTAAGGGCGTTCATGAATGCCTTCTCGGTCATGATGTCTCTCGGGCGGATATCCTGCTCCAGGAGCTTCATGATCTGCATGCCGGCTTCCTTCGCCAGACGGATCCTTGCGGAGTAGACTGCGGGGATCGTGCCGTTGCCGCGAAGTCCCATGCCGAGCACCTCTGTAAGGCAGTTCATGCTGTTGGCGGTGTACATGCCGGAGCAGGAACCGCAGGTAGGACATACGTCGTTCTCAAACTGGACCAGTCCTTCGTCGTCCAGCTTGCCTGCAGCGTGCTCGCCCACTGCCTCGAACATGGAGGAAAGACTGCGCTTTCTGCCGTTCACATGGCCTGCAAGCATCGGGCCGCCGCTCACGAAGATGGTGGGAATATTCAGCCGGGCTGCTGCCATCAGAAGGCCCGGTACGTTTTTATCACAATTGGGGATCATGACCAGCGCATCGAACTGATGGGCTTTTGCCATTGCCTCTGTTGAGTCGGCGATCAGGTCTCTTGTCACCAGGGAATATTTCATTCCTTCATGCCCCATGGCAATACCGTCGCAGACGGCGATCGCCGGGAACTCGCGCGGAACGCCGCCGGCCATGGCTACGCCCAGCTTGACTGCCTGGGTGATCTTGTCCAGGTTCATATGACCCGGTACGATCTCGTTGTAGGAATTGACGATTCCGATCAGGGGACGGCGCATCTCTTCAGCGCTCAGCCCCAGTGCGTTGAAAAGAGAACGATGGGGGGCCTGCTGGACTCCCTTTTTCACTGCATCACTCTTCATGGCTTTACTCCCTTCCATTTATATCAATTAATAATATGGCTTTTTTAGTTTTCCATAGTGCTGTGTTCTATGGCTTTTGGGTGGATCACACGCGCTCCGCCACCAGGTCGCCCATCCGGGCGGTGCCGACCTTTTCGGTCCCATCGGACCAGATGTCTTCCGTGCGATAACCATCCCGGAGCACCTGACGAACAGCATGCTCCACCGCTTCGGCTGCTTTGTCCTGATCCAGGGAATACCGAAGCATCATGGCCGCGGACAGAATGGTAGCCAGAGGATTGGCAATATCCTGACCGGCGATGTCGGGGGCGGAACCGTGGCTTGGCTCGTACAGCCCGAACCTGGTCTCGTTCAGAGAAGCTGAGGGAAGCATTCCGATGGAACCGGTGATCATGCTTGCCTCATCGGAGAGGATATCTCCGAACATGTTCTCGGTAAGGATGACATCGAACCGGGACGGATCGCGCACCAGCTGCATCGCACAGTTGTCCACCAGCATATGGGACAGCCTGATGTCCGGAAAATCCGCGGACACCTCTTCCACCACGGCTCTCCAGAGTCTGGAAGAATCGAGCACGTTCGCCTTGTCTACGCTGACCACTTCGCCGCGGCGTTTCCTCGCCACTTCGAAGGCTTTGACCGCGATCCTGCGGATCTCATTCTCATTGTAGACAAGCGTGTCGACAGCGGTGCGAAGGCCGTTCTCGATCCTGGTATAGCGCTCGCCGAAGTAGAGGCCGCCGGTGAGCTCACGCATGATCAGCATGTCAAATCCCGCGCATCTTATATCCCCGCGAAGCGGACATGCCTCGCGCAGCTCCTCATAGAGCCAGGCGGGACGAAGGTTGGCGAAAAGACCAAGACCTTTGCGGATCGCCAGAAGGCCGGCTTCCGGGCGCAGATGCGCCGGCAGCTTATACCAGGGCGACGTCGCTGCGTCTCCCCCGATGGATCCCATAAGTACTGCATCACAGCTGCGGGCCGTCTCCAGAGCTTCCTTTGTAAGGGGCTCTCCATGTGCATCGATCGATGCGCCTCCCAGCAGTACATCGGTGCGTTCCAGAACAAAGCCGAACTTTTTCTGTGCCGCTTCCAGCACCTTCCAGGCCTGCGTGACGATCTCCGGGCCGATTCCGTCTCCGCTGATCACGGCGATTCTATAAGTATTCATATGAGAACCATCCTTTTCCTAACGCATTGCAATATATCTTAATGTATTTTTTTTCATATTTCAACCCGATTACTCAGAAAATATGCTATACTTACCGTAATCACAATAAAAAATAAGTTTAAGGAGCTAGCATATGGATCATCTTGACTATCAGATACTCACCCAACTGCGGGAGAATGCGCGTCAATCTGCTTCCGACATCAGCAAAACGATCCACCTGTCGGTTTCTACTGTGATCGACCGTATCAGGAAGCTGGAGCGTTCCGGACTGATCTCCTCCTACACGGTGATCACCAATGACAGCAAACTGGGCAACGATATCACAGTGCTGATGGAAGTCAGTATGGAGCATCCCCGGTACAACGAAGATTTTATCCGGACCATTCACGAAAATCCGAATATCATCGCATGCTACTATCTCACAGGTGAATTTGACTTTCTCCTCAAGATCTGCTGCCGTTCTTCGGAACATCTCGAGCAGATCCACAATTCCATCAAGGACTGCCCCGGCGTGCGCCTGACCCGCACGCATTATGTGCTGCGCACCGTGAAGAATATCTTCTCGTCCTCGCCGGAGCCGACGGAGAATCCGTGACAACACATTACAACTATCTTCTCGTTCTGGTGGAAGCGGGCGGAGGACCCGTGACAACACATTACAATTATCTTCTCGCTCTAGTGGGAGCGGGTGGAGGACCCGTGACGATCCCGTGACAAAGTATTTTGGTTAGAGCTTCTGTGCAGTTTCTATGCTGCTCAGGAGCTTTTTTATGGCTTCCGTATCATATAGGTTCCTGCGGCGGCGAAGGATTTTCGATTTTTGCTTTTGGTAGACGCCCGCTGACTCTTTCTGCCTTCCTGCAGCGGCGAAGAGATTTCGATTTTTGCTTTTGGTAGACGCCCGCTGACTCTTTCTGGCTTCCTGCGGCGGCGAAGAGATTTCGATTTCTTCTTTTGGTAGACGCCCGCACACACTTTCTGTCTTCCTGCGGCGGCGAAGGATTTTCGATTTTTTCTTTTGGTAGACGCCCGCTGACACTTTCTTCCTTCCTGCGGCGGCGAAGAGATTTCGTTTTTTCTTTTGGTAGACGCCCGCTGACTCTTTCTGCCTTCCTGCAGCGGCGAAGAGATTTCGATTTTTGTTTTTGGCAGACGCCCGGGAATCATCGAGCCGGCGCTTTCGGGTCTGTCCCGAAAGCGCCGGCTCTCTTTTAATTCCGAATCCTTTGCCTGGTTCTCAGCTTTCCTGGCCGTCGGATGCCTTTTCAACTTCTGCGATCGCAGCTTTGCGCATGGGGATACGGCAGTTCTTGTTGTTGCCGAATTCCACGATCACATCGTCTTCTTCCATGGCGATCACAACGCCGTAGAAACCGCTCGTTGTAACGATCACATCACCGACTTCCACAGATGCAAGCAGTGCGGACATACGCTTCTGCTCCTTTCTCTGGGGACGAATTGCGATGAAATACATCATAGCACCGATCACCACGATGTACATTACCATGATCATAATGCCTCCGCCGCCTCCCTGGGCAGCTGTCTCCGTAAGAAAATTCATCATATCTGTGCTCCTTCTTTTTTCCTGTATACCCTTTGTGGGCCGACCTTGCTTTCCTGCAAGGACCTATACCTGTGTATCATACACAATTTCATTCTTTACAGCAAGTAGTTTTTCGATTCGTTCAGACACGATTCGTTCCGCGAGAAACTATTCCACCTCGATTCGCTCCAAAAGAATCTATTCCGACGCGATGCGTTCCGCAAGATTCTGTTCTTCCACGATGCGTTCTTTTTTTATTTTTCGGAACCTCCGCTTTCGAGCATTTCGAGGCGTTCCTTCTTGAACTGCGGATATCTGCCCTGCTCGATCGCTCCGCGGATATCCTCCATCAGATGGTTGTAGAACCACAGATTGTGGAGCACACAGAGCCGCATGCCGAGCATTTCCTTTGCCTTGAGCAGATGCCGGATGTAGCCGCGGCTGTAGCTGCGGCAGGCGGGGCATCCGCAGCCTTCTTCGATGGGCCGCTCGTCGAGTTCGTACTGAGCGTTGAACAGATTGAGTTTTCCGAACCTGGTGTACACATGGCCGTGGCGTCCGTTTCTTGACGGATACACGCAGTCGAAGAAGTCTACGCCGCGGTCCACCCCCTCGAGAATGTTGGCCGGTGTGCCCACGCCCATCAGGTAGGTGGGCTTCGCCTGGGGCAGATGGGGTACGGTCACATCCAGGATGTGGTACATTTCCTCATGGGTCTCTCCCACTGCCAGGCCGCCGATGGCGTAGCCGTCCATCTCCATCTCAGCGATGCGTTTTGCGTGATCGATGCGGATGTCATCGTAGACGGCTCCCTGGTTGATTCCGAACAGGCACTGTTCTTTGTTGATGGTCTCCTCCCGGCTGTTGAGCTCGTCCATCTTCACGCGGCACCGCTCCAGCCAGCGTGTGGTGCGGTCCACGGATCTCTTCACATAGTCGTAGTCAGCCCTGCTGGAGGGACACTCGTCGAAGGCCATGGCGATGGTAGAAGCAAGATGCGACTGGATCTGCATGCTCTCTTCCGGGCCCATGAAGATCTTACGACCGTCGATATGGCTCCGGAAGGACACGCCCTCTTCTTTGATCGAGCGCAGGGAAGCCAGAGAGAACACCTGGAAGCCACCGGAATCTGTGAGGATCGGCCTGTCCCAGTTCATGAATTTGTGCAGGCCGCCCATCTTCGCAACCACCTCGTCACCGGGGCGAACATGCAGATGATAGGTGTTGGACAGCTCTACCTGCGTACCGATCTGCCGCAGATCGTCGGTGGAGACGGCGCCTTTGATGGCTGCCGCTGTGCCGACATTCATAAATACCGGCGTCTCGATCGTTCCGTGGACGGTCTCAAAACGTCCGCGCTTTGCTCTGCCGTCTGTGCAGAGCAGTGTATATTTTCCGCTCATTCTTTTCGAAATCTCCTGATATTTTTCCTTTTTTCCAATTATCTTCTTTGTTTCCGGCCAACTCTCAGGTGCAGCGTTCGCAGATCATCCTGAGTAATGCATTCTGCTTTTGCCCATCGACTTCAGAGTGCTGAGACGGGGGTCCGGCAGAGAATGCCCCGACTGGTCCGCGAGATATCCTGCTTTTTTCCATCGCCTGCAGGGTGCAGAGGCGTGGGCCAGACGTGGAATTCCCCGACTGGTCCGCGGGATATCCAGGGTCCTCAGCAGGTCTCCTGCAGCTTGCGCACCATGTAGGAAATGCAGCCGTCTTCAAAGGGCAGGGTCAGGCCGACCTGCGGCAGGAGTCCGGTGAAGAAGTCGGAGGCGGACAGGTTGCACAGCTTGAGATAGCTCTTCCATGCTTCCTTGTAATCACGGTCCATCCACACCTTGTACTGCAGCGCATCGATGCTGGCGATACAGTAGTCGATGTAATACAGCGGGCAGTCGTAAATGTGATGCTGTTTCTGCCAGAATCCGCCCTCTTCCAGGTAAGAATTGCCGGTGTAATCCAGATGGGGCTTGTACTGAAGTTCCAGGTCTCTCCACATCTGGCGGCGGGCTTTGGGACTCAGGCCGGGATTGGAATAGGCGATGTCCTGGAATTCGTCCACCATCGTGCCATAGGGGACGAAGATCACGGAATCCTCAAAGTGCATCTGCACATAGTCTTTGCTGCGGTTTCCGAAGAACAGATGCATCCACGGATCCGTGAAGAATTCCATGGACATGGAATGGGTCTCTGCCGTCTCCATGGTGATGTCGGCGTGCTCCCGGATCGGATCTCTGCCTGCCAGATATCCCTGGAACGCATGGCCGCACTCGGGGGTGATCACATCTGCGTCCCCACTGGTGCCGTTGAAGTTGGCAAAGATGAATGGCGCATTGTAATCGGGCAGATAGGTCATGTAGCCGCCGGTCTTCTTGGTCTTGCGGCCCAGCACGTCGAAAAGCTCATTGTCGCACATGAAGTTCATGAACTCGCCGGTCTCGGGGGAGAGTTCGTTGTACATCTTCCGGCCTGCCTCGAGGATCTGTGAAGGCGTACCCACAGGTACGGGGTTTCCGTTCGGGAAATACACTCCCTCATCAATATAGGAAAGATTACTCACGCCCAGCCGGACCATCCGGCGTTCGTGCAGCTTTGTGACGAAGGGTACCAGATCCCGCTTCACCTGGGAACGGAATTGCTGAATATCCGAGCGGGTATAGCAGTTGCGCTGCATACGGCAGTATCCCAGACCCAGATAATTGTCATACCCCATCTTTTCTGCCTGGGCGGTGCGGTTCTTCACCAGCCTGTCGTAGATCTCATCCAGTTCTTCCTGATTGCCGGCGAAGAAGGCGGTGTATTTTTCCCAGGCTTCTTTGCGCACCGTGCGGTCCGGACTGCGCAGATACGGCCCCATAAGGGAAAGATTCAGAGTCTCACCGTGCCAGTCGATCTGAGCGGTGGCCAGCAGTTTGTTGTAGCGCGTCTGAAGCGCGTTCTCCTCCTGCATCAGCGGAAGGATCTTCTCATCCACGGATCTCATGGCAAGCTCGATGTTCTTGAAGGCCACCGGCCCGATCTTCTCCTCCAGATAAGGACGGAAGGAAGATTCATAAAGCTTCTTCTGATAGGTCACCACCAGGTTCTGCAGTACGGGCGCCGTCTCATCGTAATACTCCTGTTCTTTCTCGTAGAAGGGATCGGTCATATCGATGTCGTGGCGGATCTGGGCGATGGTCATCTGCGTCATGACCCGGTCACAGAGTTTGTAATAGCGCTGATGCACCGCAAACTGGGCGGCTCCGTCCTGTGCCGCATCAAATTCCTGCATCAGCTGCGTGAATTCTTTTTTAACCTCTTCTATATCGATCCTTGTGTAGGGCATTTCTGAAAATTTCATGCTGACTGTCTGTGCTCCTTTTCTTTGCTGTCTGAATCGTCTGCAGGTCTATCCCCCAGATCTCTCCTTTAGAGGACCCGCTTTCTGCACCGATTTTCATTGCTTCCGGCTTTCTTTGGGGATCTCCTTCCTCTTCCGGCTTTCTTTGGGAATTTCCTTCCTCTTCCGGCTTTTTTGAAGATTTCCTTCCTCTTCCGGTTTTCTTTGAAGATTTCCTTCCTCTTCCGGCTTTTTTTGGGGATCTCCTTCCTCTTCCGGCTTTCTTTGAAGATTTCCTTCCTCTTCCGGCTTCCTTTGGGGATCTCCTTCCTCTTCCGGCTTTCTTTGGGAATTTCCTTCCTCTTCCGGCTTTCCGCTTCCTTTACAGATACTTCTCACGGAAGTAGCGCAGCAGCGGCTCTGCATCCAGAGGCTTTTTGCACACTTCACGGATCACTTCGCCCGGAAGGCGGAGGGCACCGTAGCGGTGGATCTTCTCGCTCAACCAGCCGCGGATCCTGCCCAGCTCTCCCTTTTCGAGAAGGACATCGATGTCGCCCAGATCCTGCTGCATGGCATCGAGGAACATACCGTCGTAAATGCTTCCAAGCAGATAGGACGGGAAATAACCAAAGGATGCATCGGACCAGTGCATATCCTGCAGGATGCCATGGGCGTCATCTTCCGGTGTAAAATGAAGGTATTTAAGCGTTTTCTCATTCCACAGCCGCGGCAGATCTTCGACCTTTGCGCCGCCGCGGAAGATCTCCTGCTCCATCTCGTAGCGGAGAATGATGTGCAGGCAGTAGGTCACTTCATCGGCCTGGGTGCGGATCGGTGTGCATTTAACATGATTGATCTCCTGCACGAACTCGTCCAGGGAGATCTTCTGCAGATCGGGAAGCAGCTGACAGATCTTATCGTAAACCGGTACCCAGAAACTCTTCCGACGTGCCAGGATGTTCTCGAAGAAGCGGGACTGGCTCTCATGCAGACCCATGTAGGGGCATTCTTCCGCTGCGGTCCCCTCGAGGGAATCGTCCACATTCTGGTCAAAAATGGCGTGGCCGCCTTCATGGATGGCCGAGAACATGGATGAGATCGGATCATGCTCATAGTAATGATTGGTGACACGCACATCCTTATGGGAGAAGCTTGTGGTGAACGGATGCTCGCTCACGCCCACGGTCCCGTTCTCGAAGGAAAAGCCGATGTAGGAAAGCAGCAGCTCCTGAACCTTCTTCTGGGCATCTGCATCGTAGGTGCCTTCGTAGATCCGGCTCTCCGGCTGCGGCGTCCGGGTTTTCGTATTAATGAACACGCGGTCGATGGTGTCCGTGTCCATACCTTCCTCATAGAGACCAATGAGCACGTTATAGGGTTCCTTCCCCGGATCCGTGTAGGCGCACTTTTCCTTCGTCATCCGGATCAGTTCACCCAGATCCTTTGAAAACAGGCTGTAGTCGGAGCTGCGCTTCGCCTCCTCCCAGCTGCGCATGCTTCTGCTCTGGAGGGCTACAAAATCCCGGTAAAACTCCTTCGGAATGCGGCGGTCCTTCTCCAGGTCGCGCAGCACGGTGCGGACGGTAAAACGCATTCCCTCGTTCAGCTCCTCGTATTCCGGGGACTCTTTCAGTTCCTTTAGAAGCTCATAGAATTCGTCCGAAGTGGACATCTCAAAAGCTTTTGTGCTGAAGAACGTCATCGCGTCCGCCATTCCGGGATGTCCTCCCGCCGGCGTAAGGGTGTACATATCCCAGCTCAGCAGTGTACAAACCCGATTATAATAATTCAGTTCTTCCCATTTCTGCAAAAAGGTATCGGTAAGTTTTCCCATTGTGGTTCTGCTCCGTGCCGGGGCACGGCTTCCTTTCTGTTCGTGATATAATAATAAACTTAACTTCTGAATGCTATTGTATCTGCACAGCCCACCCATGTCAAACCCCTCCGATCACGCGCTAAACCCTGCCTGAAACCATGTCTGAACCCTAGGCTGATTCCGGGCTGAATCCCGGGCTGATCCCGGGCTGAATCCCGAGCTGAATCCCTGGCTGGTCCTGGACTAATTCCGGGCTGAATCCCGGGCTGAATCCTTGGCCGGACCCTCCTGTTCTTTATTCATTTGCTTTTTCCTGTAAGGAAGCGTATAATAAACGAATCAATTCTATGCTTTTGATTTGATCTTACGTTTATATTTGTTTTTACATATATTTTATTTTTTAAATATATCTTTTCTGAGGAGGAATTTTCAAAATCCGATATGAATAAAAAGATGCAGTATACACTTGGTATTGACATCGGATCGACCACAGTCAAAATTGCTGTCCTTGATCCAGAGCAGAAGCTTCTTTTTGCGGACTACGAACGTCATTATGCGAATATTCAGGAGACCCTGAGCATGCTGATCCGGCGCGCCATCGAAAAGATCGGCGACCGGGAAGTGATCCCTGTGATCACGGGCTCCGGGGGGCTGACTCTGGCAAGACATCTGGGAGTAACGTTTGTACAGGAGGTGATCGCGGTCGCCTCTTCTCTGCAGCACTTTGCTCCGCAGACGGATGTTGCGATCGAACTGGGCGGTGAGGATGCCAAGATCATTTACTTTGACCGCGGCAGTGTAGAACAGCGTATGAACGGAATCTGTGCCGGCGGCACGGGTTCTTTTATCGACCAGATGGCGTCTCTGCTGCAGACGGATGCGGCAGGGCTGAATGAGTACGCCAAAAATTACAAGGCGGTCTATCCCATCGCGGCCCGCTGCGGTGTGTTCGCCAAGACGGATATCCAGCCTCTGATCAATGAAGGCGCTACGAAGGAGGATCTTTCTGTTTCGATCTTCCAGGCTGTGGTCAACCAGACTATCAGCGGTCTGGCCTGCGGCAAACCGATCCGCGGGCATGTGGCTTTCCTGGGCGGACCGCTCCACTTCCTCTCCGAGCTGCGGGAGGCTTTTATCCGCACGCTGAAGCTGGATGAGGAGCATGCGATCGTCCCAGACAATTCCCATCTGTTTGCCGCCATCGGCAGTGCCCTGAACGCTGAGGAGGCGGTAGCTGCCGCCATAGCCGGAAACAGGTCTGCAGATGCAGGAAGCGGAGCAGGCGCTGCCGGACAAGAAGGAGCAGGCGTTGCCGGACAAGAAGGAACAGGCACTGCCAGACGCGGATCTGCAGGCGCTGCCGGACAAGAAGGAACAGGCACTGCCGGACGCGGATCTGCAGGCGCTGCAGATGCAGGCGCGGGGCAGGATGCGAATGGACCCGGGGCCGGCTTCGCCGTATCCCTCTCCGGGATGGCTGCCCGCCTGGAACAGCATATCGATATGGACTTTGAAGTGGCACGTATGGAGCCGCTGTTTGCATCGCAGAAGGATTACGAGGATTTCTGCGAACGCCAGAACCGTTATAATGTCGGGACGGGTGATCTCGCGTCCTACTCCGGGCCCTGCTATCTGGGCATTGATGCCGGTTCGACCACGACCAAGGCCGCTCTGGTGGGCGAGGACGGGCAGCTGCTCTACTCGTTCTACAGCAACAACAACGGCAGCCCGCTGCGTACGGCGATCCGGGCTATGAAGGAGATCTACGAGCTGCTGCCGGAGGATGCTTATATTGCCTACTCCTGCTCCACCGGATACGGTGAAGCGCTGGTGAAGGCTGCGCTGATGATGGATGAAGGAGAGGTGGAGACCGTCTCTCATTATTATGCTGCATCCTTCTTCGACCCGGATGTCGACTGCATCCTGGACATCGGCGGCCAGGATATGAAATGCATCAAGATCAAGAACGCCACGGTGGACAGCGTGCAGCTGAATGAAGCCTGCTCCTCCGGGTGCGGATCCTTTATCGAGACCTTTGCCCGCTCCCTCAATTACACGGTGTCGGACTTTGCAAAGGCTGCCCTTTTCGCAAAGCATCCCATTGATCTGGGCACACGCTGCACCGTGTTCATGAATTCCAAGGTGAAACAGGCGCAGAAGGAAGGTGCGGAGGTCTCTGACATCTCCGCCGGCCTGGCCTATTCCGTGATCAAGAATGCGCTCTATAAGGTCATCAAGGTGTCGGATGCTTCTGAGCTGGGCACTCACATCGTGGTCCAGGGCGGCACCTTCTACAATGACGCTGTTCTGCGCAGCTTCGAGCGCATTGCCGGCTGCGAGGCGATCCGTCCGGATATCGCGGGCATCATGGGTGCCTTCGGCGCGGCCCTGATCGCCAGAGAGCGCTGGCACATCGAGGATGAGCCGGCCTCCTCCATGCTTTCGATCGACCAGATCAACGCCCTGCAGTTTACGACCCATATGGCCAAGTGCAAGGGCTGCACCAACCAATGCCGTCTTACCATCAACCGGTTCTCCGGCGGACGCCAGTTCATCAGCGGCAACCGCTGTGAGCGCGGCATCGGCAAGGAGCGCAATAAAGAGAATATCCCGAATCTGTTCGAATATAAGAATAAGCTGCTGTTTTCCTACGAACCGCTCACGGATCCGGAGGCTGTACGCGGCAGAGTCGGTATCCCGCGCGTACTGAACATGTACGAGAATTACCCCTTCTGGTTCACCTTCTTTACGAAGCTGAAATACCGGGTGGTCCTCTCTCCGCTCTCGACGCGCAGGATCTATGAGCTGGGCATCGAATCGATCCCCAGCGAATCGGAATGCTATCCGGCCAAACTGGCCCACGGCCATATCCAGTGGCTCATTAACCAGGGGCTGAACTACATCTTCTATCCCTGCATTCCGTACGAGCGCAACGAGTTCCCGGAGGCGGGCAATCACTACAACTGCCCGATCGTTACCTCCTACGCGGAGAACATCAAGAATAATGTGGAAGATCTCCGGACGAAGAATATCCGTTTTGAAAATCCCTTCATCGCCTTCACAAGTCTGGAGACGGTGACAAAGCAGCTGGAGAAGAATTTCCCGCAGATCCCCAGGAAGGAAGTCGATGAGGCTGCCGCCTTGGCCTGGAAGGAACTGGAGTCGGTCCGTCAGAAGATGTACGACAAAGGACAGGAAACGCTGAAATGGATGGAGGAGAACGGACGCAGGGGCATCGTGCTGGCGGGCCGTCCCTATCATGTGGACGCGGAGATCAACCACGGAATCCCGGAGCTGATCAATTCCTACGGCCTGGCCGTGCTCACGGAGGATTCCGTCAGCCAGCTCAGTCCCGTGGAACGGCCGCTGATCGTTCTGGACCAGTGGATGTATCACAGCCGTCTGTATGCCGCGGCGAACTTTGTGAAGACCCGCGACAATCTGGATCTGATCCAGCTCAATTCCTTCGGATGCGGCCTGGACGCCGTGACCACGGACATGGTCAGCGACATCCTTTCCGGCTCCGGCAAGATCTACACCTGCCTGAAGATCGATGAGGTGAACAATCTGGGCGCCGCCAGGATCCGTGTGCGCTCACTCATCGCCGCGATCCGTGTGCGGGAGCAGCGCAAGATCCAGCGCGAGATCCGGCCAGCAAATATCACGCCGGTGGTGTTCACGAAGGAGATGCGCCGCAACTACACGCTTCTGTGCCCGCAGATGTCCCCGATCCACTTCAATATCATGGAAGCGGCTTTCCGGGCATGCGGTTATAATCTTGTGGTCGTAGGACAGGACGAGCGCGCCGCTGTCGAATACGGACTGAAGTACGTCAATAATGACGCCTGCTATCCTTCTCTGATCGTGGTAGGCCAGATGATGGATGCGCTTCTGTCCGGGAAGTACGATGTGAACCGGACCGCCATCCTGATGACCCAGACCGGCGGCGGATGCAGAGCTTCCAATTATGTGGGATTCTTCCGGCGCGCCCTGCGCAAGGCCGGGATGGAGCAGATCCCGGTGGTATCGCTGAATGTGAGCGGACTGGAGTCCAACCCCGGCTTTACCATCAATTACACCATACTCAAGCGGGGCATATTTGCGGTCGTGCTGGGCGATATCTTCATGCGCTGCCTGTACCGCATGCGTCCCTACGAACTGGAAAAAGGCAGTGCCGACCGTCTGCATGATGAGCTTGAGCAGAAGGCTAAGGACTTTGTGTCCGGCCCGCACTGCTCCTTCGGCGCTTTCAGGAAGCTGTGCAGGGAGATCATCCATGCCTTTGATGCACTTCCCATCCGTGAGGAACGCAAGCCGCGGGTAGGCATCGTCGGTGAGATCCTTGTGAAGTTCTCCCCGGCTGCCAACAATCATCTGGTGGAGCTGCTGGAGAGCGAAGGCGCAGAAGCAGTGATGCCTGACCTGATCGACTTCCTGCTCTACTGCTTCTACAACCAGAACTTCAAAGCGGAGAACCTGGGCACGAAAAAAAGCACCGCCATGCTTTCCAACTTTGCGAACCGCTTCTTGGAGAGCGTACGCGGCACCGCGCGCAAGGAGTTCGAGCTGAGCAAACATTTTGATCCTCCCGCACATATCGAGGATCTCGGCAATTATGCGAAGGACATCGTATCTCTCGGCAACCAGACCGGCGAGGGCTGGTTCCTCACCGGTGAGATGCTGGAGCTGATCCATTCAGGCACCAGCAACATTGTGTGTACGCAGCCCTTCGGATGCCTGCCGAACCACGTGGTGGGCAAAGGCGTGATCAAGGAGATCCGCCGGCAGTATCCCGATGCCAACATCGTCGCCATCGACTACGATCCCGGCGCCAGCGAAGTAAACCAGCTCAACCGGATCAAGCTGATGCTGTCCACCGCAAGGAAAAACATGAAGAACGAGAAGAAACGGGCGTGAGGCACAGGTATGCCTGTTCCGCGGCTGGTTGCGGGCGGCTGGGCGGCTGGGCGGCTGACTCTATTGACTCTGAAAATTCATGGCTGGCGGTCATGGAAGGCCGGCGGGGCAGGATTCCTCATCCTATCCCGTCGGCCTTTTTGGGGAAGCTTGCCTGTAGCTGCGGGCGGCTACCTTTTCCTTTTTCTCTTTTCTCTTCGCCGCTTTTGAAAGCTTGCCTGTGGCTGCGGGCGGCTACCTTTTGCTTTTTCTCTTTTTCCTTCGCCGCTTTTGAAAGCTTGCCTGTTACTGCGGGCGGCTACCTTTTGCTTTTTCTCTTTTTCCTTCGCCGCTTTTGGAAGCTTG
>CACZZH010000104.1:0-3666 GCA_902785635.1 uncultured Lachnospiraceae bacterium
ACAACAGGAAAATTCTTTGCCTGTGGCGTTCCGGATGTTTCAGTCAGAACGTTATTTTATAGCTTAAAATGGGAGGTTTCATGAGATGTCTAACATACCCAGACTGATTCGAAAGACAAGGTCAGTAAAGCAGATTATTTCATATATGGACACGGTTTTGACAAAGTCCTTCATACTACGCTCAATCCGAACGGACCCGGTGCGATCAGGATCCATCTGATCCCGCCGAAAAAACAGGAAAATGAATTAAATCCAAGTATTGCGATCATCAACGGCAGCGATATTGTTCCGGTCAACTATGCCTGGGCAGTGATACTCGCGGAAATGATCCGGGAAACAAACCGCTACGACGGAAAAGAGATCGGTGAAGAACAGATTCAGTCGATTCTCAATAAAACTGCCGAAAATGTGAAAAAGATCATGCCGGTCTTTACAAAAAGGCAGATCAAAAACGATATACAGACGATCTACCGGACACTGAAGCAAATTGCCCATCGTGAGGAAGTAACGACCGATGTGCAGTATATGAGTCTGGGAGAATATGCGCAGTATATGACTGCACCACATCGCATGGACCTGATGGTAAGTGCTATGACAAAAAACGGGAAATGGCACTGCAACCAAAAATGTATCCACTGCTATGCAGCGGGGCAGAATCTTTCAGAAGAGGAAGAACTGTCTGCAGAAGACTGGAAAAAGATACTTAAAAAATGTCGTACCGCCGGTATTGTGCAGGTGACTTTTACAGGCGGTGAACCGACCATGCGTGATGACCTGATCGAACTCATCAGGGAGGCACGCTGGTTTGTATCCCGCCTGAACACAAACGGGATCCGGCTTACCCGCGAATACTGTCATGAACTTTACAAGGCCGAGCTTGACAGTGTTCAGATCACATTTTACTCTCAGGATCCCGAGATTCATAACAGGCTTGTCGGTGCATCCCAATATCAGAACACGGTAAACGCTATTGAGAACGCTCTTTCAGAAGGGCTTTCTGTCAGCGTTAATACACCGCTTTGCACATTGAATGCGGATTATGTGAAGACTCTGGAATTCCTGCATGAAAAGGGTGTGATCTATGTGACATGTTCCGGCCTGATCACAACCGGAAACGCAGTGCGGGATGAGTCAGAGCAGCTGCAGCTGACGAGCAGCCAGTTAGAGAAGATCCTGCGTGAAGGAGTCCGCTACTGTAATGAAAACGGTATGGAGATCGCGTTCACTTCGCCGGGGTGGATCGAAGCAAGCGTCTTTGAGGAGCTGAATATTCCGGCACCTTCCTGCGGAGCATGTCTTTCCAACATGGCTGTTACACCAGGCGGAAACATTGTACCGTGCCAGAGCTGGCTTTCCGACCAACCATTGGGTAGCATGCTGCATGACGACTGGGAAACCATCTGGGAGAGTGAGATCTGCACAGCACAGAGAAACTATTCATCCGAGATGACGGGCGAATGCCCCTTAAGGAGGTACTGTCAATGAAGAGTCAATATCATAGATCATACAGATATCTGTTTCTTGCACCGGTGATGCTTCTCTGGCTGTTTCTTCTTTCAATGGCGGCTGCTGCAGCACCAACCGATAAGATTCTTGACTTCACGATCACGGTGGATGTCAATAACGATGCTTCGCTCAACATGCTTTATCATATCGACTGGAAAGTGCTGGATGATTCCGTAGGAAAACTGGAATGGATCGATCTTGGTGTCCCCAATCGGTATCATGAAGACCTGCAGCCGAAAAGCAGCACCATTGATCATATCGATGATAAAGGCAGTTCACTTGCGATCTATCTTGACCGTGCCTATGCGGAAGGAGAAACCGTAAGCATTGATTTCTCCATGAAACAGGATCACATGTATCAGATCGATAAATGGACCGAAGGGGAGACAGCTTATACCTTTACTCCGGCATGGTTTGATAATATGGAGGTCGGGAAACTTACGATCCGCTGGAAAGCGGAAAACGCTTCTTCATGGCAGCCCGACTGCCTGCAGGATCAGGGATATCTGACCTTTGGCACTTCCCTTTCATCCGGTGATAAATATACGATCTCTGTCATATATCCCAATGACGCCTTTGGATTTGCCTCTGAACGACAGTTGCAAAGCGGCGACAGCGAAGGCGGAGCTCCCTCCTCTATGGAAAAAGGTATCGGACTGGTCATACTGCTTATGGTGATCGGTGTCTTTGCGGGAGTGCTCATTGTCATGTTTTTGATCATACGCAGTTTTGCCCGTGGTATAGGTTTTGGGACCGATCAGACCGCCGGAAAGAAGATCACGCGTACATTGATAGAATACTATGAAAACTGCCCGAACTGTGGTGCTGCCCGGGAAGAAAATAAAGAAAGCTGCCCATACTGCGGACGCAGTATGATCAAGAGCAAGGAGGTCGTGGAAGAAAGCCAGATCGAAGAGCCCGAAAAGTACACAAAGAAAGGAACTTATCGTTATGGAAGTTCTCCGAATACCTTTATCCGTGTAAATGTGGTTAATGTGCCGACACATACCTCAAGGTCTTCACGTTCAGGCGGATCGTCCCACCATTCAGCCTGTGCCTCTTCCTGTGCCTGCGCCTCTTCATGCGCCTGTGCCTGCGCCTGCGCTTCTTCCGGACGTGCCGGATGCACGGTCAAGGACTTCTTCAAAAAAAGCATCCATGAAGGCCGCGTGCGTATCAGAAGCAACTGACCGACGTGTGTTTTCCGCCGGTTCTCAATTTACATGGAGATCCATCCGAAAACATTTGCTACAGAGCTGATGAGGATGAGCACGACAAATACCGGACACAGTGTGCGGATCATGAAACGGAAGATCTTTTTACGGTGGAAGGGATGGCCGCTTTGTGCGACCTCTTCTTCCACTTTTTCGATTCCCATATAGCGGGTCACAAGCAGACAGATCATCAGTGCGGATATGGGCATCATGACGGAGTTCGTCAGGAAGTCAAAGAAGTCCAGGAACGGCATACCGATGATCGTGATGAAGGAGAGCGGCCCGTAACCAAGGCAGGAAAGAGTGCCAAGCGCCAGCATGATCACTCCGATCAGGACTGTACATACAGCACGGTTCCAGCCAAATTCATCGGAGAAGACCGAAACGGCGCATTCTGTCAGAGCGATCGCACTGGTCAGTGCAGCAAAGAGAACCAGGGCAAAAAACAGTATGCCGATGATCCGGCCGAAATCCATGCCGGCAAATATTCTTGGCATGGTAATGAACATCAGGGAAGGGCCTGCCTTCAGGGCAGAAGCATCGCCTCCGGAGAAGGAGAACACCGCGGGAATGATCATCATTCCCGCAAGTACGGCAATGACAGTATCAAAGATCTCAACCTGCACGGTAGAACCTTCGATACTTACGTCTTTTTTCATATAAGATCCGAAAGTGATCAGGATGCCCATGGCGATGGAAAGAGAATAGAACATCTGCCCCATCGCTGAGATCACGGTCATCCAGGAAAAACCGGCTGGATTTGGTATCAGGAAGTATTTCACGCCGGCAAGCGCGCCGGGACGGGTGATCGAATAGATCGTTATGACAACAGCCAGTATCACCAGTACAGGCATCATAAACCTGGAGACGCGCTCGATCCCGTTTTCAACTCCGAGAAAGATCACTGTCAGTATCAGCAGAACAAAAACACAGAACCAGATCTCAG
>CACZZH010000104.1:3699-13306 GCA_902785635.1 uncultured Lachnospiraceae bacterium
AATATACTCAAACAGATATTTACATACCCATCCTCCAATCACGGAATAATACGGACAGATCAGAATCGGGATGATGGCATTGATCCATCCGCCGAAGGAAGTGACTTTACCCTTTCCGAAGAAACGAAAGGCACCGACCGGACTTTTCGAAGTCGCCCGTCCGATGGCAGTTTCTGCGATGATCATGGTATATCCGAAAGTCATTGCCAGAAGAATGTAGATAAGAAGAAAGATACCGCCGCCGTATTTTGCTGCAAGATAAGGGAAGCGCCAGATGTTTCCAAGGCCGACAGATGCGCCGGCAGCGGAGAGAACAAAGCCAAGTTTACCGGTGAAGGAACCGCGTTTTTTATCGTTCAAGTGAAAACCTCCTGTCTTTTGTGGCTGCAATGATTCAAAACCGTGAAAAAGGATCCCGAAGGATCCTTAATGAACAAAGTATACATTTTCATAAAGGGAAAGACAAGAAAAAGTTTTACGAAAAACCCGCTGTAAAATGCCGTTCGGTCAGGGTCAGGCGGGGTTCACATGAATCATTACATGTTTTATATCCGGGAACGCATTCTCAATACGGTCATGGAGCTCTTCCGCGATTTGGTGTGCCTTCTGCAGAGTCATTTCGCGGTCTACTCCGATCTCAAGGTCCAGGTAGATCTTTCTTCCGAACTCCCTGGTCTGAAGCAGGTCGATGCTGCACACGCGGGGATCATCCTGAATGAAGTAGTACAGCTGCTGCTCCATCTGCGGACTGCAGGAATGGTCGGTAAGTTTTTCAGTCGCATTATGAAAGATCGAGATTGCCGCTTTCAGGATGAAGAGGCTGATCAGAACATCTGCAGCCGGATCCAGAATCGGAAATCCAAGACGCGCTCCGGCGATACCGATCAGGGAACCGATGGAAGAAAGGGCATCCGACCGGTGATGCCATGCTTCTGCCAGTAGGGAATCCGAATGGATCCTTCCCGCATTGACGGCTGTGTACCAGTACATCCCTTCTTTTACAATAATGGAGGTAATGGCAGCGATCAGTGCGATCATTCCGGGAGAGTGCATATTCTGCCAGCTTCCGGAGAAGATTTTGATCAGCTCCTCCCGGATAAGTCCGACACCGGCCAGGAACAGGATAAAAGCAAGCAGGATCGACGCTACGCTTTCAAAACGCTCATGCCCGTAAGGATGATCTTCGTCAGCTTCCTTTTCGGAAATGACCGAACCGATCAGGACGATCAGGCTGCCGGCAATATCCGATGAGGAGTGGATCGCATCACTGATCATGGCATCGGATCTTCCCACAAAGCCGGCAAAGAATTTAAAACCGGCGAGCGCCAGGTTGCCTGCCATGGAAAGGACAGAGACTTTGCGGATCGTCCGGCTGTAGTCAGAATCAGAATCCATATCTTTTTCATTTGATATGACGGAAGACATAAAACGGTGAAGCACGGAAACCATAAGGCACCTTCTCTCTGTAAAAACAACGGTTTTGAAACAGCTCTCTTATGAGACAAAAAAGCAGGCCAGTGAGTGACCACTGTCCTGCGGATCAGTTCCGCTGCTCCCGCAGGAGCCCGGCTCCGGATAAACGTCCGGCCTGTTCAGTTTGGATATTTATAGCACAGGGCCATGCGGATAGTCAATGCGAACACTGCTTCACCGGACTGCGTACAGATCCCGGAGATGGCTTTTTGGGGAAATACATGATACAATAAACGAAAAACAAACAGGAAAGCAGTTGCAGTATGAAAAAAGAGAACGCAAAGCAGATGATCATAAAACAGGCTTTTTACAGATCGCTGCCTGTGATGGCGGGATACCTTGTGCTTGGGACCGGGTTCGGTATCCTGCTGCGCAGCGCCGGATACGGTACTTTCTGGGCGTTTGCCATGAGTCTGTTTATATATGCGGGATCCATGCAGTATGTAGGTGTCGGAATGATCGCGGGAGGGGCATCGGTGCTTACGATGGCAGTCACGACACTTATGGTGAATGCAAGGCACCTTTTCTACAGCATTTCGATGGTGGATCGCTATAAAGACGCCGGAAAGTATAAGCCTTATCTGATCTTTGCGCTTACAGACGAGACCTATTCCCTTCTGTGTGACGGAACTGTGCCTGAAGGGTCAGACCCTGATCTGTACCGCTTTCTGGTATCTGCGTTCAATCACAGCTATTGGGTGGCAGGCAGTGTGCTGGGCAGTCTTCTGGGTGCGGTCCTGCCGTTCTCCACTGCAGGCATTGAATTTTCCATGACAGCTCTGTTCATTGCTTCCTATACAGAACAGTGGATCACTGCGAATGATCACATTCCGGCACTTACAGGACTGATCGGAACATTTGTCAGTCTGTGGATCTTCGGTCCGGAGCGTTTCCTGATTCCGGCAATGCTCCTGATCACATTTGTGCTGACGGTCCTTCGCGGAAGGACCGATGCCCGGAAGGCAGAGGTGACCCGATGAAGGCGGCTGTCCTGGTCGCAGTGATGTCCGCTGTGACGATCCTCCTGCGCGCTCTGCCGTTTCTGGTGTTTCGAAAGAAGACGCCGGCCTATATAGTATATCTTGGCAAGGTGCTTCCTCCGGCGATCATCGGAATGCTGGTGATCTATTGCCTGAAGGATGTGCAGTGGATGAAAGCACCTTTCGGGCTGCCTGAGCTGGTTGCCGGGGTGTGTGTAGCGGCACTTCAGATCTGGAGACGCAATGCAGTGACCAGTATTCTCACCGGCACTGTCATCTATATGCTTCTGATCCGGGTATTATAGTGCGGCTGCTGCCGGAACGAAAAAAGAGTCTATGGAGAGTATCGCAAATGATCATTGATCTGCACATACATTCGACTGTCTCCGACGGTACGGACAAACCGGAGGAGATACTTAAAAAAGTGAAGGAAGCAGGGATATCATTGTTTTCCCTGACCGATCATGATGCAGTAAAGGGGAGCAGTGCCCTTGCAGGGGCCATGTCGGAAGAAGATCCGCGAATGATCTCCGGAGCAGAGTTCTCCTGCCGGGATGAGAAGGGTAAGTATCATATCCTCGGATACAGGTTTGATCCGGATGCAGAATCGATTCAGCAGCTGATTCGGACCGGCCATCAGTACCGTATGGAGAAAACGACTGCAAGGCTGCAGCATCTGGAGAATGAATTCGGTTTTTCCTTCCCGGAGGAAGAAAAGAAGAAACTTCTGAGTATGGATAATCCCGGAAAACCGCACCTGGGGAATCTGATGGTGCGTTACGGATATGCCGGGACGAAGGATCAGGCGATCACAGAATATATTAATCATCTTCATGTCCGCAGCAGATATATCCGTCCTGAGGAAGCAGTCCGTGGGATTCTTGAGGGCGGCGGAATACCGGTACTGGCACATCCTCCCTTCGGAAGAGGTGATCAGCTGATCACAGGCAGCGACCTGGAAGAACGGATCCGGAGGCTTATGGATCACGGACTTCAGGGACTGGAAGGGTTTTATTCAGGATACACCCCGCAGCTGCGTGAGAGCATCCTGAACTTCGCCCTGCAGTACGGACTGTACATTACAGCCGGCAGTGACTACCACGGAACGAATAAGCCGGTCTGTCTGGGACAGACAGGGCTGGATCGCTGTGAAGAAAACTGGCCGGACGGTCTGATCCGTTTTCTGGGAGTTTGCGGCTTCACCACAAGATGATACTTGTTCCCACAACCCGATAAAGGTATAATGTATCTTATCGGAAGTTCCGAAGGAACTGTCCGCGAATGCGGCCGATAAGATAACGAGCAAAAATGCAAAGCATTTTCGCGAGTCTTTTTCCAGGAAGCGACAGCTTCGCAAAAACTATTGCCGGAAGTTCCGAAGGAACTGTTTCCCGAAGGGAACCGATATACAACAGAAAATCAGGATTTTCTGTTGTCATGAGATAACGAGCAAAAATGCAGAGCATTTTCGCGAGTCTTTTTCTTAGGAAGCGGCAGCTTCGCAAAACCAATATTAGGAGAACTGAAACTTTTGAAGATCAACAAGGACGGTAAAAAGCCCAAATTATATAACATCCTGGTTCAGGCGATCGTTGTGACGAGCATTATTGTGATGCTGACGCGGGGTGAAGGGCACAGGAATACGCTTGCGGTATGTCTGATCGCCGGTGGCTTTTATCTGGCCGCGGTCATTCAGCTTATTGCAGCTTTTTTCAAACAGATCCGATATAATCTATATTCCTATAATACGATCTATTATTTTGGATTTGCAATGTTTCTGCTTTCGGTCTGGGTCATGCAGGTCTATATCACAATAGATCTGATCCGGTATCCGGATATATTCGGGGTACATGAGATTCTTCGGCTGCTGCTGGATTCAGCGAAGATGTTCATGATCATGTCACTTCCGTTTATTCTGGTGTTCTCTGCAGCATTGTGTATTTCGAACATATTTCTGATCGTTCATGAAGGGAAGAGGTTTGTCAATATCCTGGGGATCCTTCTGGCTATAGCGCTTGTGGGCGGGGAAGCTTTTCTGATTCTTTTCGGGTCCATTCAGATCGGTTACGGCGTTCAGATAATCGTGAATGATCTGCTTATCAATTTTTTTGCAGCTGTATATCTTTATTTCGAATGCATGTTGATCGGAGCGATCATTGCAGATGTGATCGCGGCTCTTGCAGAACCGGATCCGGACAGGGACTTTCTGATCATATTGGGCTGCGGGATTCGTAAAGACGGAACGCCTTCTCCACTTCTGCGCGGCCGTATCGAGCGGGCGCTTGATTTTTATCGCAGGCAGAAAAAAGAGACGGGAAAAGAACTGATCTTTGTGACATCCGGAGGAAAAGGTCCTGACGAGATAATTTCGGAGAGCGCTTCCATGAAGAGATATCTGATGGATCAGGGTATCACGGAAGGACAGATCATCGAGGAGGATCGTTCTACGGATACATTGGAGAATATGCGCTTTTCAAAAGAAAAGATCCAGGCGGTCAACCCGGAAGGAAAAGTCGCTTTTTCCACTACAAATTATCACGTATTTCGCAGCGGCGTTTGCGCAAGACGTGTTAAGATGCATGCCTTTGGGATGGGGTCTGAAACAAAATGGTGGTTCTGGCCGAATGCTTCCGTGAGGGAGTTTATCGGGCTTTTGACAGAACATCGGAAAAAGCAGGCAATGATCTTCTCAGGTCTGATTCTTTCCTACATCGTTCTGACATTTTTATATTATCGGTAAGATGCTTATTTGAAGAGGTAACAGAAACTGATGAAAGATAATGGATCAATCGCACGAAAAAACGGATTGCGGCTGTCAATGCTGGGAATCTTTCTGATTCTGGGCATCGGAGCAGCGGTCGGAATTCAGTTTTATCGTCAGAATATGTCGATCTATACAGATATGGCATATTCCTATGCACGCCTTGCGACCAATAATATCAGCGGAGCCGGACTTAACGACCTTATAGAGAGAGGGGAAGATATCAGGAGTCTCTTCCTGGAAGTATATGGCCGCTATGATAGCGGCACTTCGGAGGAACTGGAAAAGCTGGAAAAGCTGGTGAATGATGATGTGGAGCTCTTTTCACTCTATAATTTATGGGTAAATATTCAGTATTTTATTCAGAACGGAAGCGTCATGTCATCGGATATCCGATACTTTTATGTAGTAATACCGACAGAGGATGATCTGATCTATTTGTGGGATTCGGATTTAGATGATGATCAGGTCACTCCGCCAATGGAGCATGACGCATATAGCCACGGTGAGAAGGAAAATCTGATGAAGGCCTACCACGGAGAATGGGATAATACGCTGGCCGTCTATCATGAGGAGAGCGGAGAGATCCTGGGGACCGCAATGAAGCCGATCTACGAAGAAGACGGGGAAATCGTGGCGGTTGCATGTGTGGATGTTTCCATCACAGGAATCCGGCGTGCGTTTTTCCGGATGCTTCTGAATATTACTTTTGTGATCAGCCTGATCCTTATTTTTACCAGTTTCGTTTATTATTATGTGATGAACCGGCAGATCATCGCACCGATCGTGAAATTGAATAAGGCGACATCGCAGCTGGTGGGAAATCTGGAACATGGAAGTACGGTTCCGTTTGAAGTGGATGTTCACACCGGAGATGAAATTGAAGTGCTGGCCCGTTCTTTTGAGGAGATGGACCAGAGACTGAGGAAATATATCCGGGAAAACGATATCATCACAGCGGAGCGTGAGAGAATACGCACAGAACTGTCGCTGGCGACCCGGATCCAGAGTGATATGCTTCCGAACATCTTTCCGCCGTTTCCCGAACGGAGTGAATTCGATATCTATGCCAGTATGAGTCCTGCGAAAGAAGTTGGCGGAGATTTTTATGATTTCTTCCTGATCGATCCGGATCATCTGGGACTTGTGATCGCAGATGTTTCGGGAAAGGGAATCCCGGCAGCACTTTTTATGATGATGTGTAAGATCATGCTTCAGAATTACACCTTAAGCGGACTGACCCCAAGGGAAGTGATCACTACGGTCAATGAGCAGATCTGCAGGAATAATAAGGAGCAGATGTTTGTAACCGTATGGCTTGGCATACTGGATATCAAGGACGGAGTGCTGCATGCGGCAAATGCAGGTCATGAATATCCGGTCCTGAAAGCTCCGGGCGGGGAGTTTGAACTGATCAGGGATCCGCACAGCTTTGTGATCGGCGGAATGGAGAATGTGCGTTATAAAGAATATGAAATGAAGCTGGAGAAGGGGAGCAAGCTGTTCGTCTATACAGACGGACTTGCGGAAGCGACAGATCTGAATGAAGAACTCTTCGGCACGGAGCGTATGGTCGAAGCCCTGAATGAAGCAAAAGATTCCGACCCGAAGGGGATTCTGATGCATATGAAGGATAAAGTGAACGAATTTGTTGGAGAAGCATCTCAATTTGACGATCTGACGATGATGTGTGTTATGTGGAACGGCGATGATGCTTCAGCCTGACACAGGAAAGAAGAGGTATCCGGGATGGCTGGACACGGAGCCGGAGGACCGAGAGGCGGATATGCACGCGGTTTTCTGACAGAAGAAGAAAAACGCAACCGGCCGCGCGTTACGAAGGAATTGCTGGGAAGGATCTTCGATTATCTGGCACCTTACTGGAAACAGCTGCTGGGCGTTCTGGCGCTGATCATCCTGTCCTCCTATTTCAGCCTTCTGCCTTCGATACTTACCGGACGGATGATCGATGAGGGGATTCTGGGACGGGATCTGTCAATGCTGATCTGGCTGATCGTGATGTCACTGGCAGTGACCCTCCTGTCGAATCTGATCGGCGTCGGCCAGAGCTATCTCAACAGCTGGGTAGCACAGCACATTACGTTTGACATGCGTAATCAGATGTACCGTCATCTGCAGGCGATGTCTCAGAGGTTCTTCACAAATAACAATCAGGGAGATATCATAACCCGTATGACCAGCGATATTGACGGGGTCCAGAGGGTCGTGGCAAATACCTTTACCAGTATTCTTTCGAATGGCATCACACTGATCGTGGCGATGATCGCCATGTGCCGGAAAAACATCCTTCTTGCGGTGCTCGGCATGGTGATCGTTCCGCTGTTCTCCCTGCCGACCAGGAAGGCAGGCAAGACAAGATGGAGCCTGACCCGGGAATCCCAGGAATGCAACGACCAGATCAACGGGATCCTGAATGAAACGCTCTCTGTAAGCGGGCAGATGCTGGTGAAGCTGTTCGTAAAAGAGGATGAGGAATACAGCCGATATGAGAAACTGAATGAAAAAATGATCCGGCTGAACATACGGGAGAGTATGGCCGGACGCTGGTTCTTCGCCGTGATCGGCACGTTTGCCTCGATCGGTCCGCTTCTGCTGTACCTGGTAGGCGGAATTCTGATCATACGGTATCATGCGGATCTGACCGTGGGTGATATCACAGTCATGGTCGCTCTTCTGGGAAGAATGTACGGACCGGTGAATTCCCTGCTGAACATACAGGTGGAATGGATCCGTTCCATGGCCTTATTCACAAGGATCTTTGAATATTTTGACATGCCGGTGGAGATAAAGAACGCACCGGATGCGATCGTTCCGAAAACGGTATCCGGAAAAGTGGAGTTTGACCATGTATGCTTCGGGTACGAGCCGGAACGGCAGATCCTCAAAGGTGTCAGTTTTTCGCTGGAAGAGGGGAAGAGCATTGCCATTGTCGGTCCTTCCGGCTCCGGGAAGAGCACGATCATCAGCCTGATCCCGCGTCTTTACGATGTGGATGACGGAGAAGTCAGGTTCGGCGGCATTGATGTGCGCAGGCTGGACCTCGGATACCTTCGACGGAATGTCGGGCTGGTGACGCAGGAGACGTATCTGTTCAACGGGACGATCCGGGAGAATCTGCTGTACGCCAATCCGGATGCGACACCCGGGCAGATGGTGGAGGCATGCCGGAAAGCCAATATCTATGATTTTATCATGCAGCAGGAAAAAGGATTTGACAGTCTGGTGGGCAACCGTGGCCTGAAGCTGTCCGGCGGGGAGAAGCAGAGGATCTCGATCGCCCGGGTACTGTTAAAAGATCCGGCGCTGCTTATTTTTGATGAGGCGACCTCCGCACTGGATTCCATTTCGGAGCAGGCTATACAGGATGCGATCGATCCTCTTGTCAGAGAGAGAACGAGCATTCTGATCGCGCACCGGCTGTCCACCATCATGGCGGCTGACGAGATCCTGGTGGTAAAGGACGGACAGATCGCAGAGCGCGGCCGGCATCAGGACCTGGTCGATGCAGGCGGTATATACACAGAATTGTATGAGACGCAGTTCCGTTTACCAAAAGAGGAGTCACAACAATGAAATATCTGGAAAACCTTACTTCCTTTTACGGTACCGGCCAGAGAAATGAAAAAGGCCAGACGCTGGAAGAGTTTCTTGAAGAATATGATCCGAAAAAGTATGACTGTCCCAGCAATACGGCTGATATCGCTGTATTCCGGAAATGCAGCCGGGACGGATCGGAAGGTCTGCAGCTTCTGATGATCCGCAGACGAAATCATCCCAATATCGGTTTCTGGGCACTTCCGGGGGGGTTCGTGGATCTGAAGGAGAACCTGAAGGACGCGGCGCAGCGGGAGCTGATGGAGGAGACGGGTGTGACCGGCATTTCCCTGAAACAGCACAGCACATGGGGAGATTATGACCGGGATCCGAGATGGCGTGTGATCACGACACTGTTCTTCACGATCCTGGAAGAGGATGTTCCGGTAAAAGCCGGAGATGATGCTGCAGATGCCGGATGGTTTGATGTAACGCTGGAGGAGGAAGCGCAGAGTGAAGACTGCCGGCGGATCAGCCTGCGTCTGGAGAATGAAACCGCAGGCATTGTGCTGGAGGCTTCCACCCGGTGCTGCTTTACCGGGAGCGGGATACTGCGGTCGCACCGGTTCATCCCGGTAACGAACCGCGGAATAGCAGGAGATCATGCTCTTCTGATCATGGATGTCGTGCGGGATATCCTCGCATATCGAAACTGAAGCAGCATCACTGTATATGTTTTTCCGCACGTGCGAAACCTTGCAGACTATGAGGCGGCCTCGGGGGCAGGATCTCTCACCCTGTCTAATACTTGCAGGGGCCACAAAGCGCATGACGAAAT
>CACZZH010000105.1 GCA_902785635.1 uncultured Lachnospiraceae bacterium
ATACTGTCGGCGGGAAGGGCAGGGTACCCCAGGAGGCAACCAAAACCGTGATCTATATCGCGGTGTTCATCATGATCGCCGGCGGAATCATCAATCATTTTGTTAAGAAGAGAAGGAAGTAGACCGGCATCTGGACGCAGGATATGCTGCACTGCGGATGGTGCGGTACAGATCCGGCGGCGTATGGAAACAGAAAAGAGGAAAGAGGGGGCAGACATTGAGTACAGATACCAGGGTGATCATCGGAACCAGGGAGAGCGCGCTGGCCATGGTGCAGGCACAGATGACGGCGGACGCAGTCCGCAGGGCTAATCCCGGTCTTGTGGTGGAACTTCTCCCGCTGAAGACCACCGGGGATAAGATCCTGGACCGGCGGCTGGATGAGATCGGAGGCAAGGGACTGTTCGTGAAAGAACTGGATCTGGCACTGCGCGAAGGCAGAAGTGATCTGTCGGTCCACAGCGGGAAGGATCTGCCTATGGAGATTCCGGAGGATCTGCCTTTGATCGGCTTTTCCGGGAGAGAAGATCCGCGGGATGTTCTGGTTCTGCCGGAAGGGCAGACACAGCCGGACCTGTCGAAGCCCATAGGGACGTCTTCGAAGCGCCGGGAACTGCAGCTGCGAAAACTCTATCCCCACGCGAAAGTGGAGAGCGTGCGCGGAAATCTCCAGACAAGACTGCGTAAGCTGGATGAAGGACAGTACGGCGCGCTGGTGCTTGCAGCAGCCGGTATGAAGCGGATGGGATATGAACACCGGATCAGCCGATATTTTTCGACGGATGAAATGATTCCGGCGGCATGCCAGGGAATACTGGCACTGCAGGGGCGAAAAGGAGAGGATTATGCATTTCTCGATGCATTTCTGGATTCCGGTGCACAGATGGAAGCAGAGTGTGAACGGACATTTGTGAAGGAACTGGACGGCGGATGTTCTTCACCGATCGCCGCGCATGCATGCCGTGAAGGAGATCTGCTCGTCCTGCGAGGCCTTTATTATGATGAGGAGACCGGTGAGGTCCGCACAGGGCAGGCGGCCATACCGGCAGCAGGTGCGGAGGAGTGCCGGGCACTGGGAAGAAAACTGGCAGGAGATCTGCGCCGCAGATCAATGTGAACGGATCCATTGTCCATATATGCGAAGCGCATCAGAAAGCAGATCAGACAGAAAAAGAAAATCATGTGATCATAAAAGGAGAAAAAATGGACGGTAAGGTATGGCTGGTTGGAGCTGGTCCCGGAGATCCGGGCCTGTTTACACTCCGGGGAAGAGAAGTCCTCGCACAGGCACAGGTCGTAGTGTATGATGCCCTGGTCGGGGCCGGCGTACTGACCATGATCCCTGAGGAAGCAGAGAAGATCAATGTCGGAAAACGCTCCGGTAATCATATCATGGCACAGGAAGAGATCAACCTGGTGCTTCTGAACAAAGCTCTTGAAGGAAAACGCGTCGTAAGGCTGAAGGGCGGGGATCCCTTTGTGTTCGGCAGAGGCGGAGAAGAACTGGAACTGCTTGAGGAGAACGGGGTGGAGTATGAGATCGTGCCGGGGGTGACCAGCGCGTTTGCCGTGCCTGCCTACAATGGAATTCCGGTCACACACCGGGATTACTGTTCCTCGGTCCATATCATTACCGGGCACAAACGGAAAGGGGCCGGATATGATATTGATTTTGAAGCGCTGGTACGCACGAAAGGAACTCTTGTATTCCTGATGGGTCTTGCCGCGATGCAGGAGATCCTGGATGGCCTGACCGGTGCCGGTCTTTCCCCCGACTGCCCGGCTGCAGTCCTTTCCCACGGGACGACTGCGCATCAGCAGCGGGTAGTAGCTACGGTGGGAACTCTGTATGAACAGACGATCCGGGCCGGCATTACCGCACCCGCGATCATTGTCGTAGGGGAGGTATGCCGTCTGGAAGAACGGTTTGCGTGGGTACATAAAAGACCGCTGGCCGGGAGGCAGATTCTGGTGACCCGTCCGAAAGAACTGGTTTCCGTGATGGCGCAGAAGCTGAGGGAAAAAGGGGCACAGGTCCTGGAACTGCCTGCGATCGAGACCCGCCCCTGTACGCCGAATCCGAAGCTGGAGGAACTTCTTTCACAGATACCGGAAAAAGGACCTTTTGACTGGATCGTTTTTACCAGCCCCTCCGGTGTGCGCATCTTTTTTGAACAGCTGACCGGGAAATGGGATGTCCGTCTTCTTGCAGGAACAAAGATCGCAGCGATCGGGGAAGGGACCCGCAAAGCGCTTATGGAAAGGGGTCTGCTGACTGATTTTGTCCCGTCGGTATATGACGGGATCACACTTGGAAAGGAGCTGGCGCTTCTGTGCAGAGGAGGCGAACGGATCCTGATTCCGCGGGCAAAGATCGGAAATGAGGCGCTTCCTGAGGAGCTTGCAAAGGTATCCGGAGTATGCGTATATGACGTACCGATCTATGACACGTTATATACAAGCTCATCCGTAGTAGACGAGAGAAAGCTGATCGAGGATGGTGAGATCGATTATGCGGTCTTTACCAGTGCTTCCACGGTCCGCGGCTTTGCCGGAGCGCTGGAAGGACTTGATTTTTCAAAGGTGAATGCCGTGTGTATCGGAAAGCAGACGAAGGCGGCAGCGGATGCGCTGGGCATGCATACCTGGATGGCAGAGAAGGCAACGATGGACAGTGTGGTGGAAAGGATCTGCAGGCTGTGTGCCGGAAATACCTAAGGAGGCAGGAGGAGAGAAACACAGATGGAACCATATCCGTATTTTCCGATGTTCGTGGATCTGTCAAAGAAGCGGATCCTGGTGGCGGGAGCCGGAAGGATCGCTTCGCGCAGGATACAAACGCTGACACAGTTCTGTCCGTGTATTACTGTGATCGCACCTGACGTTGTTCCGGAGGTGGAGAAACTCGCGAAAGACGGGAAAGTGATATTAGAGCGAAGATCCTTTCAGATGGAGGACCTGGAGAGAGCGGACCTGGCGGTGTTTGCGACGGATGATGAGCAGCTGAACGCAGCAGCAGGCGAGCAGTGCCGCCGCAGAGGAATACCGGTAAATGTCAGCAGTGATAAAGACCTGTGTGATTTCTATTTTCCGGGCATCGCCCGCAGCGG
Source organism: uncultured Lachnospiraceae bacterium (assembly GCA_902785635.1). Taxonomy (GTDB): domain Bacteria; phylum Bacillota; class Clostridia; order Lachnospirales; family Lachnospiraceae; genus Merdiplasma. The sequence goes on from CACZZH010000105.1 coordinate 3,111, forward strand.
CGCTGCCGTGGCCGGCATCACCTGCAGCGGGACTGATCACGCCGGCGCGAAGCAGCTTACCCGGAAGATCCAGGAACTCCTGGATCATATCTGATGCTATTTGCGCAGGAATTTCGCCCTTTTCGCATAGAAGGCGGAGATGTTTTTCCAGAGAGAATGCAGCTGCTTCTTATGAGTACAAAGCTTTTCGGTGCAGTTGGCACAGCGTAAATACGCGTTGGTCTTTTCGGAGAAACGCTCCGGGTGGAGAAAAAATGTGATCTCCCAGCGGAACATCAGTCCCAGAGAGAGGGCAAGAAGGCTCCATGTATACCGGTTCAGGATGAAAAGGAGCGGTGTAAACATCATGGCATAATCCCAGTTGTAGATCCGGCAGGAACTGCAGCATTTGTTTTTCAGGAACCAGGACTGGAACGGACAGAAAAACAGAATACAGATCATGTCACAGACAGAATAAGCACAGCACAAAAGGAGCATGAAGCCTTCGTCCACAATGTGCGCCATATACAATCCGCCGAAGACCATATTGAAACTGATCCATATCAGAAAAACAAGAACAGTGGCATTGTTATCCTGTATTGCAATATTGATCTCGCCGGTCTTCTGATAATTGCGTGCAAACTGCCGCTGGCAGCCGGGGCTTTCCAGCCTGTTCGGGATAAAGCGCAGGATCATTTCAACAGTGAAAACGACCCATACGATCCGCAGGAAAAGCGGATAGTTTTCCAGGGTACTCAGGATCAGTTCGTGGCCCTGCACCTTACCGATGATATATAAAGCCAGCATGATCAGAAAAAGGGCGCTCCGGTATACAAGTCGGATGTAATGGTTGATGCTGACAGGAGTCAGCTTTACTTTTTGCTTCTGAGACTGCATATGAAAGACCTCTCTTCCCTTGCGGAGTATTTATGGTAAATGGCATAAATTTGACAACTCCCTTAATAATAGCACACGATCAGACAAAGATGAAGAGAGGATTGAACCAGATAGCCGGATTTGTCATAAAGAGTCCGGAAAACATGCAGGCGGGGTTTGATATTGGAAAAGGATCGGACAGGAGGATAAGAAAATGGCGGTAAATCCGATGGATATGATGAAGATAGGACAGAGACTGAAGCTGTTTCAGGAGCAGCATCCGAAATTTCCGGCATTTCTGGCGCAGGTGAAAGAAAATGCTCTGATGCCGGGGAGCATCATGGAGATGAAAGTCACCACCCCGGAAGGCTGGGAATATATCACAAATATCCGGCTTACGCAGGATGATGTGGAGACTCTCCGGATGGCCGGACAGTTTAAAAACTGAGGTCTTTCCCGGCCTTCTCAGGCTGGTTATGAAATTTGAAAAAGGTGTTGACTCATACGTTGCGTAATAGTTTATATTGAGACTACCAGGCGAATGGAGGAAACACCAATGATGACAGTACATGAAGTAAGTAAGCTTGCGGGGATCAGTATACGTACCCTGCAGTATTATGACAGGATCGGTCTTTTGCATCCGGCTGCTTACACTGATGCTGGGTACAGGCAGTATGACGATGCGGATCTGGAACGTCTGCAGCATATCTTACTGTTCCGTGAACTGGAGTTTCCGTTAAAAGACATCAAGACGATCATTAACAGTCCTGATTTCGACACGGACCGGGCACTGGAACAGCAGATCGAATTACTCAGGCTGAAAAAGGAACATATTGATAACCTGATGAATTTTGCGCTTGGAATAAAAATGTTAGGAGTGAGATATATGGACTTTAAGGCTTTTGACAGAAGTAAGCTGGATGAGTATTCCAGGCGGGCAAAAGAACTGTACGGAAAAACTCCGGAATACAAGGAGATGCAGGAGAAGGCAAAAAACCGGACAAAAGAAGAGGAGCATCTTCTGGCTGACCGCTTTATGCTGCTGTTCAAAGAAGCAGGTGAAATAAAAGATTCAGATCCTTCATCACCTGAAGCGCAGGACCTCGTAAAAAGGATACAGGATTTTATTACAGAGAATATGTATACCTGTACCGATAAGATCCTCAAAGGCCTGGGGAAGATGTATTCCGGAGGCGGTGAATTCACCAGAAACATAGACGGGTACGGTGGTGAAGGTACTGCGGAATTTGTCGATCAGGCTATTCAGGTCTACTGCGATAAGGCAGAATAACAGGATACATGGATCGTGAATCAGACAGAGCCGGGTCTCCCCGGCTCTTTTTCATTTACATATTTTCCGCCTTGATCATGGCGGCTTCCACCGCGCTCATCACGGTGCTCCGGAAAGCGCCTTCCTCCAGTGCGGCCACTCCTTCGATCGTCGTTCCGGCGGGAGAACAGACCATATCCTTGAGAACGGCCGGATGGATGCCCTTTTCCAGCATCAGCTTTGCGCTGCCCAGCACCGTCTGTGCGGCGATCCGGATGGCGTCATCGCGGCGCAGACCGCCCAGCACGCCTCCGTCCGCCATCGCCTCCACGAACATTGCTACGAAAGCAGGACCGCCGCCGGGGAGACTTGTGATGACCGGGAAAAGGTTTTCACCGATCCAGACGGTAATGCCGAGGTTTTTCAGCCAGGACTCCACGAGCTGCTTCTCATCGGGCAGCGCGTCCGAATCCGCATTCATTCCGAAGACGCCTTCACCGACCATGGCAGGTGTGTTGGGCATAATGCGAAGCACCCTGACAGCGTCATTTCCAAGATAGGATTTGATGGAAGCGGTGTCGGTTCCGGCCACGATCGATACAAGAAGCTTTCCGCTCAGAAACGGCCCGACCTGTTTGAAGACAGCCGGCGCCACCTGCGGCTTTATGGCAGCCAGCACGATCTCACTGTTTTTGGCCAGTTCTTCCGCGCTGCCGCAGGTCATGCATCCGGCAGCGGCTGCTCTCGCAAGCGCGGTTTCCCCTGCGTCATATACCGCGATCTGTGCCGCATCCAGCACGCCCTTTTCAATCAACCCCGAGATCAGGGCAAATCCCATGTTGCCTGCACCGATAAAACCAACTTTCGCTGCCATCTTTTTCTCCTCTCTGTAAAACCTGAAAACAGGTACGCAATACAAATTCAAATGCAATCTGCATTATACTATAAATTCATTCCATTGCAAACCCCGCCGCCGGCCGGTGGGATCATTTTTGCGGATGATCCGGTCTGACTGAAGAATCACCACACCACTTCCTGCTGTATATGATATACTTTTCCTGAATAAAGATCCGGTTTGCGGGTGACCGGCTGTCTGAGAATAGATACGGGAAATAAAGGGAGGAAATGAGCATGGGAAGAAATCACGAAGTGACAAACGTGCATGGGCTCCTTGATGATCAGGGCGAACTGACGGAGCCGGGATGGTCGAGGCATATGCTTCAGAAATACGACCGCCGGATGATCAGGGCTCCTAAATACCGGATCAAGGAGTGGGATTATTATCTGGTGCTCGGGGAGGATTTCGGCGCTGCTTTTACTGTTTCCGATGACGGATACATCGGACTGCAGTCGGTCTCTCTGCTGATTTTTGACAGCGAGCCCCGGGAACATACCGAGACGGTACTGAATGCTTTTCCGATGGGCAGGTTAAATCTTCCTTCGGATTCATCGGAAGGGGTGACCGAGTATAAGGACAGGCGTCTTCATATGCGTTTTGCTCCGGGGAAGGGAAAACGCCGCATCCAGTGCATTTTCCGCAATTTCCATGAAGGGAAGACCCTGAATTGTGATATTACTTTACAGCAGCCGGATATGGAGTCCATGGTCATTGCGACACCCTGGGATCAGAAGCATGCCTTTTACTACAATCAGAAGATCAACTGTATGCGGGCTTCCGGATATATCCTGTTTGACGGAAAGCGGTACGAATTTGATCCAAAGAAGGATTTTGGCACTCTCGACTGGGGGCGGGGCGTATGGACCTACGACAACACATGGTACTGGGGATCCGGCAACGTCGATCTTGACGGAAACAGCTTCGGTTTTAACATTGGTTACGGCTTTGGCAATACCGCTGCGGCGACCGAGAATGTGATCTTTTACAACGGAAAAGCCCACAAGCTGGATGATGTGACATTCCATATCCCGGAGACCGGCTTCATGGATCCATGGAAGTTTACTTCCTCTGACGGGAGATTTGAGATGGATTTCGTTCCGATTCTGGACAGGGCGGCCAATCTTGACTTCAAGATGATCGTCTCCGATCAGCACCAGGTGTTCGGACGGATGAGCGGTACGGCCATCCTGGATGATGGGACACCCATCCATATCAGGGACGTCCTGTGCTTTGCCGAGAAAGTGCATAACAGATATTGAAAACATTCACAGATACTGCGAATCACAAATTTCAGATCTTGAGCAGAAGAGTAATAACAGGGTAACAGAAAATGAAGCGTATCGATGAATTTCCTACGAACAAGATCCGGAATCTCGAATACCGGGTGGGTCATGTGTTTCCGTTTGGCGCATCGACCTGCGAAGACGGTGTCAATTTCAGTATTTTTTCCAGGGAAGCCACTGGCTGTACTCTTGTTCTGTATCATCATGGACAGGAGCATCCGTTTGTCGAGATTCCGTTTCCGGAATCGTTCCGGATCGGGAATGTATATTCCATGCTGGTGTTTGGAATCAATATCGAGACGACGGAATACGGATACCGGTTTGACGGGGAGTATGCACCGGAAAAAGGGCTGTGGTATGATAAAGACCGGGTCCTTCTGGATCCGTATGCCAGATCCGTCTCGGGAAGAAGTGTCTGGGGGAAAAAACCGGCTGCTGCGGAAGGTTTCGTTCACAGAGGGCAGATCATAAGGGAAGACTACGACTGGGAGGGAGATAAGCCGCTTGAGACGGCGCCGGCAGAACTGATCCTCTATGAGATGCATGTGCGCTCGTTTACGGTGCACCCCGGGAGCGGAGTAAAGTACGGGGGGACCTATGCCGGAATCATCGAGAAGATCCCCTATCTGAAGGAGCTGGGGATCAACTGCGTCGAACTGATGCCGGTCTTTGAATTTGATGAGTTTGAAAACAGCAGGGAAGTGAATGGAAGAACTCTCCTGAATTACTGGGGATATTCGACGGTCGGTTTTTTCGCTCCCAAGGCCGGATATGCGGTATCCGCTCCGTTTGGAATGGAAGCGGATGAATTCAAGAATATGGTCCGTTCGCTGCACCGCAGCGGGATCCAGGTCGTGCTGGATGTAGTGTTCAATCATACCGCGGAGGGAAATGAAAACGGTCCCTGTATCTCCTACAGGGGAATCGATAACCGGACCTATTATCTTCTGACACCGGAAGGAGCGTATTACAATTTCAGCGGCTGCGGTAATACGATGAACTGCAATCATCCTATCGTAAGAAATGTTGTTCTGGACTGTCTGAGATACTGGGTCTCTTCGTATCATATAGATGGATTTCGATTTGATCTTGCCTCCATCTTATCGCGGGATGAGGATGGATCTCCCATGATAGATCCGCCTCTTCTGGACCTGATCGCGCACGATGCGGTGCTGGGAAAAACGATGCTTATCGCGGAAGCGTGGGATGCAGGAGGACTGTATCAGGTCGGCAGCTTTTCCGAGTTTGGCAGATGGTCCGAATGGAACGGAAAATACCGTGACTGTGTGCGCCGCTTTATAAAAGGAGACGCCATGTACGCGCCGGAGCTGTGCCGGAGGATCTGCGGATCGGATGATCTGTATGCACAAAGAGGACCGGCAGCTTCCATCAATTTTATCACATGCCACGACGGATTCACGCTTTACGATCTGGTCTCCTACAACCAGAAACATAATGAGGAGAATGGGGAAGACAACCGTGACGGAAGCGATGCGAATGACAGCTGGAACTGCGGAGCGGAGGGAGAAACGGAGGATGAGAATATCCGGGCGCTTCGTCTGCGTCAGATGAGAAACATGCTGACGCTTCTCATGATGAGCCGCGGGATTCCCATGATGCTTTCCGGAGATGAATTTGCAAATACCCAGTGGGGCAACAACAACACGTACTGCCAGGATAATGAGATCTCCTGGCTGAATTGGGCAGATCTTGAGAAAAACAGAGAGCTGTATGAATATGTCCGGTCACTGATCCTGTTTCGGAAGGCCCATCCGGTCCTGCGGTCGCCGCGTTATGACAGGGCACACAATGGCACGGGATATCCGGAACTGTCATTCCACGGAACGATACCGTGGGAATATGATATGCAATCTCCCGCGCTGACCCTCGCCTGCCTTTATTCCGAGGATCATGTAAAGTACGGAACAGAATCAGACTGCTTTATCTACCTTCTGATCAATGCACATTGGGAAGAGCATCTGTTCCGTCTGCCGGTCCTTCCGGAAGGATTTGAATGGAAGCTGGTTTTTGAAGCGTACGGCGTGTTTACAGCGCCCGGCGAAGAACAGGATCTGCAGGATGCCGGTTCCATAAACCTTGGTCCCCGGACGACTGCCATCCTCGTCGGAAAAAGGAAAATTGCATTTACGGACTATATTTCTATTTCGTCCACCACCTGGAAGATATAGAATTTCAGATTTTCATAATATGTGACTACTCAAAATGCTGAAAAATGTTGAATATTCAAGGAAAATTGAAAGTCACATAAAATGGAGAGGTATCATAACTTATCGCAAAATGGTACAGTGTGATACAAAAAAGGTACAGTAAAAGGTACAGTAAGAAATATAATAATAAGTGATATTGGCAAGGTAGTACATGCATTTTTCTATGAGTATTTTGGTATCATAAATAATTATCTTTCGTAGACGTAGGAAGTATCGGGGCATCTCCATTCTGATTCTACTGTGGGCGGTCATTCTGTAAAACGGCGGTTGACAGGAGCATCAGAGTCGGCATTATGATGCTTCAGTTCAAATGATAAATGGGATATATCTTTGAACAATGTGATTGTTCTGTTATATCCCATTTCTTGATTTTAACAGTGAACTGGGATGAAGTAATTATAGTCATTCGTTTCCAGTCGTGATAGTATAATTGTATCTATATTAAAGAGAGTAATAATTACAGGAGTTTTATTTGTTAGAATTCTTACACGTAGTTAGTCATAGTTTCATGTGACGGAATTCTGATTGGGGGTGCTTTCATGAGAAGCAAGAATGTTTCCGAGAAAGGGCTGTATCTAATTTAGGTGGCGATAATTATCACTGTTTGAATAGCATTTGTTGTTAAAGTGGTTGTTCCGAAAGTTAAGACAAAGAAGATCACCTGCAAGTCCGTCTCTATCAAAAAGGGGAAGACAAAGAAACTGAAAGTCACCATTTCACCCAAGTATAGTGATGACAAGGTTACTTATAAGGTTAAAAACAAGAAGATTGCTACTGTCTCCCCCAAAGGCGTAGTCAAGGGTATCACAAAGGGTAAAACAACCGTTACGATTAAATCTGGTAAGAAGAAAAAAGTTGTGAAGATTACGGTGAAATGATTATATTCAGCGTCTGCTCATTGAGGGTGGGCGCTTTTTTTCGTCTTTTGGATGAGCCGCATTTCCATTGACTGAATCTGGGGGGGGGTGATACACTATATGTGATATTAGATATAGGCTGGATACTCTGTAAAGACAATCTCGGAAGTATAGAGGGGGATTTTTGATTATGAGAATATTGTATAAAGCACGAAAATCATATCTTAAGATATTCATTCTATTTTCTATTATTTCCATGTGTTTTGCTTGCCAGACAAAAGCTGATACAGTTTATAATACCAGCATTGTTTCGTATGCGGAACAGTTTCTTGGGTATCCTTATGATAGTGCATATGGACCAACGGCTTTTGACTGTTGTGGATTGGTAAAATATGTTTTCGGACATTTCGGCATAACACTCCCTTGGTCTACTGCACCATTTTGGAATAATCCAAGTGACTATGGAACTGTAGTTGCAGAGAGTAATGCCTTGCCGGGTGATGTAGTCTCATGGAGTAGACATATGGGCATTTATATCGGGAATGGAGAAGTCATAAATGCTTTGAATCCCGAAAATGGAGTTGTTATAACGAAAATATCAGCTTTCAAGGATACTAATGGGAATTATAATCCTCCGCATAGGTATATCCGTATTTATGGGGTAACGTATAATGGAGCTTCTTCAGAATATGGTTCCCCCATCGATATTGGAACTGGCTTTATCGCTTATATCCGGAATCCTGCAGTTAATAGGTTTTTAACAAACCAAGTCCCCAATATTGCCGGAGAACTCTTTACTGGAGATAAAAATCAGGTGTGGAAGTTTGACCGCCAAAGTGACGGTTCTTATGTTATTACCAGTGCGGTTGATAATTATGTATCCTGCATGGACGTATTAGGGGCATCAACTTCGGGAGGCGCAAATATCTATGCTTATAATGGCGGATATGAAGGATTAAGCAATCAATCCTTTTATCTTTACAATGCATATGATGCAACATATATTCAGCCAAAACACGCATCTGGATGCATGGTAGATATGGATCAGAATTCTCCATACAATGTGGCCAGCTGGGGCAAAGGTCAGGACTGGGCGCCGCAGGAATTCTGGATCCTTCCGATTATTGCTCCGACGCAGAATGATCTTAGCGTCAGCAGTACAGAAAATACAGTTGACTCGACGATCAGATTTACATCAACATATAATAACACCGCTGTACGATTTGTTTTTAAGATATACAAAGATGGTAATATCGTAAAAGAGATAGACTCGAAACATTCAATTGTTGATGTGTCTGCTTCTGATCTCGGACCTGGAAACTTCAGTGCATACTGTATGGCGGAGAATATAGCCGGGCATTGCGATTCAAATCATGTATCCTTCACTGTGAAAAGTACGGATAATCAAGCCCCGGTTATTCATAAAGCTGAGATCGTAGAGCTGTCAAATGAGAAAATAGTGATTGATATAGATGTTTCTGATAATGTTGGAGTGACTGGGTGGGACTATAGCTTAAATGATATAATGGAGAATCAGATTATAGGGATAATTAGAAAGCTTGACTCATCTAACCATATGATTTCTGATACAAAAGCAAGAATTACTCTTAGTTCTGATTATGTAAAAAGTCTGTGGGGGATAGATCATAAGATTTCATTAAAAGCTCGTGATGCAAGTGGCAACTGGTCTGCAGAATACACTCTACAATTCCGATATGAACACTATTATGAGAAAAACATGAAGGTTGGAGAAACTGTTACGGTAAAAGAACTTATAAAGGACGATGAATATCAACCCGGAGTTGATAATGCATCTGCTACATCTTGGGTCTTAACCGATGGTTCAGATATTTTGCAACTGTCTTCAGATAGGACTTTCTATACTGCAAAGAAAAAAGGTACATTTTTAATTTATGGAAAACGCAAAAGTAATGGTTATACCGCGGCAACACTTGTAACGGTTAATGACGGCAGTTCGACAAATCCAACTACACCAACGACAATACCCTCAACAGCATCGACAACTACACCGACGACAACACCCTCATCAACATCGACGACATCTTCAACGACACCTTCGGCGGCGTCATCAACTAAGCCATCAACAACTCCGGCTCAGACGAAACCTGCTACAGCATCTTCTACCCAGATTGCAGTCACTCCGGAGACAGAAGTCAACGAAGCTGCAGCACCATCAGCATCTGTGCAGGAAAAGACAATCATGGCGCAGAAGAATGATAATGATCTCAAGGGATCTACATTTGGTTCACTTCAGGCGAAAGCTGTGAAGGTAACGAAATCTTCTATTCGAGTACAATGGAAGAAGATAAAAGGTGCTACCAAGTATGTGGTTTACGGAAACAAATGCGGAAAGAGCAATCACTACAAGAAACTGAAAACGGTAAAGACCACATCCTATACACAGAAAAAGCTGAAGAAAGGCACATATTACAAATACCTGGTTGTCGCCATCAAGGGATCAAAAGCAATTGCTACCTCAAAGACCATCCATGTAGCTACGACCGGTGGCAAGGTTGGCAACAACAAGTCAGTAAAGGTAAATAAAAAGACATTCAAGATAGGTGTAGGTAAGACGGTGACACTCAAGGCAACGGCAGTTGTGGCAAGTAAGAAATTGAAGGTGAAGAAGCATAGGGCAATCGCTTTCGAGAGCAGTAATAAGAACATCGCTACTGTGAGTAAGAAGGGCGTTATCAAAGGAGTACAAAAGGGCACTTGCTATGTATATGTATACGCTCAGAACGGCGTGATGGCAAAGGTAAAGGTTGTTGTAAGTTGATATTGTTATTTCAGGGAGCCGCAAACGCGGCTCCTTTTTTCTTCCCTGTGTTTCAGAATAATATGGTACAATACCATCAGGATTTGTTTTTTGTGGGGTATATATTATCATGACGGACGCACAGCAGCGAGAGGCGGCACGACAGTTTTATTATAGATGGAACGGCAAAGGGCAGGAAGACGAAGATGCCAGGTCTTACTGGATTGAGATTCTACAGGATATCCTTGGCGTGGAGAATGTGACGCAACGTGTTGATTTCGAAAAGAAAGTCATCGGTAGTGATGGCAACACCAAGCGTATTGATATGTATATTCCAGAGACTCATGTGTTGATTGAGCAGAAAAGTCTCGGAATTCCTCTGGATAAGCCACAAGCAGGGCATGGTGGAAAAACGCCATTTGAACAAGCCAAAGAATATGATAACGGGTTACCTCACAGTGAGAAGTCCCGCTGGATTGTGCTGTCCAATTTTGCCGAAATCTGGGTTTACGATATGGATCTGAAGAAACCTACGCCAGTTAAGATCGCGTTGGAAGACCTTCAGAACAAATACCATATGCTTAAATTCCTTGTTAGCAAAGAGACAGAGAAAATCACGGAAGAAGTCGAACTTTCAAAGGCTGCTGGTGAGTTGGTGGGTAAGATCCGTGACCGTTTCCTGACACAGTACAATGATCCGTTGGCGAAACGTACGCAGAAAAGTTTGAATATCCTCTGTGTGCGGTTGGTATTCTGTTTTTACGCT
>CACZZH010000106.1 GCA_902785635.1 uncultured Lachnospiraceae bacterium
TAAGCCTGAAGCGTAAAGCTGTGAGGCCACAAAGTGGGCTTTCTGAGAAAGATCTCACTGTCAAGCTTAAAGGAGTTCACAACGATCCAATACAGGGGGAATAAAAAAATACAGGCAACGATGACGGCAGCGATATTGCAAATGATATTCCGCTTACGGTCGGACATGCGTTTTTTCACTTTCATGTTCATACCTCCTCATCTGCTGAGATCGTGCGCAGATAGACCAGTGCCACTGCCAGCAGGCAGATGAACAGAACATTTGCGCAGGCCGCGCCTTCACCAAACTTAAACAGCTGGAAGGACAATTTATAGGAATAAGTCGACAGCACCTCTGTCGCATCTACCGGGCCTCCGCCTGTCATAACATAAACAAGATCGAAAACCTTGAATGTCAGTACAAAGCCCAGCACCAGAGCCGAAAGAATCGTCGGCCGCAGCAGCGGTACCGTGATCGATTTAAATTGCTGAAATCTGGACGCACCGTCAATGGAAGCCGCCTCATACAGTTCTCCCGGAATATTGTTGATCCCGGTAGTCAAAAGCAGCATATTGAAGGGAATGCCCACCCAGGAATTGGCCATGATCAGTCCGAACATTGCAGTACTGCCTTTGAGGAGCCATCCGATGGGTTCTCTTATAATATGCAGGTTCATGAGGATCGCATTGATAATGCCGCTGTCCTGAGCCAGCATAAATTTGAATACCAGCGCAGTAACCGTTACCGGCAGCATCCAGCTGATCACGATAAACCCGCGAATCGGTTTGGAAAATGTGAATTTTTTTGCAAAAAACAGAGCGAATGCGAACCCAATACCAAACTGGATCACAAGACAGCCAATTGTGTAAATAAAGGTATGGCCTATGGATGCCCAGAAGGTACTGTCTCCGAAAATCGTCTTAAAGTTCTCAAAGCCGATAAAATCACGATGCGTGTTCTTCAGCGTCATAGCAAGCATGTAGATCACTGCCGGCAATATGAAACAGTAGCCGAGAATCTGTCTGCGCTTTGTTCGCGTCATTACGCATCCCCCCTAACCCAAGCAGACAAATAAGTATGAAAAACGGCGGATCCCTCCACACTCAACAAGGGATGGGATCCGCCGCAGCGTTTCAGGTATAATTATTCCTGAGGAACCATTTTTTCAGCTTTATCTCAGCCAAGCTCTGCGATTGCCGCAGCTGCAGCATCCATGGCTGCGTCAACATCTTTCTGCCCCGTGAAAACTTCCTGCTGTGCAGTGTAAACTGCCTGGGAAAGTTCCGGCCAGATGGGGGACGGCCCACGGGACTGAGCGTTCGGCATGATCTCCGCAAAGATCTGCCAGTTCGCATCGCCTTCATAGAGCGCCTCTGCATCAACATCATCTCTCGGAGAAAGTCTGCCGATGGATTTGCAGATCGAGGCGGATTCTTCTGCGCCTGTGATCCAGGAAATAAAGGTCCATGCTGCTTCAACATTTGCTCCTGTACAGATACCGATATTCTCGCCGCCGAGGATAGAAGCATAATCACCGTTGTCTGCCTTTGGAACCTGTGCTACCGCATATTCAAGATCCGGTGCATCTGCAGCAAGCCCTGAGAACTGCCACGGTCCGTTGATCATCATTGCAGCCTGTCCGGATGCAAACTGCTTCTCTGCATCAGCCTGTGTCCAGTTTACACACTCTTTGTTTACATAACCCTTGTCAATAAGGCCCTTCAGATAGGACATGGATTCTTTGGAAGCATCGGATCCCATATCATACACCGATCCGCCTGCAGACAGCAGCCACGGCATGTACTGGAACGTTCCCTCTTCATTTCCGATCGCGGAAATCGCAAGGCCATATCTCTCATCATTGGTGAGTACTTCACAAGCAGCTTCCAGTTCAGACCATGTGGCGGGAACTTCCAGGCCGGCCTCTTCCAGTGCAGCAACATTGTAGAAAAGTCCAAGACAGTTGTTGCCCCACGGTACGCCGTACAGACGATCCTCATAATAACAGGAACCTATGGATCCGGCGAGGAAATGCTGATCATCTGACCCCTCATACAGATCCGTAATGTCTTCGAAAACACCCATGGAAGCATAGGAGTTATGATCAGGATTGTCGACCATTCCTACATCCGGAAGTTCACCGGAAACCACACCGATCGTATACTGCTTCATGAGCTCTTCTCTGGGCAGATACTGTGCCTCAACAAAGATCTCATCCTGAGAGCTGTTGAACTTCTCAACTGCTTCGTTGACGAACTGACCTTCTTTATCCTCTGACATATAATGCCAGAATGTAATGGTGGTCTTCTCTCCGGCTTCAGCATATGCCGGTATAGCGGCTCCGACGAGCATGGAAAGTGCAATTCCGGCTGCAATTGCTTTTTTCATACAATAATTCCTCCTTGCTTAATTTATCAAAATCAAGTTTCAAGGACAGTATAATTGAGCATTGACCGGAATGAACTTCCAACATTTTAAAAAAAGTGTAGTTTTTTAAGTTGAATAAAGACCTTGAATCTACTGCTCCCGTAAATTCCCATTTCGGATCTGTTTTTGCAAAATCTCATCTGACACCTGATACAGCCTTTCAGAACCCAGAGCCGTTTTCCTCTGACGCTGGTAGACCTTCTGTGCGCTCACATCATGTTCCTTCCAGTCGCTTCCCTGATTGCTGTCATTCAGAAGCAGAGGCTGCAGGTTGTCCATTGCATGGGCGTACTTCGATTCTGCACTTTCACACGCCTCAAATTCGTCAAACAGGGCCGTCAGCTCTTCCTTCTGATCCTCCGGAAGCAGGGAGAAGATTCTCTGTTTTGCCTTCTCCTCCCGTTCCCTCTGCGTCTTAAGTGCTTCCTCATCGTATGCGTAGGTATCGCCGGCATCGATCTCCACAATATCATGGATCAGGCACATCAGCATCACTTTTGCAATGTCCACCTCTTCATTCGCATACTCCTGCAGAAGATATGCCATGATCGCCATATGCCATGCATGTTCCGCGTCATTCTCATTTCTGCCATGACCTGAAAGATGTGTCTGCCGGAATATGTTTTTCTCTTTATCGATCTCCAGTACAAATGCCAGCTGTTTTCTTAACCGTTCGTTCATTTTCGATATCCTCCGACACCTTTTGCACGACATCCATTGTGTTGATAATCATCGATTTTTTTCAATATGTCATCCGCATGATCCCAGGCATTGCTCAGATTTCCGTTGGGATACAGCTTCAATGTCGGAATCATGCGGTCCCGGTCATACTGATCCTCCACCTGCCCGTATTTCAGGATCACATCCTGTGCCTGGTCTGTGACTTCTTTGTATTCTACAAATCCGAGAATACTGCACGCACTTTTCAGAATGGTACATTCATATGCATATGTATCGAACAGTTTCCGGATCTCTTCTTTTCCGATCTCATGATGCAGTGTAAACTCAGTAACGCTGTCCGGCGTGTGGAACATGGTCGTTTCCATCAAAGTTTCCGCCATCCGCAAACTCCTCTGCCAGGATCGCATATTCCCGTGTCTGTTCCGGAGTATTCGGTCCGAATACCATATGCTTTACATTCTCATAATCCGAGGAATACTCATGTACATCCTCAAAATCCTCCGGTGAAAACTCTCTCAGGACAAGCCGTTTTGTCTCCAGAAACATCCCGTTTTCTCCTTTCCCTTTATGCTGCACATCTGCAGGAACTGCGATCCGCCGGAGGCTCTATGAAAGTGCTGATTTATCAGCACTTCCGTAGAACGCTTCCAGGTTCCTCCGAAACAGCTTTGCAGGACGATGCCCGGCACCGGCGGCACTCTCGTCGGTCTCTGTTACAAATGGCGCGATCTTTCTGCGGAAATTCGGTGTGACCAGCTTCCGGTCCAGAATGATCTCATGCACTTCCTGCAGCTGGTACAGTGTGAATTTTTCCGGCATCAGATCAAATACGATCTTCCCGTCCCTCTCTGTTTCCTGCCGAAGGACCGCAAAAGCACGAAGAATGATCTTCGAATGATCGAAAGCGATTCCTTCCCGGGATAAAATGCGATAGCTTACTTCCTCGTGATGCTGTGAAAAGACTCTCTCCTCCTCAACGTCAGCCTGAAGCCGGATCTCCAGCTGATCATTCTCAAGGTCCAGGTGATGCAGAGTGCGGATCCGTGCATTTGTGCCTTCCACTTTTTTCAGAATCTCCTGATCGCTGACCCGGACCCTGAACCATCTCGCATCCCAGGCATCTGTACCGCCGCGGATGCGGTAGTCCTTTGCGTCAACCAGTGCAAGAAATCCGTTCGATATGATCCATCCTCGCGGATCCCGCCCACTCTCACTGAATGTTCCGAAAGGCCGCAGATAAGCATTTGAAACGGAAGTTTCTTCGCAAAGCTCCCGCCTGGCGCATTCTTCCAGGCTGTCTCCGGGATGCGTAAATCCTCCCGGGAGAGCCCACCAGTCTTTATATGGATAACCGCCTCTCCGGATGAGAAGCAGCGACAATTCCAGCGGGGTCTCCTTTCGGTAATCCCTGTCCGTTTCACTTTCCCGGCCGGGCGTCACAGCAAACACAGCGATATCCACAGTCACGGAAGGCTGATCATATTTGGTGATATCATACTGCTTCAGAAACTGTTTTTCTTCTTCGGTCATTTGATAATTCACGTGCAGATCTCCTTCTTCATCTTGTATTATTATTCAGTGTAACACACCCTGCGCCTTCTTCGCTACTGGATTTGTATTTAACAAGTTTATTGCGGGCACCACAGTGGTCGTACTCATTCAGATGTGTCATGCACACGGCACAGCCGGCAGGCACCGGTGTGATCTGGTTCCAAACCGCAAAGTCTCTTTTTACCCTGCGCAGAAAACTGCGCATATTCAGCCTGCCGTACCGGATCGTGCCCTGGCTGTCATTAGGCATATTTGTCAGATCCCGGATATCCGGATTGATCTCATTCATCGGGCATTCTGTATCAAAACGGCCTGCCCCGTGGCGGGTCATGTAGGACCGGGTCACATATACTGCCTCCACCCGGAGCTCATCCGCCGCATGGCTGAAGATCTCATCCGTACCGCCGAATGCGCTTTGCATGATTCTCGCAGGATTTTCAATACCGGTATTGCTTGGAGTTGTATGATTCCCATACCCCCGGTATTTCATTTCCTGACTCAGAAGAAGTCCCTGTCCGTTTTCAAAGAGGATCTCCGGATACCTTCTCAACAGGTCATCCTTACTTATATGTACTTGCTCCTTCATACGAAACAGATCTTCCGTGTAACGGCGGATCAGTTCCGGATCCTCCGTGATCTCTTTCCACTCCTGCGGAACCTGCCCGATGCCATTGCTTTGCAGGCGCTGTATCATATGTGCCCTGCGGTCCTTCTCCAGATAATCCATGATCTGTGCAGCGCTCATCCCTGCAAGTTCCCTAAAGTTTTTACCTCCGCCGATCACAGTCTCCCAGATACCCACTCCCACACTGCCGTAGCGCTTTTTTCCTCTGTGCTCTTCAAGAATCAGGTTTGTGATCATTTCAAAAGGAGTTGTCACGAGGCAGGACGGATGAATAAATACTTTCGGAAAAGCAGGACTGTCAGGAAGCGCACCGGAGAAGATCCCCGCAAGTTCATCTCTCTCCTCTGAAAAGATCATGGGATTCACCATAAACTGGGCCGGGAAATACGTATCCGCTCCGCAAAACGTACCGGATCCGAAATGCCGGAATACATGCCGGTTCCCGTTTTGAACAACGGTATGGCCCCTTTGGGGGCCTCCGTTGCTCATCACCACCAGGCATCTTCCGCTGCGCTGCATCATCTGCTGTGCAAAGAAGGCAGTTAACAGGCCTTTTCCTTCATCTCCGAAATTTCCTCCGATCACTATTTTCACATTTGTCATCGTAATGCCTCCTTCCAGAACTGTTTTATTTCATCATTGCGTGGCACCTGCAAACGAGCCTGATCTCCGTTTCGGAACAGATTTACCAGGAAATACCGGGCACCGGAAGTTTCCCGAGAAATGTACCGGTCTTTTTCGTGTTGTCTTGCTTTTCCAGCTCGGTCCTGACGATCTCAATGATCGTCTGCGCGATGCTGTCCAGTGTGACAGTTCGGAAATGATCTCCCTTCAGATACTTCTTCCAGGACTTTGTGATCGCATCTGAATCATACCCGCCGCGGTGGTTCACATTCAGGTGGTACAGCTCATACTTTTCACTCACGTCGTGAAAAAGCGGAGCTGTTTCCACGTCTCCCTGAAGCGTATCGCCTGTTACTTTTTCCAGGTTCGCCATCCTTCCTTTCAGAGGAATGTACGGATTAAGCTGCTCATCCCCCATCGTGATAAGGATACCCTTTCCTCCTCTCTTCCAGGCATCCAGCCGGGTGTGATGCAGAGCAAAATACCATGCTGCCGTGTAAGATTCGAAGAAGTTTCCTCCGCCTCCGAACTCAAAATAGATCTTGTCGAGCTGTTCCGCGATCCGGATATCCGCTTCAAACTGAGACACCTGAAGCGGGACCGCATCATATGCAAAATCTCCGATACCCATTATCATGAACTGGACATCTCCTGTTTCCTCGTAAAGCTTTGTCATAATGACATTCAGCTGCTTTGCCACTTCCACGGCTGCATGTCCCATAGAACCCGTTACATCCAGCGCCAGGATGACCGGCAGTGTGTTGGGATGCTCTTCACTGTCGCAGCATTCACGGATCACACCGTGCGGGTCCAGCATCCGGTCCAGATTTCTGGCCTTGAATAATTCCTGATTGGTATAACTTCCCGCCAGCCTTCCGTCTGCGCCGACACTGCGGTGCATCTTTTTACTGTATTCATTAAAATCACTTCTTCTCCATGCCCCGTATCCCATACTGTACCTCCTTTTCAATTATTGTCTGCCCGTTCTGCATCCGGCGTTTTTGACTATGTTTTATGCGTCTGCCGGATCATCTGATGTTTTATCCTCTTCATCCGCATCATCATCGTCGAGATCCAGATCAAAGGAAAAATCGTTATCCTTCCCTCCCATCAGGAGCATCATTGGCAGTATCTCCTTTATTCCCGGCTGCCCGGCAGGTACTCCTTTTCCGGTATCACCGCCGCCGGATCCCTTAAGCAGCTGACTGAGCATCATGAATTTCAGGATCTTTCCGGTCCCCTTTCCTCCCCGTAATCCGTCTGTTCCGAACAAAGACACGATCTTCCCGTAAAAATAGGTGTTTCCGAGAAACATATGGCGCTCCGGAAGGATCGTCTCGATCACGGAATTTTCATAATTCAAAGCCGTGATCCGATCCCTGTCAGCTCCCAGTACGTATTTAGGTCTGCCGCTGGCCAGAATGATATCCCCCGGTTTTACCCGATTGGTCGGGATCACGAAAAAGAATTCCTCACCGATCGGAAAAACAAAATGATCACAGTTGATCATGCGGCCGGTTCGTCTGTCATAGGACTTATAGCCGCCTGAAGTCTTAATTGCGATCCCGCCCTGCATAGACAGCCTGCACATCTCCGGTGCGATCTTTCCGAACATTCCATTCATAAAGTCATTCATCATGCATCCTCCTTTCTGTTATTATCATTTTGATATTATCTCTTTACAGCATCATCTTATTATCATTATGATAATATGTCAAGTACCTTTTTCAACTTTTCAATAATTTTTTGAATCAAAAAAGGAGATGGATCGTGTTTCCATCTCCCTTGATTTCTCAGACGGGACAGAGGACGATTCTCTGTCCCTACAGTCTGGTCATCAGGCCGTTCAGCACCTGCTCGGTCAGGAATAAAGCTCCCGTGATTCCCATATGGCTTTTTTTCACCAGATCTGTATAACCCATTCCCGGCAGGCTGATCTCGATCCCGCAGAAAGATCTGCCGCTGCTCATCAGGCTTCCGATCCAGTTGGCATCTGAAAAAACGAGCTCGGCGCGGGTTTTTGTCATGGGCCTTTCCAGAGCCTGCAGTGCATGGTTCTTCTCCAGTAGTTCTCTTAGTTTTCTTTGCCCGGAGGGCTGCATTTGTCCCGTAACTGTCAGCACATCAGGGATCATTCCCAGGTACTCCATAAGAAATGCGCTGTAGGACAGAACTGCCCTGCATTCAGCTGCTATTGAAAACAGTGCTCCCTGAGGAAGTCCGCATGACTGATAGATCCCGTTGATCTTATACCAGGCCAGAGCTCTTGCTTTTCTGCTTTTTTCCAGCACTCTTACCGGATCTGTGCCAAGGATCCGGCTGATATCCGAAAACATTTTTTCCACCGCGTCAAAACCGATCGGCAGCGTATCACATACATAATACGGCGTTCCAAACCGCTCTTCCAGATATCCGGCGGTCTCCAGTCCTCTGTCCGGATCCAGCACAACGTTCAGTTCTGCCTGCGGTATCCGGCGGATCTCATCGCAGCTGCAGTCCGCTCCCAGAAAACAGTTCACAGATATCCCGCAGTCTTCAAACAGACCGGCAAGTTCTTCCCGGTCCCCTTCAAAATAACGGTTCCAGATGGACAGGCCGAGCACATTTACCGACGGTACTTTCCCCTTTTCCCGGGCATCCGCCGCTTTTTCACTATCCGAAAAGCAGATCTGCCGAAGCAGCTGCAGACATGCCTGCTCATATCCCCGGTCAAATCCCTCGGAAAAACCGGGACTCTCCAGCATGACGGTATCACGACCCGGCAATGTCTCTTTTATCACATCCGCCAGTCTGTCGCCGATCAAAGATGCACCCGGGGAATTGACCACCGCAAGCATCTCAAAATGAATATTATCTCTCAGGTAGTTCAGTCCGTCCCGGACTTTTTCTATACTTCCGAATACATAATCATCGCCGTCGAGATAGGTACAGGGCACCCTCTGCTGACGGAAAAACCAGTTGTCCAGATGGTTGTAATCGACCGGAACGCGCACTCCGCCCTTCGAAGGAAGATAAAGCATCGGGTGGATGCTTAAAAACTGTGAGGTGGTACTGTGATAGAACCTGCATCCCATCGGACCATTCAGTAATGTGACGCATCCCCGGATCCCTTCCATGACGAAGATCATTCCGGTGATCCCGTCAGGAGAAACAGGCGTCGAACAATGTCCGGTCATTTTTCCAGCTCCCCTCCTTTCCGGAAACAAAAAGCTTCGCCCAACGGCGTAGGACAGGCAGCGCTGTATGAAATCCCATATTAGGTGTCATCGGGATCGCGTCCAGCACATAGGGGCCGTCCTCCATGGCAGAAGTATAATTGGACAGGACCAGATCCGGCTTCAGCTGCTGCACTTTTTCGCGTACCTTCATCCAGTCGTACTCTGTGTCGATCAATTCCATGAATTCCGGGTGAGATGTGACACAGATCTCCTGATGAAGATAATTGAGAACGCCGATCCATACAAAACACATTCCTGCCTTTGCTGCTGCCTCCAGCAGCCAGTCCAGCCCTGCGTTGATCGTAGTGAGCAGGATCTTTTTGCCCGTCAGATCTTTCCGCAGCTTGTCCAGTTCCTCCAGATAGATCTTCTCTTCTGTCCGTATGATCTCCTCCGCTTCGGCACTCCTGTCAAAATAATCCCCGATCCGGCGCACCCACCGGCAGGTATCCTCAAATCCGACCGGCAGAGCACCGTCCATGAAACGGCAGCCGTATTTCTGCTGCAGGCGGGAACGGATCCGGTGACTGTCCTCGCTGTCGGAAGCGAGAATGTTAAGTGGAGCCCGCAGGAAAAAACGCATCTGCCCGGTCGTGGCATCTCCAAGGTATCTGCAGTTCACCTTCACATCCATTCTGGAGAGGATCCCGACCATAGAGCTGTAATTGCTCTCGATCTGATTGGATACACCGACTTCATTGATCAGATTCACATACCGTCCTTCAGGACTCACATCCGGATCGATCAGCTCATCCGCGAGAGTATCCATGCAAAGACGGATCCCTTCCATATAATCCCCGGCCAGGACACCGTCCGCACCGATCACGATCACTTTTGTATCTTTATTCGACAGCATCTGTGCCTGACGAATGTCATCCCCGATGATCCCGCTGACGCAGGAGCTGATCACGATCACAGCGCCCGGTTTGCAGGTGAGTGCTTCACGTACCTTTTCCAGCAGAAGATCCGTCCCCCCGAAGACAGCCTGTGCAGGGCCGATATCTGTGCTCACAAAATGCGGGCTCAGCGCAGACGGCATAAGAATTCCGCGGTTGAACAGATTCTTTCTCCCGGTGGACGTAATATTCTGAAGCGTATAAAATGCGCACGCCCCGGGGCCATGGACGATCACGATGGCATCCGTCAGACGGACCGCAGTAGTCGCCGCCCCGTTGAAAGCGCATCCGAAAAGCGGAAGCCGCATTCTGAAAGGGACCGGTTCCTCTCCGGCATCGGCCGGGATGATATCCGTTCCTGACTGTAAAACACCCGCTCCCTCTTTCCCGTCCGGTCCGTCATTCCCGTCCGGTCCGTCATTCCCGTCCGGTCCGCCATTTCCGGTCCGTTTTTCACACCGGACAGCCTGTGTCCTGCGCTGCCCGGAAAGATCCGGTCTGCATCCGGGAAACCCTGATGCAGCACTACTTTCTCAAGTTCTTCATCACTGAGCGGTTTTGCTTCGTAAAGGGGCATTGAGGGTCCGATCCTTTCCGCAAGACATCGGAACACCTTCTTTTCCTTCTCATACCCTTCCAGTTCCATCAACGGCCTCTTCTGTTCTTCTGCACAGGCAAAGCCTTCACTTCTTGGCACTTTGGCACACACAGGCAGTCCTACTGCCTCCGAAAAACGACGGACCCGTTCATCCTCTCCGGAAATCCTCCGTTCATTGTAAATGATTCCGGCCACACGTTTAACCTGATCCGAATCAAAATTCCGAATTCCCCGCAGGATATTGTTGGCAGCATAGATCGCCATATATTCCCCGCTGGTCACAAGAAAAACGACGTCTGCATATTCCCGGCGTACCGGAACAGCAAACCCCCCGCAGACCACATCCCCGAGCACATCATAAACAACGGTATCATATTCCTGCTTCATCCGATGCCGGTCAAGGAACTCAAAAGCAGAGATGATTCCCCGTCCGGCACATCCGACTCCGGGTCTCGGTCCGCCGGCTTCAATGCATCCAACGCCGAATGCCCCTGTATGAAGCACTTCTTTCGGATCCTCCTCTTCCCTGCTGACGTTTCTAAGATAATCCAGTACCGTCTGCGTTCTCTGGCCATGCATCAGCAGCTGAGTAGAATCGTGCTTCGGATCACAGCCGATCTGAAGGACCCGCGCCCCATCTGCAGCCATAGCGGCCGAAAGATTCGCGCTCACTGTGGATTTCCCGATACCGCCTTTTCCGTATACCGCAATCTCAAACATCTTCGAGCCCTTCCTCAACGAACATCCCGGTAAACTGCGGTACCTGGTAACGCTCGGTAAACAGATCACATTTACATAAGAATGCATAAAAGGCATGCCTTCCCTGCCTGGAAAGAGATTCATAATTCCCCTGCCCTTTGCAAAGAACGATATCTGCCTTGTCCAGGATCTCCTTTGCTTCCGGAGCAAGCAGTTCATAGATCGTTCCGGCTACGGCTTTTCCGTTGGAGACGATCTTTGCCGCTTTATCCATTCCCACATAGGCTGCATCCTCTGCAGTGACATCGTTGAGCACCTCTCCCCCGCGCACCATTACATACAGCTGAAGATGCGGATATTCCCTGTGCAGCTGCTCCACAAACAGCCGGTCAAAAACGATCTCCCCGCAGTTGTCCGCGATCAGCAGAAAACGCTGCGCGTTTTTACACTGCTCCCGGAAGGATTGGAAAGTGATCCAGTCCTTTTCACTCATCTTCGCACTTGAGAACAGTCCGGCAAACGTATCGGAATCTACGTTATCCATGGCGCCAAAATCAATATAGTTGCCCGCCCTTGCAAGCACGAACGCTTCCGCCAGCGGATCCGGTGCCTGGGCGATCCGCTTTTCGGCATCCGCTTCCATGGAAAGCGCAAGATCATTAAACTCTTTTTTGATCCCGCTGTAATCTGCCGGTGCGCCAAACCGTTTTTGATAAGCCCGGTCGAACAGATATACCATATACGGTGCGGTATCCGTTTCCCTTCGTGCATCCAGCAGTTCCCGCACCTCTTTCAGGTAAGACGGATCCTTTGATACTTCTTCCTGCTTGCTGTAAAGACATTCGGCACATCTCTCTGAAATATACATGCTGCATTATCCTTTCGTTTTTGCCTGTTACCTTTTCATACCTTGCGATTTCCTGTAAAAAAGATTATACTTCATTTAACAAATGCAGTGCAATACGGAGGATCTAAGTATGGAAAACAATAAAGAAGTGAAACTGCTCAGACTGCAGAGGACAGAGGGGAAACTCCTGACCGAAAGCCAGTACAATATCGTGATCGGTCTCACGCTGCTGTGGGGCATTCTTATCAATGTGGGGATGGCTGTTTTTCTGACACCATATATCATTCAGATCGATTTTCGGATCATTCTTGTACTCTATCTGGTCTTGAGTTTCGGATGCACATTTCTGGTCTATCGCTCTTCTTCACCCGCTCTCAGTTTTCTGGGATTTACCGGGCTGGCAATCGGGATGGGGCTTCTTCTCACATCCTACCTTACCCTGTTCACCGAAGCGACGATTTACAGTGCATTCCTGGCGACCGGCATCATTGTTGTTTCCATCGGCGGCGGCGGTATCCCGGTCATCGAACATGAAGACGGGACCCTGGAAGGCGTTGCGGCGGTCATTGACAAGGACTTCGGCAATAGTCTGCTGGCGCAGAACCTGAACGCGGACGTTCTGGTGATCTCCACTGCTGTGGAAAAGGTCGCCATCAACTTCGGGAAACCGGATCAGCAGTGGCTGGATCACATGACCCTGGAAGAAGCGAAGAAATATATGGAAGAGGGTGTCCACTTCAAGAAGGGCTCCATGGCCCCGAAGATCCAGGCCATCATCAACTTCCTGGAAGCCGGCGGAAAGGAAGCCATCATCACGAATCCGGAGAACCTCCTTCGCGCCATCCATGGCGAGACCGGCACAAGAATCACCCGCTGATTTCTTTAAGATTACCTGAAAGTCAGGAAGACGGGACCCGTACAACGGGTCCCGTCTTTTGCTTTGACTCTGAAAATTCCCCCTTGACAATATAAAATATATGTGCTAATATAGTTCTAAAGATAATTAACAGAACAAAAATTATCTAAATTAAATAGAAAGGAGAAAGAGTAACGGAATGGAACAGACGGCGCTGAAGACGGAACTGACCGATCAGGAAATAACCGAAATGCTCGACCGCGTGAAAACCGCGGACGCCTTCGCTGCGTCTCCGGACACGGGCAGCGGACCTTCGGAAAACGAAGAAGTCCTCTGCGACGAATACGGTTTTCCCTTCGAGCCCGAAGGCATGTACAACAATGCCCCGCTGGAATTCGAAGAGACCGCCAAAGCCCTGTGGGTCGTGATGTGCAACCTGAACTACGCCGCCGCCCGTTACAACCGCCTTTCTCCTTACTTTCCCATGCTCATGTCCCGTCTCGAAAAGAACATCAAACAGATGGGTTCCTACTGCATCACCAAAACTGTCCTGGAACAGAGCGGGGAGCAGTTCCCGGAGTTGGAGGAAATCAATATCCTTGAGCTTTATAAGATGGTCTCCGTCATGTTCCGCAAATGCTGCGGGGCCTACAACGACCTGCAGAGCGACCGGAGCGCCCAGGATATGAACATGATCGGCTGGCTGTTCCGCTGGGCGGCGCTGGCCGAGAGGCTGAAGGCTACCCAGGAGCGGATCGGTAAGATCGAAAACGGAGAGATAAAAATTGAACAGCTGCTCAAGCGGGAAACCGTCTACCGGGATGAGCCGAAACGGCAGCGGGACAGCAGCCACCGCAGGGTGGGACCCCGGGTGCGGGCCTCCTCCCTGCCGGTGCTGAAGTCCTTCACCCGCGAGGTGAAAGCGCAAAAACGGGCAGCGGAAAAGCGTGAACGGGCGAAGCGGCGGGAAGCGGAACGGGCAGCGCGGCGTTGCGGGAGGGTTATGGATCGGGCATCAGATGTGTACAGAACACCGGTCTATCCTCCGGAAAAATTCCCGAACATCCCCGGTCTCGGGATCAATGAAATTGAACTGAGAGAGCTGCTGATGAATGAGGCGAAAAGCCGGGGAGCCTTCGACGAGGCGGAAACCATCCTGAGGGAAAATGTAGACGAGCTGATAGAGCGGTTCCATAAATTGAGTGAAACGGAGCCGGAGGTCCCGTCCCGGCATCCGGGGATGGCGTCCCGCTCCGGTCCCTCCGCCGAGACCCGGAAAAAACTGCGGGAAAAACGAAAGAAAAATAAGAAGTAAGAAATTGGATGGCGGCGCTGTCTCATTCCGCAGATGTCAGTTACCGGTTGCTGGTTACTGGCTGCAGGTTAGTATTTACCGGCAACCGGCAACTGGTAACCGGCAGCTAATCGTATTGGTTCATCCACTCTTTCAGCAGCGCTGAATACCGTGGCAGGTCTTCCACATAGCAGCTGTGGCGGCAGGTGCGGAACAGTTCCCAGCGGGCGTTCGGGATCCGGTCAAACATGGTCTTGGCGATATAGGGGGTACAGAGGTCATTGCCGCCGCTGATGATGAGTGCCGGTTCGCGGATGTCACAGAGCTGATCCGTGACGTCATAGTCCTTCAGGGTCCCCAGCGGGATGAATTCGTTCGGTCCCCAGCCGACCACGTAGGCTTCCCGTCCGCTGCGTTTAGCCCGGGTCAGGCACTCCGGGGCGTCCTCCCCGTAGGGACCGCCCGCATGCCGCAGCATGTATTCCGCCTCGGCCGCTTTGGCTTCCGGGGCATCATAGTCGCCGGTCTCCGCGGCAAGGCGGATGGCTTCCTGCATCTCCGGCGGCAGTTCTTTGATCATGCGGGCCTGCTCGATCCCCCAGAGCTGACTGGAGGGCAGGGTGGAGGAGAGGATGAGGCTTTTGATGCCCTCATGCGCATAGTTGCAGACATATTCCAGCGCCAGCATTCCGCCCCAGGACTGGCCCAGCAGGTGGATCGCTTTCAGTCCCAGCGCTTCCCGCAGGGTGATGAGCTCCTGCACCCAGGTCTCCCGGGTCCAGAGCTCCGGATGCCCGTCGAGGTAGGAGTTGCCGCAGCCGATCTGGTCATAGGTGATGAGCTGCCGCCGGTCTTCTTCCGCGAGGAAGTCCAGCACCTCAAAATAGTTGTGGGTCGAGCCCGGTCCGCCGTGCAGCAGCAGGAGCGGCGCCTTTTCCGGGTTCGCTTCGCCTGCGATGCGGTAATATGTCTGATGTCCCATGAAGGGAATATAGCCTTCGCTGATCTTCATCGTGCAGCCGTCCTTTATCCTGATTCTGTGTGCAGACTTCAGATTATTACATATCCAGACTTTAGGATTTCCCTATGCCGGACTTTAGGATTTACATGGTTAAAACTTTAGATTTTCCCAAACCTGACTTTAGGTTTATCCTTAATGGAAAAGATTTTATAGATATATGAACCCTTATTGCTGATTGACCTTGTACCAATCCAGGGTCTCGCGGAGGCCGGTGGGGAAGTCCACTTCCGGTTCGAAGCCCAGGAGTTCGCGGGCGAGTCTGGCGTCGGCGCAGAGGCGCTGAACGTCTGCGGGGCGGCCGGGGCGGTATTCGATCTCCCCTTTGTAATCGAAGTAGGCACAGATCTCCTCCACCACAGCCTTCATGGAGATCTCGATGCCGGAGCCGAGGTTCACGATGTGGCCGCGGGAGCGCTCATTCTCATAAGCCAGACGGAAGGCGCGGGCGGTGTCATGGACGTTGATGAAGTCGCGGGTCTGCAGCCCGGTGCCTTCGAGGACGGGCTTTTCGCCGTGAAGGATGCGGCGG
>CACZZH010000107.1 GCA_902785635.1 uncultured Lachnospiraceae bacterium
GATCTGGCTTTACTTGAGGCAATGGGCTTTGTTCCTGAAAAATCCTACCCTCTATGAGTCAAATCTTTGCTCATATGTACAGAAACATCAATGACTGTGGTTAGCCATAATTATTTACCTCCATAAAAATAGCGCCTGGGCATGACAGCTCTCAGACGCAAAAATTGATATTAGATTATGCGCGGTTCTGTGATTCATGCGAAATTCTTCACTCCTCACCAGGAAGGACCGCAAATTCCTGATCAGGCGTATTGGATAGATCCACCGGCTCCCTCGGGTCGTCTTCCGGCACAAGGGTCAGCTTTCCGGGCGGTTTGGCAACGTAAGAGCCCAACAGCTCGTTAAACCGCTTCTTTCCCATCAACTTCTCGAATTCCGTCAAGCTGATGAGCTGTTGCTTGTACAGGTCGGTGTACCCGTTGGCGACCGCTGTATCAACTACGGCCTTCGTGTCCGTGAAGACGCGCTTGCTTCTGCCTTCAACCACCTTGTAGCCGGGGATCGGAACCCCGTGGTTGATGGCCTCTGATGATACAAAAGCAAATACCGCCTCGATCCAGCTGCTGATCCGGTTCAGCGTAGGCAGTATGGTCGACAGTTCCGTCAGCGGGATCAGGCCCGGCTGTTTGAAGACCGGTGTGTCCGTATCAGCATTGTAGGGTGCTGTGAGGTCGTTTTCTTCATCAGGACTGGCTCTCGCCCTGGTACCTTCTTCAAAAGCGCCACCGTCAAGATCTAGAAAATCCTCCCGGCATAAGGACAGTGCTTCCTCAGCGCAGGCTTTGCACACAGGCTTTGCCCGGCAAAATCGACACCACTCGCCGGGTTTCTGCTCCCCTTTGCCCTCATATGCCATCTTTGCAATCGGCTTGATTTCTTCGCCCCACGCTTCCAGTTCCTGACGAGTACATTCAAACGTGCTCAAATTATCAAGCCTCGGCTGTACGATCGTCATCCGTACAGTTTCAATAGGGTAGATGTAACCGTAAGCATGGAGCCCGCCTAAAGCGTAAAGCATCATCTGGCTGTTATGGTCAGCATCCACAAACACTCCCTGCCCTGCCTTGAAATCTATGATGTGGAGCAAGCCGCGTCCCTTCTCATCTTTCCCAACGATCAGCATATCGGCCGTTCCGAAACCTGAAGGCGCGATGTGTGAATAATCCACCCGCTCCTCCACAAGAACCAGCGGCTCACAACCATTCTGTTTCATCTGCTCGATAACGCCGACGACGAACTCGTAGTACACATCGGTGATGTTCTCGATTTCCTCCGTGTCGAATTCCTCTGACTGTGGCCTTCTTACCCGCTCATGCAGATACTTTCTGATCTTGTATTCACAAATCTCGTGGGCAAACGTGCCCTCGGCGGCATAGACGGAGCTTTCATTGGGAAAGCCCTCCTGCAAGCGTACCGAGGGCGGACAGTGCAGCCATTGCTTTGAACTGGATGCGCTTAACAGCGCGTGTACATCCGGCATCCCGTCACCTCCAATATTGTATTCTGATCATCCTGTTCATCTCTGTCATCACCTCAGAGCTGGGAGACGTCAGTCAGAAACGCCTCGTATTTTCCAGCGGGCAGGTCGCTGACTTTCGCCGCTCCATAGGTCCGGAGGATCGAACCGATTTTCTCATTGTTGGAGCGATCCTGCTTAATCTTCCGAACGATGATCCTGGTGATATCATCCTCGGTCACGGATGTGGCAGGAACTGTGTTTTCGGTTGTTGCCTGGGTAGTGGTATTGGTTACAGTGGCTGGGGCTCTCTCCTGCTTCACTTCAGGATCCCCAGCAGCACCTTCAGCAGACAGGCTTCCATCAGAAGCAACAGTAGCAGGAACTCCGCTATCGGCGGTCTCAGCTTCAACGTTCTGACCCTCCTTTCCGCTGTCAACAGACTCGTTCTCAACACTGTAGCCTGCAACGTCGCTACTGTTCTGAACAGCGATGTCCACAAGCCTCTGCGCCATATGTGGCTCCAGCGCCTCAAGCATCTGAACGATTCCCATAAACAACGTGGTAACGCCCGCTGTCAGTTTTTTCATGCTGACAGTAACAGGAGGCATTGCCTCCTGCCCAACCTGTCCGATGTTCATATCTGCCGCTGTCTGGTCTGTTTTAGTCTTCAAATTCATCGCCATCCTCCTCGTCGTATTCGTCATACTCGTCGCTATCGTCATCATCGAAATCACCCCAGAAACCACTGCCGCCAAAGCGGTCATCACCGCTGTCGTTCTCACCACAGCATTCCTGGAAAGCGGGGCATTTCACGCAGTCAGGATCGAGAACATCCACTGAAATACATGCCTCATTGACAACAACACGGAACAGGTCTGTCTTCAGATCCATAGCAGGTAGCGCACCATGCGCTACAACGAGAGTTTTGAAGATCTGTGCGATCACCAGACCGACATTGGATGCGTCCTCGTCAATCTGTTTTTCCAGCTGATCAAGGATATCTTCCTGTTTCATACTCCGCTGTTTCTCCTGCGGATCCTGTTTTCTACTTTCTTTCTGGCTTCTGCGCTGGGCCTGACGGTGCCCATGACGGTCATCATGGTAACGGGGTTTCTCAAAACTGTTTTTCATAGATATGTCCTTTCTCTGCGGGAGAGGGCCCACAGTCCCGAATGTAAGAACGGCCGTGACCCAGTTTCAGAATCACGGCCGCTCTTGGGAGGTATGGAGGGAAATTATCAGGTTCCCTCATATACTGTCGTGGGAGGTGGCGTTTTGTGGGTACCGCTCTGGAAAAATATTTTTTTCTTTTGCGGTGCTCCATCGTATCCTGCTGGCTCCCGCCGCCCGGCAGTATACGAGAGGATTTGAATGTTCCTTCATATACTGTCGTGGGAGAGGCTGTTTTGTGGGTGCACTCAGAAAAGTTTCTTCACTTTTTTCAGAGCGCATTCCAGCCGGTCGTTGACAGAGTCCCGGCTGATTCCCAGTCGTTCTGCAATCTCGCGCTGCTTCAAACCATCATAATAGTAGAGGGTGAAGACTTCGCGCTGCTTGTCCGTCATACTCTCCAGCATCTCGCGGCGCGTCTCCTTGCGGATGAAGATGGTCTCCGGGCTCTCACCGATCCGGTCTTCCCGCCAGACATATGCCTTCTCATAGGTCTTCTCCAGGGCTGCTTCCGCATCGCCGTCCTTATCGCCGTTGTCGTCAGAATCATAGTCCTTGGTGCCGCTCCGGCTGCCAGTTCGGTTCATACTATTCGCTTCAATGCGATGCTCACCGATCAGCGTAACCGCCATGACCCAGGGAAGCATTTCCAGAAGCCCGTCCGGCAGGGTGTCCTTATTAGGGATGATTCCTTTTTCCGCGTCCGTCGCCTCATCAAAGTAGTAGGTGAAGGATACACAGTCCGGCAGCCACATGACCGTCCGGCCGGAACCGTTGTCGTAGACAGCGTACCCGCAGCTGTATGCCAGACAGCCGGTTTCCTCAGCGATTACGGTACTCCCGCTCTCAGCCAGCTTCTTCGGTGTGGGCGTCTTCTCCGCTTTCTTCACTTCGCCAATGTAAGCGAGGAGATCCGCCAGGGTGGATTCGTGGTTCAGGGTGCAATTGCTCGTGAAAGTTTTCATCAGGTTTACCTCCGTTTTTCTGCTGCATCTGGATTTTTCTTTCCAGATGTGCTATAATGAATTGCTCGGTTTTGTTCCGAATTGATCGGAACATTCCCGAATTACGGAGGCCTATAAAAGGCCCCAGAAGCCATCTCTGAGCTTCTGAGGTAAAACCTGGACTTCGCCTGAGAACCCCGAAACTGTTAGCGGAGTTCGCAGAGTTCGCAAATAAAAAACAGAGGTAAATCTGATGAAAACAAAGCCATTGCCTTATCTCTGTGGCGGCATCTTCCTGGTGCTGCTCACAGAGGCAAAGGGGAAAGCCGCATCACGCAGGCAGCTGCGGAGCGGCAAAAAAGACAGGGTCAGCAACCGGAACATGCTGGAGGCGCTGATCCAGATGGTCGTTCCGTCATTCCAGCAACCGCTCGCTGGCAGAACCTTTGAGGGCGACACCAGCGACTACCGCGCATGCAAAGTCGCATACGGTGAAAACCTTCCTTTCGATGATGATGTTGAGATCCAGGCGTTTGATAAGCGGGTGAAAACCCAGTACATAACTGTGTTGAAGGAAATGGACGAATTTGTTGACAGCTTCCTGCGCACAGATTCCGACGAGCGGATGAAATGGCTCATCCAGTCGCTCCTCATCCTTATGGAGGAGGACAAGCTCATCACTCCGGAGACACCCTTCTTCATCGCCTCAGCGCCTGTCCTGAAATCCGATCTTTTAGCTCTCGACCATTACTGTCTTTCTTCCCTTCTCCTCGGCATCTGGCATTTCATCGTAATGAACAGGCCTGACAACGAAACCGGCCGGAGGACATTTGAGGCCCTGCATGACCGGGCCGATGAAATGCACGCCAAGTGGGTCTTCAAGAGCAGCTTTGGATCCAGCTATCCGCGAGAATTTGACTTTGACCTGTTTGGAACCACCGATGCAGGCGGAGAAGCCGAAGAGTGTACGGAAGAAACAAAAAAAGCCCCGGCAGATGAAGCCGAGGCAGAAGTCATTGACGCGGAAGTTGTGGAAGATGGATCGGGCCAGGAGCAAAGAAAAACAGAACAGACGCTGAATAACAATGGCCGCATTTATCACCAGCAAGCGCAGACCATTTACAATATTGAGCACATAGACGTGTTTAACGGATAAGGAGTGTCAGATGAGCAACGAGATTATACATAGGCAGCCTGGCTCTCTTGCCACTCCCGACCCAAAGTCGACAATTCAGCAGGAAGCAGAGAAAATCTACAACATTGACAGGGTAAACGAATTCCATGCCCACACCAGCCAGATTCTGATTTCCACCGGCCTGCCGGGAATGCCGGGTTATACTGCCACCCCTCTGACATACTCCCGCGATTACTATAACCTGATCGTCTACGGTCAGGAGCCGATGCTGACGGACTGTCATATCACTTTCGAGAAGAAGCGGTGCCTGGTGGAACTGGATAACATAACAGAGGAACTGAGGGATCGCTTTTCACCTCTGACAGCTGAGATAATTGAGGAGTTAAAGAGCTTCCTTTGTATCCTGGCGTGTGAGAACAGGCACAATGGTTGGACGGATGAAGACCACTACGCATCTGTGGCGCAACTCACGGACATCAAAAACCGTAGCAACGGCATCGAGTTGTATTTCCACCCGCTGTTTGCCGTTCCGCAGGAGCGCATCAGCCAGCTGGTTTTTGAGCTTGGTATCTGCGGAAGATATAAGAAGTTTAATGAGCTGAACCATAGTCATTGGACCGTGAAAGAGATAGACCTTATGGAAGTCCTCGGAGATGCGGGGCTGAACCCGTTTACAAGATAAGGAGAAGCATATGGAAACGAATAGCACGGAAGTAAGAACAGAAGAAAAATGGGTCAACCTTGCCGATGTCGCCGAGCACCTCAGCGTCAGCCAGGATACGATAAGGAACTGGCTGAAAAGTGGCAAGCTACCAACAATCAAAGCAGGAAAGCAATACAAGTTTCGCTTGTCTGAAGTGGACAAGCTATTAGAGGACGGAAAATTGGCGGAATAAGGAGTGCATCAATGGCAGAGAAAAAGGTTTCGGCAATCAGCAGCATCACGCTGAACACAGCCACATTCACAGATGAGTCCTTCGCCCCTAGCTACATCAATTTCTTCTATGGGAAGAACGGCGCGGGCAAGACATCGCTCGGCAGGCAGCTTGGCGAGGGTACAGGACTTACATGGTCCGAGGGTGAATCTCCGGCAAATTATGAGATCCATCTTTACAATCAGGATTTTATCGATCAGCATTTCAGAACACTCGACCGGCTCAAAGGCGTATTCTCTCTGAGCGAGGGTAAAAAGACAGAGGAGATTGAAAAGAAAATAAAAGAACTGGAAGATCGTCGGAAGGTTCTGCAAAAGAGACAGACAGAAATTGATGGCGAAGGCGGCGAACGGGAAAAGGCGGCGAAGGCATTACAGACAGCTGAGGGTAACTTCCAGAAAGCCTGCCTGAACAACACCAGAGTCCTGCGCGATAAATTCAAACAGGCTTTCAAAGGCGCTACCCGCAATCCTCAGCTTTCACAAAAAGTCAACAGTACCGCGCCTCGGGACTGCGATGAGGACGAGCTTGAAAAGCGGTTCAAAGCAGCCTTTGCAGAGGGTGCCCGCACCTATCCTTATCTTACGGAGCTGGATGGCGATGACCACATCGCTGCCATTCCGACTTGTCCGCTCCTTGGTGAAGAGATTCGGAGCAAAGGCACAACCGAATACGCAAAATTCATTCAGGACATCGGGGCGCTGGCATGGGTTGAAGAAGGCCATCAGAAATACCACGACGCCGCAAAAGGGGCCTGTCCGTACTGCGGGCAAAGACTGCCCATCGATTACGAAGCCTTCTATGATTCCTGCTTTGATGATGAGTACCAAAGGAAAATCAAAGCCATCCACGATTTCCCTCAGATTTACTTGCAGCATATGGGGCCTGTCTACGAGATTCTCAAACGAGCCATAGAAGCCGACACATTGCCTGCCGCAGCTGAAAAAATTGAAAAGCTGAAGCCCATGGTCGAGAACTTTCTTCGTGCATTCCGGCATATCGCAAATGTGGTAGACCAGAAACTGAAGGACCCGGCGACGCCTGTTGCAATGGAAGACCTGACGCCGATGCTGCTCGACATGAACTACATCATCCATCTATGCAACGAGGACATCCGCAAAAACAACGAGATTGTGGAGAAACTGGAAGAAAACCAGAATCAGGCTATACGGGATGTCTGGGCTTTAGTCGCCTACCGGTTGCAGGGTGAGGTGGATACCTATCACACCGCACAGGAAGATGACAAGGCTGCAAGACGAGCGCTGGATGATGAGTCCACAAAAATTAAGGGAGAACTCTTCGTAATAAAGAAAAGCCTGGAAGAGCTTGGCACCGCCTCCACCACGATCCAGGCGGCAATCGACGGCATGAATCGTCTTCTCCGCGATTCAGGCTTTGAGGGCTTTGAAATTGTTAAGAGCGATATGACAAAAGACGCCTACAAGGTCGTCCGTGGGGATAAGAAGGTTGCTGTCCGTCTAAGCGACGGCGAGCGCCACTTCCTGTCTTTCCTTTATTTCTATAACCGCGTCAAGGGCTGTGATGAAAACGGCGTTCTGAAGGATAAAATCGTCATTATCGACGACCCAGTTTCCTCCCTCGACGGAAACGCGCTGTTCATCATCAGCTCCCTTGTCCGTGAAATGATCGAAGTTTGCTACAACAACACTGATTACCGTGGGCAGACGGTCAAAGGTGATTACATCAAGCAGCTCTTCATTCTGACCCACAATGCGCAGTTCCATCGCGGTATCACCTATAACCAGGTCGGACGCTTCCCTTGCGTTAATTTCTATAAGATCAACAAGGTCGACAACTGCTCGACCATCTTGCCATGCATCAGGCACAGCAAATCCGAAGCCGGTGAGGATGAAAATTACAACCCGGTCAAAAATGCCTACGCCGCATTGTGGACGGAGTACATGGAGTTGAAGAACGAGATTCCTCTGATGAATGTCATCCATCGCATTCTGGACTTTTACTTTCTCGATATGTGCGGCAAAGACGGTCTGGGGCTGCGTGAAGAAATCCTTATCAAAAATAGGGATAGGTTTATTGGCACAAAACCTGATGGATCTCCTGATATGACACTCTTCCATCTTGCGGATTCCATGCTCCAATATATGGGGGCTGGTGTTGAAGGCGATATGAACTACGTCAGCGACGGAGCTGATGTCGACCAGATCCGCTGGACTTTTGAGATGATCTTCGACCGGCTTGGGCAAAAGCCCCACTACGACATGATGATGGAGAGAGCAAGGATATGAAGCAGGAAGCCGAGAAAATCTACAATATCGAACATGCCGATAACGTTAATATCCACATCGACGGTTTGTTTGAATCGGCAGAAAAATTCAATCAGGCAGTAAGCCGAATTCCCGGATTAATTGACTGTACAATGCTGATGCTATCCAAATATGCAGATCCGCTGGATCAAGCATCACCTCGAGAAGATGTTATCCCTTTAAAAGACACACGTCGGGACACCGTTGATATCGGGGATATTGTCATGTCTCACTGGCAGATAGATAAGTGCATCGGTAAAGGAAGCATCTCCACTGTTTATGAAGCTCATCACACAGGGAGCCAGTACAAGTCTGCAATCAAAGTGATACACTCTTCTTTCCAATACTTTGACATAGCAAAAACCGACGTTACTCATCGCGTATATGACGCTTCCGAGATGGTACAGATAGAACTGGATAATATGGTCGGATTAAAGGGAACCGGCTATATCGTCGACTATGAGGATCACGATGCAGTTGAAAACAGCGACGGCTCCCAGGATATTATTATTCGCATGGAACTGCTTCAGTCTCTCTCTGATCTGCTTCGTTCAAAGAGACTGTCAAAGGAAGAAGTAATCCGGCTTGGGATTGACATTTGCAAGGCATTGGAATTTTGCAATAAAAATAGCATTATCCATTGCGACGTGAAGCCCTCCAACATCTACGTTAATAAATGGGGCGGATACAAATTGGGAGATTTCAGCGCGTCAACTAAAAGCGGAGAAAAGCGAAATTCTGATCTGATGGGCACACTGAAGTACATGGCCCCAGAAGTCTATGCCGGAAAGCAATTCTCTTCCAATATTGATACCTATTCCCTTGGGCTGGTTATGTATGAGTTGCTGGATTCCAGAAGTCCTGTATCCAAGGAAGCCACCCTGTATCAGCGCTTCTCTGGAGCACAACTTCCCCGGCTTCCGAGAGCAGACGAAGCGCTGCAATCGGTAATCATGAAAGCCTGTGCATACAAGCCCGAGGATCGGTTTTCTTCGGCAACTGAGATGCTCAACGAACTGCTGAAGCTTGAGGGCGGACACGGAGAAGAGAGCGAAAGCATGTGATGCAGGTTAAGGTCAAAGTAAGTCTAATTTCAAAATGCGCAAAAAAAAATGGGGATGAAACGCAATCACGCGCCATCCCCATAAAAACCTGACCGGCTACCGTCTGCAAGCCAGCAGCACAGCCAAACCCGCCATCAGCGCACAGTGCAGCGCCAGATGTGGTGCACCGGGGATGTTGTAGGTTGTCTCTTTCGTAGGGGATCACCTCCTGAGAGTGGAACCAGTCAACTGGTCGTTAGACCACAGATTACCGTCAGGAAAAGTACATAGCAAGTGGAAGTAACGGAAGGGTAGCAGCCTGTTCCGTTGGCAGCATGTGGGATGCCCACAGTGTGATCGGCAGATCTCAACCGCTATCAGTGGTACATGATTGATTTGGCTTGCCATGTGAACCACTGCTGCGGATCCTGGCGGCTCCGATAGACACAGTTGGGGGTGCCGAAGATAGCGTAGAACTTCATCACATAACTTTTCCTATATACTTCTTCTATGTAAAAGTTATATATTGAACTTCTACAAAGTATTTATATAAGAAGATTAGAGCT
>CACZZH010000108.1 GCA_902785635.1 uncultured Lachnospiraceae bacterium
GCATGGATGGTTTTAGCCGCCATCAGCGGGTTGAGCAACTGACTCTCCCGGCTGGCGGGACCGCCGCCGCGCACGTCTAGCCCGGCACGCATCCCTTCAGGCGCGATCAGTACCGTGCAGCCTGTTCCGGCTTCAGAATTCTCGGTCTGGCCTATGCACACCGGCCCGACTTCGGTCACAGGAATCTCATTCATCATATCATCACCTTTCGCATAGGAAATAACCGGCAGAAAGAATGCTGCCAGAACGATACCGATACAAAGTACTTTTTTCATGAATCTACAGCCTCCTTTTTCACGCATTTGTTCTGTCCCTTTTCTGCGTACTTTTCTACGTAAATGTATCTTTATTGTCTGCTTCTGATCAAACGATATCACGCACGCATGCATATTTCAACTGACTTCACGGATGACTTTCGCATTTCAGATACAACAGAAAATCAGTTACGCTCATCTCCGGAACCATTCCGAAGATGAGAAGCTGCACGATGATCAACGCCCGAAAACAGTGACGGCGGTTTTGCGGCCTCTCGTCAGGGCATCCGGGAAACATTCTGAAAAATCCGGGATGATTTTTGTCATCATGTGATGTACAATACACACAGTAATTGAAACAAGATTTGAAATAAGACAAACGGCAGATTTTTCAAATTGAAATGATCGGAGGCAGAGAACAATGGAAAATGAATTGCTAAGCGTTTCCCAGTCCAGCATTGCTCAGGCACTGGCAACGGATTATTTCTGCATCTATTACGTAAATGTCCAGAATAACAAATTCATAGAATACAGTGCCTCCCCTGAATATAAAGCACTCGGTCTGCCTACCACCGGTGACGATCTGATCAGTTTTGCCAGGACAAATTTTGAAGAGTTCATCTATCCTGATGACCGTGAACGCTTTCTGGAGAGATTCAGCAAGGAGAACGTCCTTCGTTCTCTGGATCAGTTTGGAACCTTTACCATGACTTTCCGGATGATGTTTAGTGCGGAACCTACCTATGTCCATCTGAAGGTCACGCGAATGATTGAAAAAGAAGTGCGCCATGCGGTGATCGGTATCAGCAGCATAGATGAACAGATGAAGGCAAAGGAGGCGTTTGAGAGGACCCACCATGCCAGCATCACATACTCCAAGGTCGCTCAGGCGCTCGCCGGGGACTTCTTCAGCATCTACGTAGTGGAGCCGGATACGGGCAGGTTTATTGAATACAGTGCAACAAAAGAATACGACAGACTGGGCGTGGAAAAGGCCGGAGAAGATTTCTTCAATATAAGCAGAACAAACATGGCCCGCCTGATCTGTGATGATGACAGGGAACGTTTTCTGGGTACATTTTATAAAGAAAAAGTCATGTCCATTCTGGAGCGAGACGGAAGCTTTACCATGAAATACCGGCTGATGTTCGGTAACACGCCGGTCTGGGTGAGCATGAAAGCCACACTCCTCGAGGACGAGAACGGAAGGCACCTGATCATCGGCACCAACAATATCGACGCTCAGATGAAGCGGGAGATCGAATATCAGCAGCACATGGCGGAGGCAAAAACGAACGCCAGAAATGACTTCCTTGCCAACATGTCCCACGATATCCGTACCCCGATGAATGCCATTATCGGCTACACCAATATAGCCAGGAGTCACAGTGATGACCCTGAAACCGTTTCAAACGCGCTGGAGAAAATAGGCTCATCCAGTCATTTTCTGCTGTCTCTCATCAATGACATCCTGGATATTTCCAAGATCGAGAGCGGGAAAATGCAGCTGAACTATGCTCCCTGCGACCTGGGAGATATCTTCAGAAGAATTGAGGATATTACCACACTCCAGGCGAAAGACAAATCTCTGCTCATCTCATACCGGCATGACAGTGTACAGCATTTCAAAGTAAACTCGGACGAGCTGCGCATCGAGCAGGTGCTTGTCAACATCATCAGTAATGCTATTAAGTATACACCGGCAGGCAAGACGGTCGATCTGATCGCCGAAGAAAAACACGTCAAAGACAACTGGTATTCTTATCGCTTTATTGTAAAGGATACCGGTATCGGCATCAGCGAAAAGTATCTGCCGCATATATTTGAAAGCTTTACCCGCGAGGAAAAAACAACGATCAACCGCATTCAGGGTACCGGTCTGGGACTCGCGATCACAGCCAAAATCGTAGAATTGATGGGCGGGACCATTTCCGTAAAAAGCAGGGAAGGCGAAGGCTCTGAATTTGTTGTGGAACTGGAACTGGAAGCGCTGGAGAAAGTGCACACGGAAAAAGATTCCCAAAATCACAGCTTCGATCTTTCCGGATGCCGCATATTGCTGGTCGAAGACAATGATATCAATGCAGAAATCGCAGATATGATCCTGACCCAGTATGGAATCGATGTCGAACGCGCTGAAAACGGGCAGATCGGGCTGGAACAGGTCCAAAGACATGGACGCGGATATTACGACGCAGTTCTGATGGATATACAAATGCCTGTAATGAACGGATATGAGGCTGCAAGAAAAATCCGGGATCTGGAAGGGGAATGCTATAAGACCCTGCCCATCATCGCAATGAGCGCAAATGCCTATGATGAGGACGTGAAAGAATGCCTTGCAGCCGGGATGAATACACATCTGGCCAAGCCGTTTAATCCGGGTGACCTGCTTAATGTACTTCAGGCACAGATCAGGAACCATCTTCGCTGACATATTGACATGAAGCGGGAAAAGGTTCACTTTCAATACATTATTTGAAAATAGTGGAATGCCTTTCACATTTCAGATACAAAAGAAAAAGCCGAAACTCCTGACAAATACAAGGAATTTCGGCTTTTTTCCAGTAGCGGAAGGGAGACTTGAACTCTCGACACCACGGGTATGAACCGTGTGCTCTAGCCAGCTGAGCTATTCCGCCTTAACGGGCCGCTTTCGCAACCCGCTTCGCTATTATATTAAACTGTATTCAAAAAGTCAAGCAGTTTTTAACGCATTCCTCTCAACTTTTTTATTGGAGTTCCAGATCCTGCAGCTGAGCATCCCAACAGTAGAAGGCTGTCATATCTGTCGGAAGCGTTTCTATTTCTACGCTTCCTGTACGGACAACTACAGCATCTTTCCGCTGATAGGTCGGAACCACGCATGCCCATTCCATAATGGTATCCAGGCAGGCTTTGTAAAGTGCCTTCCGGTAGACCCGGCTGTCTCCTTCTCTTGCCATCAGGATCATTTCGTCCAGCACAAGATCCCGGATTCCATACATATAACTGGATGCGCCGGCATTTTCCCCGTTTCTCGAAACTCCGGAATAATAGACCGGATAAAGATCCGGATCTGCCTGTGCGCTCCAGGCTCCGCACCACATTTCCACATTGCCTGAGCGCAGTCCGCTCCAGATATCGGAAACATTCCGCACATCCCGGATCTCAAGCGTGATTCCCATCTGTTCCAGAGCACTTTTTGCTCCGGTAAGGATCTCATAAGCTGGATGATCGCCGACCCCGTCTGCAGGAATCAGAATGTTATAAGAGGTTTTCACGCCTTCCGGAACGTCTGTTACCTGTCCGTTTTCGACCGTGCATCCTGCTGCTTCAAAATATCCAAGAGCTGCATCCGCCGCTGCCGCATATCGTTCCTCAGGAGTCATTCCGTCCGAATAGATGGCATTGCCGTCGGCGCCGACGGAAAATGCTTCTTCGTAGCCGTCTTCCGTGCTCTTCGGAGCTGCCCAGGAAGTAGCCGATATCGGGTATTCGATCACCTGTGCATTTTCTCCGTAATAGTTATGAACAGCCTCTTCCCGGTATGCTGCGAACAGCGTTGCAAAAGCACGCCGCAGGTTCCTGGATTCATCGGAGGATGCGTCATCCCCCACCTTTACATGGTCTGCATTGATGCCGATATAACCGAAACCGGGATGGTCCTGAATATGCACCGCAAGATCGTCCTCATCCGCAGCACCTACATTGATGCCGATAATCTTCTCTGCCGTCTGATCATCATAATCAATGACTGCCGCATCCACTGTTCCGTCCGCGATACTGTCCAGACTGCTGCCTGCCTGCACGTCTACAAGAGTGATCTCTCCGACCTTCGGCTCTCCTTTGTAATAAGAGGTATTCTTTTCATATAAAACAGTGCCGTCTTCGAAAGAAACGAAAGTATACGGCCCCATTCCCAGCGGAGATCTGTTTCTCTCCCTGATCAGAGAGAGATCTCCTTTTACGAAACCAAAAGAATTATTCTCATAGTCATAAAGGGAAGGGTCCCCGTAATAGTGCATGGGGCAGACAGCGCCTGCCAGCTGGGAGAGCATCACATCGTTCATCTGCGTTGTCCTTATACGCAGGGTATGATCGTCCACTTTTTCGATGCCTGAAATGCTGTCTGCTCCGGTTCCTGTCTCCACACCTTTGAGCCAGGAATCATAATCCTGCATCAGTTCCTTCAGCGAAGAGCCTGCCGATTCCGCTGCTGTCAGGGCTGCAATGTCTCCATTATAAGCACTGACCATCGTATCCCAGAACGCCTTCAGATCTGCGCCATCCTCAAGTTTATAACCCCATGATGCTGCACATGCTGCCACACTGTCATCCGGACCATTGTATCCGGAAGCCTTGCAGTAATCCACGATCTCCTGTGTAAAAGCCAGCACTGCCTGGTCGTAATCATTGAAGAATGCTTTCTGCTCTTCCTCCGTCCAGTACGTGAAATCCGTATTGGCTTCTCCCGCAGAAGAGATCAGTGAAAACAGTGTGTGCATACCGCTGCGGTATTCTTCAAGGCCTTCGATGGGCATCCCGGCCAGTCCCGACAGCCCGTCATATGTGGGATCACAGCGAACATATAGGCTGAAGATCACATCGTCGATGGTCACGGGTACTCCGTCAGAAAACTCCAGGTCATCCCTGATATGAATCTCATACTCCGCACTTCCGTCGTCATTTTCCGTCACAGTGCAGTCGGCCGGTCCGTAATATGTATAATCACTGTCTCCAAAGGAAACCGTTTCCCCCTCTATTCCCTTGCAGATCACCCCGCCGCTGCGGTCAATGACCAGCAGATTCTCCTGGGTAAGGGCCGCCGCTTCCTGATCGCTGCCCGATCTGGAGAAGAAAGGGGAGAACTCCCCGGTAAGTCCGTTCACGCCGACCGAAAAACTTCCTTCCGACACAGAGGTTTCAAAGGGAATATTTTCCGTTTCTCCGGCCGGTACCGGTACTGCATCAAAGCCAAGTCCAAGGACCGCTGCCATAAGAAGTGCAGACCATCTTCTTTTTATCATAAATCATCATCCTTTCAACACACTCGAAAAATACAACCGGAAGATATCCTTCCTTCCGACTACACATCATATCAAATCAAAATCCTCTTCGCAACCTTTTAAAGTTTATCATAATCCGCAATAAAAAGGTTATCATATCCCGAAATTCATGATATACTTAAAAAAGTGTCGGTATATCCAGCACTTCACTATGCTTCAAATTTGTTGCAATGCAAATCATTTTTAAGGAGGACCATTATGACACCTGAGAAAAAGAAGGAGCTGCAGCTCTTTGCTGTCAGAGCCAGAAAAAACGTGATCGTTTCCCTTCATGCTGCCGGTTCAGGGCATCCGGGCGGAAGCTTATCATCCATTGATTATCTTACTTATCTTTATACAGAAGAGATGCGCAATCTGGATCCGAAGGATCCCAGAAAGGCTGACCGCGACCGCTTTGTCCTTTCAAAAGGTCATATCTGCCCGGGTCTGTATGCAGTACTGGCTCAGTGCGGTTTCTTCCCGGAGAAGGATCTGCTTACTCTTCGCCAGCCCGGTTCTCATCTGCAGGGTCATCCGAACATGAACCTTACTCCCGGCGTGGATCTTTCCACAGGTTCCCTGGGCCAGGGTGTCTCCGCTGCCGCAGGTATGGCAAAAGGTGCCAAGTATCTCGGACAGGACATCCATGTGTTCGCACTGACCGGTGACGGTGAGATCGCAGAAGGACAGATCTGGGAGGCTCTGGCATTTGCAGCTCATTACAAACTGGACAATCTGTGTGTTGCCATGGATATCAACGGCCTTCAGATCGACGGAGCTACCAAAGACGTAATGAATATGGAACCGATCGACAAAAAAGTTGAAGCCTTCGGATGGGATGTGATCAAGATCAACGGTCATGATTTTGATGACATTGAAAAAGCCTTCGAGCGTTTCCATGCGAACCTCGGAACCGGAAAGCCCACTGCCATTCTGATGAACACCGTTAAGGGCAAAGGCGTTTCCTTCATGGAAAACCAGGCCGGATGGCACGGGAAAGCACCCAATGACAAAGAATTCGAGCAGGCAATGGCAGAGCTTGATGCGGCTGAGAAAGAAATAGAGGAGGCGTAAGATCATGGCAGATGTAAAGAAAATAGCTACCAGAGAAAGTTACGGTAACGCATTGGTTGAGCTTGGCGCCGTCAACGACAAAGTCGTCGTTCTGGATGCTGACCTTGCCGGCGCTACAAAAACCAGCACATTCAAAAAGGCTTATCCGGACCGTCATTTCAACTGCGGTATCGCAGAAGCCAATATGACCGACGTCGCAGCCGGCCTGTCCACTATGGGACTGATTCCCTTTGCTTCCACTTTCGCAATGTTCTCAGCCGGCAGAGCCTATGAAATGGTCCGCAACACCATCGGATATCCGCATCTGAATGTAAAACTCTGCGCGACTCACGGCGGCCTTTCAGTAGGTCCCGACGGCGCTTCCCATCAGTGCAATGAGGATTTCGGCCTGATGCGCACGATCCCCGGCATGACCGTAATGTGCCCGTCTGATGATGTTGAAGCCCGCAAGATGGTCTTTGCAGCTGCTGAAATGGAAGGTCCTGTTTACATCCGTTTCGGTCGTTCTGCCATCCCGGTATATCATGATGAAGACTTCAAGTTTGAGATCGGCAAAGCCGAGACTCTGCGCGAAGGCACAGATGTTGCTATCATAGCAAACGGTATCATGGTATCTGTTGCCATGGAAGCAGCCGAAAAGCTTGCTGCGGAAGGCATCCAGGCAAGAGTCCTCAATATGGCCACCATCAAACCGCTGGATAACGAAGCCGTTCTCAAGGCTGCCAAAGAATGCGGCAAGATCGTCACCGTTGAAGAGCACAACATCATCGGCGGCTTAGGCGAAGCAGTATGCTCTCTTACCGCTGAATGCTGCCCGGTTCCCGTAAAACGTGTCGGCGTTCCGGATTGCTTTGGTCATTCAGGTGATGCAGATCAGGTGCTTGCTGAGTTTGGTCTGTCTGCAGAAAATATCGCAAAGGTTGCGAAGAGCTTCTGAGAAAGCGCTTCCGCTGAGTGATCACAGAATAATCAGGCGGGGTCTCCGGTTCAAATGAACCGGGACCCCGCCCTTTTTCTCTGTTCTTTCCTTTTCACTGTATATCGAAATGATCCTCTTCTGTCCTGCCGGATCTTCCGTTTACCGTACTGCCTGAGCCATCTCTTTCCCGGCGATCCGCCCGAAGGTGAAGGAATCACCGATCCCGGATCCGTCGATTCTCTGAGAGCCGTGGAAACCGCCGGTCACTTCTCCGGCCGCGTACAGACCTTCGATCGGCTCTTCATTCTCATCCAGCACCTGTGTCTTTTCATTGATCAGGATACCGCCCATGAAATAATGTGCTCCTACGCCGTATTTGAAGCCATAAAGTGTTCCTTCCAGAGGAAGCGGATCTCCTTTGCCAAATGCGTCGTCTGTACCATCTGCCACATCTTCGTTATAGGCATCTACAGTCGCCTGCAGCGTACTGCCGTCCAGTCCGAGGGCTTCTCCAAGCTCCTCTGCCGTATCCGCGCTTGCAACATATCCCGCATTGATGATGTTCTGCATCGGTTCAGAGATCTGGTCTTCACGGAAGATCATGTATGCTGCACCTTCCGGCTGTTCGAGGATCGCATCACCGATCTCAAATCCTTCTGCAGCAAATCTCTGGGCTTCATTGTTGACGATCACTGCATTCACGCCAAATCCGCCGGGCAGTTTGTTTGGTGTGACCATTCCGTAACCTTCCATAACGACCGGGAAAGTCTGGATCCATTCCAGATCCACTGCCTTCGCGCCGGCTGCCTGTGCCATGAGAAGCCCTTCACCAGTGGTAGGAGCGATCTCATCCGTCA
This sequence comes from uncultured Lachnospiraceae bacterium, assembly GCA_902785635.1. GTDB lineage: Bacteria > Bacillota > Clostridia > Lachnospirales > Lachnospiraceae > Merdiplasma. Next base: position 8,132 of record CACZZH010000108.1, read on the forward strand.
CTGCATTAGCAAGCTTCGGATTGACCTCTCCCAGCAGCTCCTGATTGTGTCCGAAACCGCCTGTGGCGATCAGGACTGCCTTACCGGTAAAGCTCTGTTCTGTCCCGGAAGCATCCACTGCCTTCACACCTGTCACTGCACCGTTTTCATCCAGGATAAGCTCCGTGGCATCCACATTCAGATAGTACTGAACGTCGGAATTTTCCATTGCGCTCTGCACCGTCTTTGTCATCGTGATGCCGGTGGAACCCATCGCATCCGCACGCAGCATATAGTAATTCTGGACCGGATTGCGGTCATCCTGCTGGATATCAACCGTGAACTCTACTCCCATATCCGTAAGCCAGTCGATGACTTCGCCGGAATTCTCCGCAAATGCATCGACCAGGTTTTCTCTGGCAAGTTCATTCTGCATCTGAAGATTCTCAAGCCCGTCAACGCCTGCCTGAGCTTCCTGATACTGTGCGTCCTCCAGCTGAATCTTTGAATCTGCCGCATTGACTCCGTTTGCAGCCGCCAGCGTATTTCCGCCAAGGGATCCGCTCTTCTCCAGAAGGATCACAGATGCGCCGTTCTCAGACGCAGTCACCGCTGCCGTCATTCCTGCCGCACCGCCGCCGACCACGATCACATCCGCCTCTGTCACATATCCAGCCGGAGCATCCTGTACTTCTTCCACGCTGCCTTCCATTGCACCGGCATCCCCGCCTGCCTGCGTAACCGCATCCTTTAAAGCATTCATGAAAGCTTCCGAACTAACTGTTGCTCCTGCCACTGCATCTGTGGGGATCATCTGACTTTCAACGGCAGCTTTGCCCAGTTCCTCGATCGCAGTGGAACCGATCCCGTCTGTCTCTTCATGCTCTGCCGTGATATCTGTGATCGCGTTTTCATCAAATGTCACATGCAGTGTGACATCCCCGTTTCTTCCGGCAGCCACTGCATCATATGTGCCCGGTGTGTATGCCGCGAATGCCTGTGCCCCCGTCATAAGAGCAAAGGCGGCAAAAGCTGCTGCAAAGAAAAAATGCTTCCTGCTCATACTGTCTGATCCTCCTTTTCGATCCCTGTGTTCATCATTTTGTATTCATCCTGCTTCTGAAGCTTTTCTGTCTCAAGCCGTCCTGGTTCGACATGAAAGCTCCTAACGCTACAAGTATACAGGATGAACACTGGAAAAGGCGTGGCAGATATGTTACCATAGTGGTAAGCAGAAGTTACCACTATGGTATATGTTTTTCTGCCGCCGGGATTTCACTCAAACGGACGGCATGCGCGCCATCGGGGGCAGGGAATATTATGAGAAGCTACCGCTTCCTGATATAGGGCTCACGAAATCGCTTTCAGCGATTTTGTTCGTTATCTTATCGGTTCCCTTTGGGAAACAGCAG
>CACZZH010000109.1 GCA_902785635.1 uncultured Lachnospiraceae bacterium
CAGGGTCGAGAATACATGGGTACGCGACCAGGCCATGATCCGGGTGAGTTCCTCCCAGTATTCCACTTCTTCGAACGGCATCTGTTCAACCGGGGCGCCTGTGATGATCATGCCGTCATAGTATTCCTCACAGATCTCAGGGAATACAGTATAGAATTTGTTCAGATGCGAAGTGTGGGTATGTTTTGCTTCGTGAGTTTCTACCTTTAAAAATGTGATCTGCGTCTGAATCGGGAAATTGGAGAGGACCCGGAGAAGATCCAGCTCTGTGACCTCTTTGAGAGGCATCAGATTGAGAATGAGGATCTGCAGAGGGCGGATCTGCTGCGTATGCGCCCTGCGCTCATCCATGACGAATATGTTCTCCTGCTCCAGACTCTGCTTTGCGGGCAGATCATTTTGTACCAGTATCGGCATAAAAGACAACCTCAATGAAAATGTTGAAAACCTTTCCGATTCCTGCAGAAAGGCGTCGCAGCCTGCAGGAATGTGACTTGTAGTATAGTATCTCAGTAAAGGGAAAATTGTCAAGCCGATGTCTTTTCATTTCAGGTTCTTTGCGGTATAGTATTGGTATTGTTTTTCTATACTTTTTACTAAAGAGAGGGAAACTTTTGAAAAAGCGCAATCGTGTTGTACCTTATGTGATCATGGTATTCGGAGCTGCTCTGACAGCGTTTGCAACGAAGTATCTGTACGATCCTGCTGGGCTTGTTACGGGAGGTGTATCCGGCCTGTCCATCGTACTTCGCCATATTTCCGGGGAAGCTTTCGGCTTTGAGATCCCGCTGTGGCTGGGAAGTATCATCCTGAATGTACCGATCTTCCTGCTCGCGTTTTTTACGGACGGCATCCGGAATGTGCTGCGGAGCATTCTGGTGTGGGGGATCATGACCGTCATGCTGTTCGTGATGCCCGAGAAGGAGATCATCCCGGATAATCTTCTGCTCACCGCGATCTTCGGCGGCGTATGTTACGGAGTCGGCACCGGCATGCTTCTTACAGCCAGGAGCACATCGGGAGGTACGGATCTGCTGGCCAGCTCGATCCATCATTTCCTGCGGCATGTGAGCATCGGGCGGATCCTCCAGGTGCTGGACGGGCTCGTGGTGATCACAGGTACGCTGGTGTTCGGCATTGAAAGGACCCTGTACGCAGTGCTGTCGGTCTACATTATGGGAAAGGTGATCGACTATGTGCTGGGCTCCGGGCGAAGCGCCAAGATGGCACTGATCATCTCCACCAGAGTGGAGGAGATATCCCGGGAGATCCTGAAAAATCTGGACCGCGGTGTGACGGTGCTGGAGGGGACAGGCATGTATACCGGCAGCCGCAGACCGGTGATCATGTGCATCTGCAGCCGGAAGGATCTTGTGGAGATCAAGGAGATCGTCCTGGAGTATGATCCGCGCGCTTTTTTTGTAGTGAATGATGTGAATGAAGCCATCGGAGAGGGCTTTTTGCAGGAATGGGAATGACCGTTCCGGAAAGGAGAGATTATGGGAGCTATCGGAGGATTAACAATACTGATCATACTGGCGGTCATCTTACTCTGGCTGATCATTACGAATATCCGGATCGTTCCGGAAGCGACCGCTTTTGTGATCGAACGGCTCGGAAAGTATAAAGAGACCTGGAATGCAGGACTGCATCTGAAAGTCCCGATCATCGAAACCGTAGCCAGAAAGGTGAGTCTGAAGGAGCAGGTGCTGGATTTCCCGCCGCAGCCGGTGATCACCAAGGATAACGTGATCATCTCACTGGACAGCGTGGTCTTCTGCAAGGTCTTTGACCCTCAGCTGTACACCTATGGTGTGGATAATCCGCTGTCCGGTCTGCAGAATCTTGCTGCGACCACTCTTCGAAATATCATCGGTGATATGGAGCTCGACCAGACCCTGACATCCCGTGACGAGATCAACCGCCGGATGCAGCTGACGCTGGATGAAGCCACGGATCCATGGGGATTGAAGGTGACCCGTGTGGAGATCAAGAATATCACCCCGCCGGAGGAGATCGAGGAAGTAATGACCAAGCAGATGCGTGCCGAGCGTGAGCGCCGTCAGACGGTGCTGGAGGCACAGGCGCATCAGGAAGCCGTGGTCGCAAGGGCAGAAGGTGACAAGCAGGCCAAGATCCTCTCTGCTGAGGCAGAGAGAGACGCCCAGATCGCTCTGGCGGAAGGCCGTGCGAGATCCATTGAACTGGTATATGAGGCGGAGGCAAAGGGTCTTGAAAGGCTTAAAAATGCCAATGTCAGCGACACTGTGCTGAAGCTGAAAGGGCTTGAGGCACTGAAGAATGTTTCCGACGGAAGAGCAACCAAGATCTTTATGCCCTCAGACATCACCGGTCTCGTGTCTTCTCTCGGAGTTGCCTCTGAGGCATTGGGAATCGGGGATTATACACCGATCGACAGGAGTGAAAAACCTTCCGTCCACCCGGAGATCGATCCGTGCTGCGACGATGATGAAAAGAGTGCGGGAGCGAAGGAAGCCGCCTACACATCGGCGATCATCAACCGGGATGTCGCTTCGCACGTTCACAGATAAAAAAGCCGGGGCCCTTATACGGGTCCCGTGTAAAGAAGAGATTATTCAGACAGCAGTATCAGGAGGTAGTTAAAATGGTACAATTGCGCGGACGCAGTTTTCTGACACTGAAAGATTATACACCGGAGGAGATCACATATCTTCTGGATCTGGCTGCATCCCTCAAAAAAGAAAAGAAGGACAGAACGCCTCACCGTCATCATGAGGGGAAGAATATCGCACTGATCTTTGAGAAGACCAGCACCAGGACCCGCTGCTCTTTTGAAGTGGCAGGGCATGATCTGGGCATGCAGGTGACTTATCTGGATCCGAAGAGTTCCCAGATCGGAAAAAAGGAAAGCATTGCCGACACAGCCAGGGTGCTCGGAAGGATGTATGACGGAATCGAGTACCGCGGATTTGAACAGAAGATCGTGGAGGAGCTGGCAAAATACGCGGGCGTACCGGTGTGGAACGGCCTCACCAATGAGTATCATCCCACCCAGATGCTGGCTGACATGCTCACGATCCGGGAGCATTTCGGGGAGCTGAAGGGAAGAAAACTCACCTACATGGGGGATGCCCGCTACAACATGGGCAATTCCCTGATGATCGCCTGCGCCAAGCTGGGACTTCATTTTACAGCCTGCACGGCCAAAGCCTATTTCCCGGATGCCGCGCTGGTGGCAGAATGTGAGAAATTCGCAAAAGAGAGCGGCGGCACGATCACGCTGACGGAGGATGTAAAGGCAGGCACCGCCGGCGCAGATGTGATCTATACGGATGTATGGGTCTCCATGGGAGAGCCGGAGGAAGTGTGGGATGAGCGGATCCGCAGCCTGCTGCCGTATCAGGTAAACAAGGCAGTAATGGAAAATGCAGGAGAGCAGGCGATCTTCATGCACTGTCTGCCCGCTTTTCATGACCTGAACACAGGCATCGGCCGCGAGATCCATGAAAAATACGGTCTGGAAGCGATGGAAGTGACAGACGAGGTGTTTGAATCCTCCCAGTCGGTGGTATTCGACGAAGCAGAGAACCGCATGCATACGATCAAGGCAGTGATGGATGCTACACTGTAAATGACGATGCGATGCAAATGCATCGGGAAGAGGAACATGGAAATGAAGGCAGAAATTCTGCAGCTTCTCCGGGAAAGAGGAGATTTTGTATCCGGCCAGGAGCTATGTGAGCGGTTTCAGGTATCCAGGACGGCTGTCTGGAAAAGCATCCAGCAGCTCCAGAAGGAAGGCTATCAGATCGAGGCAGTGACCCGGCGGGGCTACCGACTGGACGGATTTCCGGACACGGTGGCAGCGGCGGAGGTAGAGAGCCGGCTGCATACGCAGTGGATCGGGCATCCGGTCCGGTATTTTGAAGAGATCACCTCTACCAATCAGTATGCAAAGCAGATGGCAGAGGACGGTGCGCCGGAAGGCCTTCTGGTCGTCGCGGACTGTCAGACAAAGGGCAGAGGGCGCTCCGGACGGAGCTGGGCGACGCCTGCGGGAACGAATATCGCCATGACGCTTCTGCTGCGGCCGAAGCTGCCTCCGGAGAGGATCTCCATGGTCACGCTGGTGATGGGCATGGCAGTGGCGGGAGCCTGCCGCAGGTGCTGCGGTCTGCCGGTACAGATCAAATGGCCCAATGATGCAGTGATCGGCGGAAAGAAGCTGTGCGGAATCCTCACGGAGATGAGCACGGAGATCGCTTCTGTCAGCTATATCGTGATCGGCACCGGGATCAACGTCAACATGAAGGAGATCCCGGAGGAACTGAAAGAGATTGCGACGTCGCTGCTGCTGGAGCTGGGGCATGAAGTGAACCGGGCAGAACTGATCGCCTGCGTGATGGAAGAATTTGAACGGTATTACGGCTCTTTCCTGGAAAAAGGGGACCTTTCCGCGCTGCAGGATACTTATAATGAGATGCTTGTAAACCGGGGCAGAGGCGTCCGCGTGCTGGAACCGGAGCATGAATATGACGGGACGGCGGAAGGAATCGATGAACGGGGACGGCTTCTTGTGCGGCTGGAAGACGGCAGCGTCAATGCAGTATACGCCGGTGAAGTGTCAGTGAGGGGAATCTATGGATATGTATGAACAGTCTGTGCTGTGTGCGGCCAGCGCATATGAGCAGAAGTACTACCTGAATCCGCTGTTCGGGAAACTGCCGGAGCAGATCCGGAAAGAACTGCAGATCATCTGTGTCCTGTTCGTGGAGGAGATCGGAGGCCGTTTCCTGATGGAGTTTGATGAGGAGGGAAATCTCCTGTTCCGGACTGATGCACTGGATTCCGACTATAACTACGACGAGATCGGTGCAGCCCTGATGGTAAAGGAGATCCGGAAAAACCGCGAAGATCTCCTGGCACAGCTGGAATTATATTACAAGGTGGCAGTGCTGGGGAAACCGCTGGAAGAGGCCTGATGGTAAAAAAGGAGAAGGCTTGACAGATAATCAGAAGCAGAAATTATATATCGGAGACGTGAAGATCGACAATCCGTTTATACTGGCTCCAATGGCAGGCGTGACCGACCTGCCATTCCGCATTCTCTGCAAAGAGCAGGGAGCCGGAATGGTATGTATGGAAATGATCAGTGCGAAAGCCCTTTCCTTCGGCAACCGCAATACACTTCCGCTCCTGGAGACCGATCCGGCGGAGCACCCGGTATCGCTGCAGCTGTTCGGTGCAGATCCTCAGATCATCAGCAGTATGGCCGCCCGGATCGAACATCTTCCCTTCGATATCCTGGACATCAATATGGGGTGTCCGGTGCCAAAGGTAGCAGGAAACGGAGAAGGAAGTGCCCTGATGAAGGATCCTTTGCTGGCAGGGCACATCATAGAGCAGACCGCAAAAGCGATCCGCAAGCCCGTGACGGTAAAGATCCGGAGCGGATTTGACAAAGATCATGTAAATGCCCCCGAGATCGCCCGGATCGCGCAGGAGAGCGGAGCTGCAGCAGTGGCCGTGCACGCCAGGACCCGGGAACAGTACTACAGCGGGAAGGCTGACTGGGAAGTGATCGCCCGGGTGAAGGATGCGGTGACCATCCCGGTGCTTGGAAACGGGGATGTGACGGATCCGGCATCCGCCGGGGCGATGATGGATCAGACCGGCTGCGATGCTGTTCTCATCGGCAGGGCAGCCAGAGGAAATCCATGGATCTTCTCAAGAATGACCCAATGGATGGAGACCGGAAAGGATCCGGGGCCCCCCTCCCGGGAAACGATCTTTGCGATGATCCTGCGGCATGCAGCAATGGAATGTGATTTTAAAGGCGAAAAGATCGCCATGCGCGAGATGCGCAAACATGTGGCCTGGTACACAGCGGGACTGAAGTATTCCGCGAAGCTGCGTGCCAGAGTGAATGAGGTATCCACATATGCACAGCTCGAGGAACTGCTGAACGGAAAAGAGAAACAATAAGGAGGAAAAGAGAATGAGATCAAAAGAAATCCGGAACCGGAAGAAGTATGTGGCATTCCTGCTCGTGCTGATGCTGAGTGCGTTCCTTTCCGTCACTGTGCAGGCAGCCTGGAGATCCTATCTGTGGGCGGGAGATGCTCCGGTAAAAGCCGGAGTAAAATGGTTCCGCAGTGAGAATCAGGAGATGGATGGTGAATGGGGCACTCGGATCGAAGTATCGGCGAAGTCCAAAAAGAGCGGGTACAAGACGATTCTGGAAGGCAAGGATGTCGGGAATGCATTCGTAACAGACGGAAAGAATGTTTACTATCTGGAGAATAACATATTGAAGGTCTGTGCAGTCAGAAGCAAAAAGAAAACGACTCTGAAAAAACTGCCGCTGCCGACCAAAAACAGCCACTATACCCTCGGCGGGTATTTTAACGGAAAGATCTGGTTCGTCGCAAGGGAAGAGAAATTTATCGGGAAAGCAATGGTCTCCTGGAATGTGAAGACCCGTAAGCTTAAGACCGAAAAGAAGAATTTCCTGATCTGGAACACACCGGTCATTTCCCGTTACGTAGTCATGACCACCGGTACGAAAAAGATGAAAGACAACGGTTCGCTCTATACCCTGAAAGTGCTGGACCGCAATACCGGAAAATATACGACCATGGCAAAAAATGTGCGTCCGATGGTCTATGCGGCAGGCGGAGCTTACGATACCATGGCCAAATGGTTCATCTACGGAGAATACGATGATGACAGCAGATGCTGGCAGATCAAACAGTACACTTTCAAGACGAAAAAGACCATCGTGCTGAAGACGCTGGAACAGGGCAGGGAATTTGCTTCCCTGATGTACACCGGCAGCGGAGTGGCCATTATGGAAGAAGGATCCGGCGAGTTCAAACAGGAGAATATGATCAAAGCAAAATAACGGTTTTGCGAACGGTTTCCGGACCGGGGTAAAACAGCAGATTTCTTGACAAAGCATAGGCCATAAGGTACAATACTTATCGCTCATTTTGAACGGTTTGTAAAAAAGAGGAAGGCAAAGGCTATTATGGAAGCAAAGAAGAACATTCTGACAAGAAAAGGACTGGAGACTCTCGAGGACGAGCTTCAGGAACTGAAAGTCAACCGCAGAAAAGAAGTTGCGGAAAAGATCAAAGAAGCCAGAGAACAGGGCGACCTTTCCGAGAATGCCGAGTATGATGCGGCAAAGGATGAGCAGAGAGATATCGAAGCCCGCATCACGGAGATCGAAAAGATCCTGAAAAATGTGGAAGTGATCGATGAGGATGAGATCGACCTGGGAAAGATCAGCATCGGCTGCACGGTGTCTGTTCTGGATCTGGAATTTGATGAGGAACTGGATCTGGTCATCGTTGGTTCTTCTGAAGCCAACAGCCTGGAAGGAAAGATCTCGAACGAGTCGCCTCTCGGACTGGCTCTTCTGGGCAGGACCGTGAACGAGGAAGTCGTTGTAGAGACTCCGGCCGGAAATGCCCGGTACAGGATCCTGATGATCCAGAAGACCAATGGCTGAGAAAAGGGAAAGACTATGAGTGAACAGAGCAAGGCTGCAGCAGACCGCGGGCAGCAGAACAATCAGAAAGGCGGACAGGCGCAGGATCTTAACCAGCTTCTGAAGATCCGCCGGGATAAACTGGCCGAGCTGCAGCAGGCTGGGCAGGATCCGTTTGTGATCACCAAATTTGACGTGACGCATCACAGCACGGATGTAAAGGAACAGTTTGATTCCCTGGAGGGAAAGACGGTTACGATCGCAGGACGCCTTATGTCCAAGCGGGTGATGGGAAAAGCTTCCTTCTGCAATATCCAGGACAGGGAAGGAAATATTCAGTCCTACGTAGCCCGGGACAGTGTGGGAGAAGAACCTTATAAGGCCTTCAAAAAGATGGATATCGGAGATATCGTGGGCTTGAAAGGGGAAGTGTTCCGCACCAAGACCGGGGAGATCTCGATCCATGCGTCCGAGATCACCCTGCTTACCAAGAGCCTGCAGATTCTCCCGGAGAAGTTCCACGGCCTGACCGACCGCGATATCCGCTATCGCCAGCGCTATGTGGATCTGATCATGAATCCGGAGGTGAAGGACACCTTTATCAAGCGTTCGAAGATCATTGCAGCGATCCGTGAGTTCCTGGCAGCCCAGGACTTCATGGAGGTGGAGACTCCCATGCTGGTGTCCAACGCCGGCGGTGCTGCCGCCCGCCCGTTTGAAACTCACTTCAATGCCCTGGATGAGGATCTGAAGCTGCGCATTTCCCTGGAGCTTTACCTTAAGCGCCTGATCGTGGGCGGTCTGGAGCGTGTGTACGAGATCGGCCGCGTGTTCCGCAACGAGGGTCTCGACACCCGGCACAACCCGGAGTTTACCCTGATGGAGCTCTATCAGGCTTACACCGATTATCACGGTATGATGGATCTGACCGAGAACATGTACCGCTATGTGGCGCAGAAGGTCCTCGGCACTACGACCATTGTGTACAATGGCGTAGAGATGGATCTCGGGAAGCCCTTCGAGCGTATCACCATGATCGACGCCGTAAAGAAGTATTCCGGTGTCGATTTCAATGAAGTTCATACACTGGAAGAGGCCCGCGCTCTTGCGAAGGAGCATCATGTGGAGTTCGAAGAGCGCCACAAAAAGGGTGATATCCTTAACCTTTTCTTTGAGGAATTCGTTGAAGAACATCTGATCCAGCCTACCTTTGTCATGGATCATCCCATTGAGATCAGTCCTCTGACCAAGAAGAAACCGGACGATCCCGAATACGTGGAGCGCTTTGAGATGTTCATGAACGGATGGGAGATGTGCAATGCCTATTCCGAGCTGAACGATCCGATCGACCAGCGGGAACGCTTCAAAGAGCAGGATGCCCTGGCAGACGCCGGTGACGAGGAAGCCAATCACACCGATGAGGATTTCCTGAACGCGCTGGAGATCGGTATGCCTCCGACAGGCGGCATCGGCTACGGCATCGATCGTATGGTCATGCTCCTTACCGACAGCGCAGCCATTCGTGACGTGCTGCTGTTCCCGACAATGAAGTCAATTAAGACTGGCTCTGAGGGAAATGGTGTAAGCTTTGAAGCCTCTGAAGAGGCTGCTGCAGCACCGGCAGACCCGTTCGCAGCACCGGCTGAACCGATTGACTTCAGCAAGGTTGAGATCGAACCGCTGTTCAAGGATTTCGTTGATTTTGAGACCTTCAGCAAGTCTGATTTCCGCGCCGTTAAAGTTCTGGAGTGCGAGGCTGTACCGAAGTCCAAGAAGCTTCTGAAGTTCGTCCTGGATGACGGAACAGACGAGAAACGCGTGATTTTAAGCGGTATTCACGCCTTCTATGAGCCGGAGCAGCTCATCGGAAAGACACTGATCGCTATTACCAATCTGCCGCCGAGAGCCATGATGGGTATTGAGTCCAACGGCATGCTGCTTTCTGCCATTCATCAGGAAGAGGGC
>CACZZH010000110.1 GCA_902785635.1 uncultured Lachnospiraceae bacterium
TTCTGGTTACTGTTATATATATCTTCTTCAATAAAAACTAGATAAAAATATATATAGAGTAACCGGAAATACCCGGCACAGCCGGCACAGAACTGTGTTCATCTATCAATTTCGGATGTGTTATGAGAACAGTTTTGAAGCGTGTTTATCATTCCCCGATATCCCTCCTGCTGTCTTTGCAGGAAGTAAAAGAAAGGTAGCATCGGGGGGATGATACTGGAAGTAAAAGAAAGGTAGTAGTCGAGCCTCCTGTAAAATCCATACGACATTTTGTTCGATTGTATTGAAAATACAGACAAGTCGTGATAAAGTAGGAGTACCGGCAGACAAGCCGGAATACTAACCGGCGCAAGAGCGCACGGTACAAAAAGGAGTTGCTTGTTATGCCGCGTAAACCTGGTTCCAAAAATAAACCGAAGGTCGAAGCGCCCATCCTCACCGTAGAAGAAATAGAAAGCAAGATGTCCACCCTTCAGTCTGAAATAGATGAACTGGGTGAAACGATCAAAGCGAAGAAAGCCGAGCTGAAACAACTGGCGAAGGATAAGCTGGCCGCCGAAGAAGCCGCGATTGCAAAGAAGGCCGAAGAGGATAAAAAGGCCATCCTGGACGCGGTTGCAGCAAGCGGGAAGAGCGTCGAGGAAATTCTTGAACTGTTGAAATGATACATCTGGGGAGCTGGGAAACCGGCTCCTCTTTTTTTTGCCCTGCGGTTAAACGCTACTAACCGGCTTCGACGGCGGCGGTCGTCGGCGGCGTGGTCGTCCGCTGTGGTCGTCGACGGTGTGGTCGTCCGCTGTGTTCGTCTGCGGTCGTCGTCCGCTGTGATCGTCGGCGGCCGGAGCGGGGGCGGAAACTTTGTCAAATCTCACAGTTGCTTTTCCGGCGCCGCAGAGCAATAATGGACTACCGAAAAAAGAAAAGGAGGCCAACACAATGAAGGCTTACAGATTCGGAGCAAACTGGAAAAGCGAAGATGACCTGTCACGGGACGCGAAAACTGCGAAAACCGCGTCCTGTTTCGGGAAGAGAAGACAGTGTTGTTCTTTCAGGGTCTGATTAGAACAACACGGTTAGAATAACACGTTAATTATCGTCTGTCTGAATGGAAATTACGATCTTCAAGCTTGCGTCTGGCGAGAGGTCGGCGCTCTGCATGTCAAACTCGAATTCATGCAGGCTTAAAACCTTTTGCCCAGGAGGAGTGGGTGGTGAAAGCAGCGTGTTTTCAGGGATACCAAGTGCTTTTTCTATGGCATAGAGGGTATCAAGTTGGGGTGTATATTCTCCTCGCCCCATTCTTCCGATAGTGTTTCGAGAAATGTTGGCCCGAAATGAGAGCTCCTCCATGCTCCACCCCTTTTTGTTTCTATACATGCGAATTCGTTGGCCGATTTGCTTGTTATCCATTGCAGTACCTTCTTTCAGGTTGTTTATGACGCAGCATTATATGGGCTCTTCTTTTTAAGAAGCGTTCGTCAGGATATCGCTTTTTTCTTCCTTCCGGGTGTGGGCATCTCCGGGAAATGAGATTTATACTCCGCCATCATCTGGCTGACCATCTGCTCATCAATTAAGACGGGTTCCGGTGTTGCAGGAAGCGTGATGATAAGCTTACTCCCAGGATATGAAGCCTCATCAGGAACCTCATAACGGATACACTCGGCATTGTCAGGGAGACTTCTGCCCGGTGCTGTGAAGAAATGAACACGGGCGAGGGTTATGCATCTGCCGATAATAGTTGTAAAAGCATTTATGCCGCCGATGGACTTGTTGAGTGCAGTCGTGATCAGCGCCTGCTCCGCGGGATAGGTAAACTTCAAGTTTTCCTTATAAGCGACCATACGGATATATTCGCCAGCGTCCTGACGTCTCATTCCATGCATCTCGTGTTCGTCCAAGCGGCTGATAATTGAGTCAAACAGATCGAATTTGCTGTCAGCGTATATGCATTTGTGAAGATAAGGCGTACCGCAAATAACGATTGAAAAGTTAGAGCCGTCATACAACTTGCGCAGGATATCAATCTTCTCTATGCCTTTACCAGTTGAATGCGCCTACCCTCAGATATGTAGCAACGGAATTAGATACCTCAATCCTGCGTGCGCGAAAACTGCTTATTACAGCGGGCATGTTTTCAACGCATTTAAGCAGAGACATTCAAAGAAGGTTTTCTCAGGGAGAGAGCATAAAACAGATTATGGACGAGTTGGGGCTGGGAAAAGCAAGCGTGTACAGCTATATCCCGTATCAGGGTCTCGCCTTCAATCTGGATGAAACGACTGTTAATGCTGATCGCCACAAGCTTTTTAGGAAAAGAATAAAAGTATGTGATGATCTGGTGTCGCATAGAGGGAAGCCCGACGAAATAGAAAAACTGTGGGCGGCGATACTGGCCTTTGAAGGATACGCCTTCCAAACGAGTGGACGCGGAAACAGGCCAGGTGTAAAGTTCAGCTATGTGATAAGGCGTGGGGCTAATGGTGAGCCAACTGGCGAAATCAAATTCTCGACAAAAGAAAAAACTGTCACGAGAGCGACAGTCGAGCTGGCATATAGAAAAGCAGTAGAAGTTCAGGAAAGAGAAGGATGTGTCACGGGACCCAAAAAGATGGATGTTTTCGGCGCAAGCTATTTGTATTCAATGTTTATTCGATTTGGAGTAATTTGCTAAGACAGTTCATATATTGATTAGAACAACACGGAAAATTAGATTAACAAATCGAAAATCAACACGCGCAAAATCAACATACGCAATCTTGAAAACCAGACAATCACATGATATGTACACAAATCATTGGTACAGCTGTTCCCAGTTGAATGAAACCGAGAACAAAAAGGAGTATTTTCCATGCCGCGTCCGAAAGGGAGCAAGAATAAGAAAGCTACAGCAGCTATCCTTACCATCACTGTAGAAGAAATAGAGCAGAAGATCGCAGCCGCAGAAGCTGAGATCGAGGAACTGGGGGCACAGCTGAAGAGCCGCAAGGCCGAGCTGAAGGCGCTTGTAAAAGAGAAGGAAGCTGCGGTCGCCGCCGCTGCGGAAAAGAAGGCTGAAGAGGATAAGAAGGCGATCCTGAACGCGTTTCAAAAGTCCGGTAGCGCACCCAAGGATAATCAGAGGTGGCGTTATATGTGTCGAGGATGAGATGCGCCTGAACCGGTACGCACTCAAGGAGTGGTACATGCTGCCGGTCCCGGTGGTGAACCGCAGGCTCGTTGAGATGGGCGTCAATCCGCTGACCAATCTTGTGGATGGCTATGACGAGAATGGCGTGAAAATAGAGGACAGGAGTAACATAGGGTAAGACCACATGAGAACCGCTGGGTGGGGTGATCCATCTGGCGGTTTTTTGTTTGCTCGTGCCCAAAGTTAAAAATGTATTACGACAATACAAAAGCTATTGACAATCTGATATGCACATGATACAATACAATCGTACTGCAACAATACAAAAAGAGGGGAGGCTTTTTCATGGCCTACAGTGAATACGATTGGTCGGAAGGCTATGCGCCTGAAGACGAAGAGATAACCGATGAGCAAAAGCTGGAGTGGTTTAAGGAGAGTTTCATCCGTGACAAGGAAAACCTGCTGGGAGAGATCATGTATGCGCGTAAGCACACAGCGGAGGAGGCCAAGAAAGATACGAGACTCCCAGCCGCCTACTACGCTGTGTTAGACACGCTGTTTGAAAAACTGATTGCCAAGATAGAAGATACATGCCTTTTCAAAGAACTGGAGGACTGGTGGGCATATTCATATACCATCGGCAGTGAGGGAGCTGCATTGGAACTTCAACACTTCAGCAGTGTGGATTTTGATAAAGAGGGTCGTGCTGGCTTTACCGATGTAGATTCATTTTTTGAACTGATTCGTATTCCCTGTAAACTGCTGACGGTAGATGATTATGCCAAGCTATACAATGTCGAGCAGGGTACGATACGACAGTGGATTAGGAGAGGCAAAATCCGCACGGCAAAGAAATACGGCAATGAGTGGAGAATCCCAGAACTTACTGCGCTTCCAGGAAGGGGATACAGCTTCGGCCAGTATGAATGGAAGGATGACCTTACAGATGTCCCCGAACAGTACGAGCAATTTCGAAGACCAGCCGTTGCTACCTTCGATCAGAGTCGGAAAGATCCCAAGGTGTTCCATGTGAGTTTGAGTCGAAAGGACGAGGACCTTGTAAGTTTTGAAATGGACGTAAAGGAAAGGGAAAAACTGGAGCTCTTCCTGATCGCTCACCCGATGGTTAAGTTCATCTCCGATATTTATGCATCATGGGGTTAAGAGCAGAATGGCGGTAATCAATGAAACGACAGACGATTTCACTGGACAAAAATAAATTTGCGAGAACTTGCAAGAATCACTTGACAACTTGAAATCAGTGTGATAGAATGCGATTGCAAGGTAATGAAATCGGATTTTCTGGCTGTAGAACTTAGGAGGCTCACCATGGAAGAGAAAAAACAATATGTCCAATTTACAGAGCCGGACAAAAACGCACTGGCACGGCTGCTTGGCGAGTGCAAGGGGCCCGATAGGACAATGGCTCAGATGGGAGAAGCAACGGGCCTGAGCGCGTCGATGCTCTCCCGGATTAATAAAGGTAATATCACCAAGCCACTGTCAGAGGATACTCTCACTGCCATTTTTGAGAACAGGGCGCAGGGATGCGATGTGACGATGGAAGACCTCTACAGGGCTAACGGAATGGTCACTGTCGAGGAACGAAATATGAGAGCGCATGGAATAGAGTCTAGACGCATAGCTGAGGCAAACATGGAGGTGGCTCAGCAAGTCATCATAAATGAACTATTCCGTAGAGGCTACGCTGTAAAAGCTGATATACCACACAGTATGGTTGGGCGTACATCCCTTATGGATGAAAAAACAGATAAGAAACGCGGAGACCTTTCAGTTCGGTATGATCTTGGTCTTATCCTTCCGGAGCTGCATGATTTGTCTGAATGGATGTTCCTTATATATACGGGTCCAGCACAGACTGCTTCCTATGCACTTGACCGACCGCCTGAGCTAAATGCGAGGATGACAATTCGTCGTATGATGCAAATGAGGAATGAGGTTTTCCTTGTCGATGCGTGGCAGCCAGAGAGACTGGCAGGGATGAAGTATTCTTGGGTATTCACAGACCCCTATTTATACGATGCTTTCAGAGAATACACGAAAACAGCGCGGCTTAATAATGCTATGAGCACAATCCTGCTTGACCTAAGTGATCGAGTTATTCTTAAGGAGGAGTGGATGAATTGTCCAATGAAGAGGGACTACGTGAGCATATTCCGAAATGAGCGTGACCGGAGACCCGGAACAGATTATGAGCATCTCCCGATGGGATATGGCAGATCCCCGCGCCAAGTCATGCTTGGGGATGAGATGACAGAGGAGGATAGCGAGTGAGTAGAAAAAAGGAGTCAAACGATATTCTGACCAAGCATAAGCAGGTCAGATTTGGGAAGCGGGTATTGCGAGGGCCTGAGCCGGTAGCGTTGGTCGGCCCCGAGCAAAATAAAGACACACTCTCTGCTGGTGAATTCGTTGAGCAACTCTACGGTCCGGGTTACCAGTGTGTCATCATCCCACCTGCTGGAAAAGCTGGTTGATAGAAACATCATAATACAGGAATAAGCCCTGCACCCCACTGAAAACGGTGGCTGAGAACGGTAGCGGGTAATTCCGGGCGATAGAAGGGTCGCCCACAAAGATCCCATCGCAAAGCGTAAGCCCTGCATCCCACTGAAAACGGTGGCTAAGAACGATAGCGGGTAACGCCGGGAAACCCCACCTCGGGGAAAGAGGAATCCTGTTCACTTGAGCTATCCGATGGTGCCGCTGGGTGCCTACTACACGAGATAAGCCGGGACAGTCAACATTTGTGGAAAAGAATACTGAACTGTGATTTTCACAGGATCAGTATATCCACGGATGCTGATTGTCCCGGCTTTTTTGCGTTCTTGGGTAAAATCCCGCAAGTCGTACCAGCTGGGGGTCGGTGACGAATCGTCACCGGGCAAGGGGCCAAGAGCCCATCGGAGGCAACCTCGTGACTCCCTGAGCTGCGGAATCAAGAGTAAGTCGCTGGGGGTCGGTGACGGATCGTCACCGGGCAGGGGGCCAAGAGCCCATCAGAGCCTACCCGATGTCCTTTTCGGACCCGTGAAACCGAAGGAATTTCAGGGGGTCGGTGACGAATCGTCACCGGGCTGAAAGCCTTGCGGCACAAGGGGTTTCGGGTTTTTACCCCTCAAAAACGCCCCTCAAACCCACGGTTTCGGCCCTAAAACGGTTACGCTCCGTCCCTCTGCAAACAACAGGTTTCATGTCATACTGCGGTTAGGATAGCAAGCGAACTGAGATGAGCCAGGTTTGCCGTGTATACGACCTGATCCCGTACTATTCGACCGCTTAGTCCATAACACACAAACCTATCGCACATATTAAATATGTAGTCACATTTTGGCAGCGCGGGAGGGTGGACAATCCCGTGCAGCGTGGAATCGGGTGAAAGCCCCGGCTAACACGGTCACTGTGGGAAGACCCCGCGGAGGACAGACCCCCCTTGCGGTATACACATGGACAAACCCCAAAGAAAGAGGAGGTGAAGGAAAGGCTGGCTGGAAGGCCAGTGGACAAGCCAACTGGATACCCAGCAGGCCCACGGCTTTACACTGGGCTCCCGCGACGGCGGGGCGACAACTGAACATCGAGCCTGTGCGCACAGGACATCGGATGCTCTGAATATCGGGTTCTTGACTATTACACAGTCACAAAGTAGGAAAGCCCGTATTTGGAGGACCCTTGGTCTTGTGCGCACTTTTTTGTCTGCGCAACTGAGGGTGAGAGCCGGGAACCGGAGCTAATGCCCTCCCTCTGTCCGTTGTCCTGTCCAGCCCAGGCCACCAAAGGCCAATGAGCCGGAAAGGACAACGATAATGAAGACTTACAAGACCCCGACAAGCAAGAGAACTACATACAAGCTCTACGACGATAACGGATCGTTCGTGACAGAGTACAAGCCGGGAAAGGATGGGGTGACGGAAGAAGCAATCCTGTTTATGCACAGGCTGGATGACGCGGAAGTCCGGGTGAACATTAAGGAAAACCATCATCCCGAGTGGTATCAACCTGTCTATGACAAATGGAAGGCAGATTTCGTCTGCCGTTTCCGTGAACAGTATGGCCGCGACCCGAAGGCTGATGAGATTCCTGGACGCTTCCGTCAGTGTGAATCTATTGACGCGCAAAGTGACGCAGACGGCAACGAGCTGGGTGAGTGCAGCAGGTTGGAATCAGAGCTTTCTATCTCTGACGAAAAGCCGGATGACGCAGTAACAGTGATGCGGGAGATCGTGTTCGGAATGCCCAAACAGTGGCAGCAGGTCTATCGGCTTGTGTTCTTGGAGGATATGTCCAAGAACAAAGCGGGACAGATCATTGGAATTAGTGATGTTAGGGTCGGTCAGCTGGTAAAGAAGATCAAAGCTGAACTGGCACAGAACTCCAAGCTGAAAAGTTTTTTTCGGTGAGACTTCGGATTCTGTGTTTTTCCGCGGCCTATAGAAGTACCGGATGATGGCGATTGAAAACGAACCGAAAAAATATTTCAGGGTACTTCGGATTCGACCAAAAACCGCGGCCTATAGAAGTGAGGGGACAAACAAAGCTCCCCGGAAAGGAGACCACGACGATGAGCAGAGTCATGCAGCGGGAGAACCGCAGAATGAAGTACACAGCCCAGCGGACCGGCCAGAGTGCTACCGATAAGCCCTGGCTCAACTCCGGAGGCTACCACGATCCCACAGCCTACGAAGCCCTCCGCAGGATCGAGCGGTTGGAGCGGGGCGAAAGAATAACAAGGGTGGCGCTATAAGCCCAAGACCTTTGACAATTTCAGACCTGACAAGGTGTCCCGTCGTTGCCTGGTTTCCAGATGTCGGCGGTCTGCCCTCCCAAGGGTGGGTACAGAGGGAATCTCTGTGTTTGTGAGGAGCGGCGGGACGGCTGTGTCAGGCAGCTATTAAAAAGGAGCGGATCATGGCAAAGAACAGAGTTAAACAGCGGGCGCACCTCTACTGCGGTATGAGCAAAGAGGAGCGGCTCAAGAAAGAAGCGGCTCAGATGGAAGCGGAGCGGGTCAGCCGTGCGCAGCGGTGCCGGGAAGAAAAGCTCGACCTGGTTGACTTCTGCGGGATCAAGGACCCGACGCCGTATCTGGCAGTCAAGAATATCATCCGCCGGGAGCGGGCGAGCAGCACGGAAAGGGTAAACACGGCTACTCGGGCACCGAGTTTGGCAGGAACCAACGCTTAATCTAAAACTACCTCATAAGAAAGAAGGCTAATGAAATGATCAGTAGAGTTCCAACGGAAGTCCTGCAGGAAATCCAGAAGGAGATCCAGAAGGCATTGGCCGCGAACCCAGAACTGCCGGTTGTATTCATCAGGGACAGGACTAACTATTCAAAATACCTTGATACCATCTATCTGATGCCAAATTATGTAGAAATCGGAAAGGTGCTCGATACGACAATTTTCGAGGAAAAGGGAATCCCGTACATGAGGGGTGAGAAGCTTAGGCTCTACATCCGCGATGAGGTCGAACGCGAGTATGGACGGCATTTCTATGACGATAATCCGGACGGATATATGCGGGTTTTCGCAGAGAAGGCCCAAAAGTACAAGAATTGGGTAGAAGCCGTGATCGTTCACAGGGATGCTATATAAGTGCCAGAGCAGAACAGGGTGTCGAAAGGAGAAGCCAATGAACACAGCAACCTACACGAGACCGATGGCGGCCATCGCTGGCATCCCCCCGATGGGAAAGCCTCCAGTTAAGCCGGAATCCAAGCCCACCAAGGCGCACACACAAACAAAGGACTGCGGCCTGTATCCCGCAGAGAAGGAGATCACAATGAAGAAAATCAGAAAGGTTTACATCTGCAGCCCGTTCCGCCCTGTCGGCGAGACGGTCGAAGCCCAGGCCAAGAGCATCAAGAAGCACAAGATTCTGGCGCGTTACGCCTGCCGGTACGCTGTGGCCAACGGCTACAGCCCGCTGTGCCCGCACCTCTACTACCCGGAGTTCCTCGACGACAACGTGGAGGACGAGCGGGAGATCGGGATGCTGCTCGGCATGGTCGGCCTGAGCGAGTGCGAGGAACTCTGGATCGTCGGTCGCCACATCAGCGAGGGCATGGAGAAGGAGATCAAGCAGGCCGAGAAGTGGGGTATCCCCATCAAGCACTACATCCCGCGCTTCACCCCGGAGGAACGGCTGCTGAAGGCCATCTTCGGAGATGAGTTCCCCCTCATTGAAATGGTGTGATGGCTGGCA
>CACZZH010000111.1 GCA_902785635.1 uncultured Lachnospiraceae bacterium
CCCCGCAGGAGATCTCCGCTATGATCCTTCAGAAGCTGAAGGCGGACGCGGAAGCATACCTCGGCGAGAAGGTCACCGAGGCGGTCATCACCGTCCCGGCATACTTCAACGACGCCCAGCGTCAGGCAACCAAGGACGCAGGCAAGATCGCGGGTCTGGAAGTCAAGAGGATCATCAACGAGCCGACGGCTGCGGCACTGGCTTACGGCCTCGACAATGAGAAAGAGCAGAAGATCATGGTCTATGACCTCGGCGGCGGCACCTTCGATGTCTCCATCATCGAGATCGGCGACGGCGTCATCGAGGTTCTGGCCACCAACGGCGACACCCACCTGGGCGGCGACGACTTCGACAACAAGATCACCCAGTGGATGATCGACGAGTTCAAAAAGCAGGTCGGCGTGGATCTTTCCAACGACAAGATGGCTCTGCAGAGACTGAAGGAAGCAGCAGAGAAGGCGAAGAAGGAACTGTCCGTGGCAACCACCACGAACATCAACCTGCCATTCATCACCGCTACCAGCGCAGGCCCGCAGCATCTTGACATGAACCTGAGCCGCGCAAAGTTCGACGAGCTGACTGCAGACCTGATCGAGCGTACCGCGATCCCGGTCCAGAACGCCATGAGAGACGCAGGCGTCACCAACGCAGACCTGGCGAAGGTCCTGCTGGTGGGCGGATCCACCCGTATGATCAACGCGCAGGAGAAGGTCAAGCAGATGACCGCTCACGAACCGTCCAAGACCCTGAACCCGGATGAGTGCGTCGCCATCGGCGCTTCCATCCAGGGCGGCAAGCTTGCGGGCGATGCAGGCGCCGGCGACGTCCTTCTTCTGGATGTCACCCCGCTGTCCCTTTCCATCGAGACCCTGGGCGGCATCGCGACCAAGCTGATCGAGCGCAACACCACCATCCCGACCAAGAAGAGCCAGGTGTTCTCCACCGCGGAGGACAACCAGTCCGCAGTTGACATCCACGTGGTCCAGGGTGAGCGTCAGTTCGCAAGAGACAACAAGACCCTCGGCCAGTTCCGTCTGGATGGGATCCCGCCCGCAAGAAGAGGTGTTCCGCAGATCGAGGTCACTTTCGATATCGACGCGAACGGCATCGTAAATGTATCCGCAAAGGATCTGGGCACGGGCAAGGAGCAGCACATCACCATCACTTCCGGTTCCAACATGTCTGAGGAAGACATTGAGAAGGCCGTTAAGGAAGCTGCTGCATATGAAGCGCAGGACAAGAAGCGCAAAGAAGGAATCGACACAAAGAACGAGTGCGACTCTCTGGTCGTTCAGACGGAGCAGTCACTGAACGAAGTCGGTGACAAGCTGAGCGCGTCCGACAAGGCAGCGGTGGAAGCAGACATTGCAGCTCTGAAAAATATCCTGGCACAGTGCGGTGATGAGATCACCGATACCCAGGTAACAGACCTGAAGGCCGGAAAAGAAAAGCTGATGGCCAGCGCACAGCAGCTGTTCCAGAAGGTCTATGAGCAGTCCCAGGCAGCCGGAGCAGGTGCCGGCGCGGGATTTGATCCGAACCAGGCAGCAGGCGGGAACGGAAATGCCGGATCCGCACCGGACGATGATGTGGTAGACGGAGATTTCCGCGAAGTATAATTCAGTTGATGGAATAAGATAATACTTTTGGCGGTTGCTGTAAGCACAGAATAGAGAATGACCCCTGGCAGATCCGAACGGTCTGTCAGGGGATCGTTGCGTGAGGAATAGGATGGCAGAAGAAAAAAGAGATTATTATGAGGTGCTGGGAGTTTCCAAAACTGCTGACGAGGCGGAGTTGAAAAAGGCTTACCGTGCACTGGCAAAGAAATATCATCCGGATATGCATCCCGGAGACAAGGAGGCGGAGCAGAAATTCAAGGAAGCTTCGGAAGCCTATGCCGTGCTGAGTGATCCGGATAAGCGCAGACAATATGACCAGTTCGGACACGCCGCTTTTGACGGAACCGGAGGTGCCGGAGGATTTGACTTCAGCGGCATGGATATGGGTGATATCTTCGGAGATCTCTTCGGCGATCTGTTTGGCGGCGGACGGTCCAGACGCAGCTACAATGGTCCTATGCAGGGCGCGAATGTGCGTACGGGTGTACGAATTACTTTTGCGGAGGCATTCACCGGCTGTGAGAAGGAGATCAGCATTAACCAGAAGGATGAGTGCGCGAACTGTCACGGCACCGGCGCAAGGCCCGGCACATCTCCTGAGACCTGTTCCAAGTGCGGCGGCAGAGGCCGGGTGGTATTCACACAGCAGTCTCTGTTCGGCATGATGCAGAGTGAGCAGGCGTGCCCGGACTGCAAGGGCACCGGCAAGATCATCCGCAATAAGTGTCCGCAGTGTTCCGGTACAGGGTATACGACATCCAGAAAGAAGATCTCTGTGTCTATTCCGGCCGGAATCGATGACGGCCAGGTGGTGCGCCTGCGCGGTCAGGGTGAGCCCGGCACAAACGGCGGCCCCAGAGGGGACCTTCTGGTAGAGGTGAATGTAGCGCCGGATGCAGGATTTGCCCGTCAGGATATGGACATCTATTCCATGGCGAACATCAGTTTTGCCCAGGCTGCGCTCGGAGGAGATATCCGGGTACGTACGGTAGACGGGGAAGTGATCTATTCGGTGAAACCCGGAACCCAGCCAGGTACCAGAGTACGCCTGAAGGGGAAGGGCATGCCCTCCCTGAGAAACAGGGGAATCCGCGGAGATCATTATCTTACCCTGAATGTGCAGGTCCCGACAAAGCTCAGTGAAGAGGCGAAGAGGGCACTGCGGGAGTATGATGCCGTTACCGGCAATACACTGGGGCAGAGTCCTGAAAATTCTGAAAGTGCTTCCGGCTCCAGATCAAAGGCCGGGGAAAAGGGAAAGAAAAAGGGCTTTTTTGACAAACTCAAGGAAAACTTTGAGGAATAAGGTTTTTTATGATCACCATCAAAGAGATATCAAGGCAGCTCGGGCTGAGTACCACCACGGTTTCCAATGTCATACACGGAAAGATCAAGGAAGTCTCTCCGGAGACCATCGAGAAAGTCCGCCGGTATCTGGACGAGGTGGAATACGTTCCCAATATTAGTGCACGTAATCTTGCGCAGAACCAGTCAAAGATCATCGGACTGGTTCTGAAGACCCGGGAGGACCGGTATATGGATCTGCTGATGGATCCGTTTGTATCCGAGATGCTGGTGGGCATCGAGAAGGAAGTGCGCAAAGCCGGTTATTATATGATGCTTTACATGTCAGATGATATTGCGGAGATCATCGGACATGCGTCAACCTGGAATGTGGACGGGCTGATTCTGTACTGCATGCTGGATGATGATGGTGTCCGGGTGAGTGAAAAAGTGCACAGACCGATCGTCTGTATCGATACGTACAGTAAGACAGATGCTCCGGGTTTTGTGAACATCGGACTTGATGACGAAAATGGGGCTTATGAAGCGGTGAAGTATCTGATCGGCCGTGGACACAGGAAGATCGCTTTCCTCTCTGACAATAAAGAGGGTGTGGATCTTCAGCGTTTCCGGGGATACCGCCGTGCACTGAAGGAAGCGGGTATAGAGTACAGCGACCGCAGCTTTCTGATGCTCCGGACAGAGAAGGACGAAGTAGAACGGAGCATGGACAGAATCTGCACCCGGATCGGCAGGCATACTGCCGTATTCTGTGCTTCCGACCTGTTTGCCGTAATGCTGATGAGTAAGCTGCATGACAACGGAATCCGCGTACCGGAAGATGTTTCCGTGATGGGATTTGACGACAATCTGTATGGGAGAGTATACCGGCCGGCATTGACAAGCGTACATCAGGATCCTGAACAGAAAGGAAAGCTGGCTGCGCAGGTGCTGATCGGCATGCTGCAGGGCAAAGAACCGCCAAGTCGGCAGATCACACTCGATACGAGAATCGTTGAGCGTGAGAGCGTAAAAAACTTGTAAAAAGAGGAAATGCTCTGCGAAGCATCCTGAAATGCTGAACAGAATCACGAATAAAGAAAAAGATTACATAGCTGCATTTGTTAAAATGCAGCTTTTTCTTTATTTTTCCAAAAAAAGACTTGTATATTTTTTGAAGCGTGGTAAAATCTTATCGTAAACTTATGCGCAAAAGGAACGGAAAAATAGTAATGGTTTCGTAGTTTTGCACACAATGAGTAAGGAGGAGACTTTTATGAAGAAACAGGCACTCGTATTGCTTGCAGGCGCACTTGCAGCAGGTATGTCCATGACAGCTATGGCTGATCTTCGTCTTGTTAATGGCAAGATCGAAGTGGATGCAATGCTGAAGGATCTGGCAGCAGCTTATGAAGAAGAGACAGGCGTTCATGTTGAGATCGAGTCCATGGGCGGCGGCATTGATATCCAGGGTACCCTGAAAGGCTATTATCAGGCAGACAATATGCCGGATATCTTCGTAAACGGCGGCGCTACCGATTTCGCAAACTGGGACGGACTGCTGGTCGACATGAGTGGAGAAGCATGGGTAGATGATACCGAAGCCGAGTATATCGATGGCAATGGCGCTGTAGTAGGATTCCCGTATACCACCGAGGCGATCGGCCTTGCTTACAATGCAGATATCCTTGAGAAAGCCGGCGTTGATCCCGCTGCGCTTACCACTCCGGCAGCCCTGCAGGAAGCTTTTGAGAAGATCGATGCTCAGAAAGAGGATCTTGGCCTTACCGCAGTCATCGGATACTGCGCAGAAGCTGTGAACCTTTACTGGTCCACCGGCAACCACATCTTCGGCGTTTATGAGGATGGCGGTCTTGCCCGTGACGACACGACGTATTTCGATATGCTCAGCGACGGCGGAAAGCTGGATGAAGAGCGTTTCACCAAGTTTGCGGAGATGATCGCTCTGTTCAATCAGTACTCTGATCCGGCTCTGCTGGTTTCCGGTACCTATGATCAGCAGATCCTGAACTTTGCTTCCGGCAAATATGCATTCGTTACCCAGGGTTCCTGGATCGGTGCTACCATGACTGCTGATGATGCAGATGCTTATGCAGCAGCCGGCAACTTCAAGGTTGGTATGGCTCCTTATGCATTCGTAGACGGCATCGACACGATCATGACCAATTCTCCTTCCTGGTGGGCAGTATTCAACAATGACAATGCAGAAGAAGCAAAGGCATTCCTGCAGTGGTGCTCCGAGGACAAAGGTCAGCAGATCCTGGTTGAGCAGGCAGGCTTCATCAGCCCGTTCGCTTCCTGCAAGTATGTTGCATCTGATCCGTTTGCTGAGACCATCTCCGAGTACACCGCAGCCGGCAAGACTTCCGCATGGCATTGGCTGAACAACAAAGAAGGCCTTGCACAGAATGCTCTGGGCGTTGTATTCCAGGATTTCGCAGCAGGCAACATGGATGTTGCAGGCTTTGTACAGGCTATGACTCAGGTTTGCGCTCAGTACTATGCAGGCTGATCTGCGAACGGACAGATCTTTGTGATCTGACACCGATTTCTGTGAAGTTTTGAAAACAGTCATTTCTGTATGGTCATTGCGGGCGGTGGCTTCGGCCGCCGCCCGTTTTTACAGTATCCGCAGAAATTCAATAAGACTTTTTGTGCTTGTCAATATCTACAGGAGGGAGTTTGCATATGGGAACGAATGAACAGGGCAGCAAAGGCCTTTCGTTTATTCTGCTGGCAGCAGGAATCGTGATGACGATTGCTGCTCTTGGTCTCGATATTACCGGAAGCAGCTTCGCGTTTCGTGGAGAGTTGCTGATATTAGGAATAGTCCTCTTCTTTATCGGACTGTATATGATTCCGACAAAGAAGCATCACAGAAAGATCATTTATTTCATCTTTCTGTTTCCGCTGCTGTTTACTTTTGCAGTTACCGTGATCATTCCTCTGGTACTTGGTATAGGATACTCGTTCACGGACTGGACCGGTATCCGGTTCACGCAGTTTGTGGGATTGTCCAATTATACATCCATGTTTAAGGATCCTGCATTTATCTGGTCAGTCCTGATCACATTCCTGTTCGTGATCTTCAACATGATCCTGGTCAATCTGATCGCATTCCTGCTTGCACTGCTGTGCACCTCCACGATCAAAGGCATCGGGTTCTTCCGGACGGCATATTTCCTGCCCAACCTGATCGGCGGTATCGTGCTCGGTTATATCTGGCAGTTCGTATTCAGCAACGTTCTGATCTCCATCACCAAGACATCATGGCTGTCCCAGACGAAGATGGCCATGGTCGCGATCATCATCGTATACATCTGGCAGTACGCCGGTTATATCATGCTGATCTACATCACCGGTCTCACACAGGTACCGGGGGATGTGCTGGAAGCAGCTTCCATTGACGGAGCGAACGGTATTCAGACACTGTTCAACATTAAGATTCCGATGATCGCTTCCACGATCACGATCTGTACTTTCCTGACACTGACTTCTGCATTCAAGCAGTTCGATGTGAACATGGCTTTGACAAACGGTGCCGGATCTGTACCGAACTTTATGGGCAATTACCTGTCCAATGGTACCCAGATGCTCGCATTGAACATTTACAATACTGCGATCGCAAAGAACAGCTATGCTCTCGGACAGGCAAAAGCCGTTCTGTTCTTCATTATTCTTGCCTGTGTATCTCTGATCCAGGTGCGTATATCCAATAAGAAGGAGGTGGAAATGTAATGAGCAAAGAGACAAAGATCAAAAAATGGATCCTCTTCGCAGTTGGCGTACTGATCGCGCTGTATGTGCTTTTCCCCTTCTACCTGGTCGTAATGAACTCCTTTAAGGCACAGACCAGTATTGTGGAAAGCCCTGTAAGTATTGCAGGTGCTTCTTTCCATCAGTTTGTAGAGAACCTTGGGAAAGTTGTCAACAACTCCAACTTTAACTTCTGGTATGCACTGCTTACCTCCGTTGTGATCACGGTGATCTCACTGGTGCTGCTGGCAGTTCTGGGCGGAATGGCTGCATGGGTCATCAGCCGGAATAATAAGAAAAAATGGGCAACCGCCATCTATATGATCTTTATTGCATCCATGATCATCCCGTTCCAGGTGGTCATGCTTCCGCTGATCTCCACTTTCCGTGATGTAGGAAAATTCGTCGGAATCAGCATGTTGCAATCCATTCCCGGTATCGTATTCGCATACTGCGGTTTCGGCGGCGCTATGACGGTATTCATTCTTACCGGTTTCATCAAGGGCATCCCCTATGAACTGGAAGAAGCAGCCGGTATTGACGGATGCTCACCGGAAGGAACATTCTTCCGGATCATCTTCCCGCTGCTTAAGCCGGTCATCACGACCGTCACGATCCTCAACGGCATGTGGATCTGGAATGACTATCTGCTGCCGTCCCTGATGCTCGGCCAGAACGGCAAGGTAAAGACCCTTCCGGTAGCTGTACAGGCATTCGTAGGTTCTTATGTAAAACAGTGGGATCTGATCCTGACTGCAGCCCTTCTGGCGATCGTACCGATGATCGTAATCTTTATGTTCGGACAGAAACAGATCATGACCGGTATGGTAGAAGGTGCAGTGAAATAATTACAGGCAACGTGCACAGCAAACTTCAAAGTATTTTTTCTTTGCCGTTTGTCACAAAACAGGAGGCACACTTCCCGGGGAGGTGTGCTTTCCGTTTTTCCATATATTACTGCAGACAGGAGGAGATCAGATAAAATGAGAAGGAGCGGAATACTATTTCCCATTTTCAGCCTTCCGGGGAAATACGGGATCGGATGTTTTTCAGAAAATGCCCGCAGATTTATTGATTTTCTGGAAGAAGCCGGACAGAGCTGCTGGCAGATTCTGCCCATCGGTCCGACCGGATACGGAGATTCGCCGTATCAGGCGTTCTCGACTTTTGCCGGAAATCCATATTTTATAGATTTGGAAGCCCTGATCGGGAAGGGATTGCTGACCCGGGAGGAGTGTGATGCGGCGGATCTGGCTGATGAGACCGTGCCGGGGATCGGAAGCCGTATCGATTACGGAAAACAGTATCTTAGCCGTACGGATCTGCTCCGCAGGGCTTTTTCGCGGAGCCGCCATTATGAGGAGAGTTCCTACAGGGAATTCTGCACGCAGAATGAATACTGGTTAACGGACTATGCCATGTTCATGGCCATCAAGAATGCTCATGGCGGCGCAAGCCTGCACACCTGGGAGGAACCGATCCGTCGGAGAGACCCGGAGACAATAGAACAGTGCAAGGAAAAATATGCTGAAGAGATCGGTTTCTATCGATTTATCCAGTATGAATTCATGCTTCAGTGGAAACAGCTGAGAGAATATGCGCGCAGCAAGGGTATCCGGATCATTGGGGATATCCCGATCTATGTGTCGGATGACAGCGCGGATTTCTGGGCGCATCCTGACCTGTTCCAGGTCGATGAAAGAGGAAATATCCGGAAGATCGCCGGCGTTCCGCCCGACGGCTTCTCCGCAGACGGACAGTTGTGGGGAAATCCGCTTTACGAATGGGAGAACCATGCGAAGGACGGATATGACTGGTGGATCCGCCGGATCGGAAAGTGCCGTGAACTGTATGATGTGATCCGTCTGGATCATTTCCGCGGATTTGATGAGTGCTTCACCATCGACGCGGGTGAGACGACAGCGGCAAACGGTACCTGGCAGAAAGGTCCGGGGATGAAACTGTTTTCTGCTCTGCATGAACAGTTTCCGGATCTGAAGATCATTGCAGAAGATCTGGGATATGTGACCGATACGGTACGCGCACTGGTACGGGATACCGGATATCCGAATATGAAAGTGCTGGAATTTGCCTTCGACTCCAGAGATTCTACCGGAAGGCTCGAGTATCTCCCGTACAGCTATAACCGAAACTGTGTAGTATATACCGGTACTCACGACAATGAGACGCTGGCAGGATGGCTGAAAAGCATCCTTCCGGAAGAAAAGCAGGAGGTCAGGGCTTATTTCGATGTGATGAGTGACGATCCGAAGGAATATGTACGCAAGATGATCAAGGCTGCGCATGCCTGCGTGGCGGATCTGTGCATCATTCCGCTGCAGGATTATCTGGCGCTTGACAATCGGGCACGGATCAATCATCCGTCCACATTCGGCAATAACTGGACATGGCGGGTGGATCCGGCCATGCTCTCCGGGGAGCTTGCCCGGGAGATAAGGGAAATGACCAGGCTCTACGGAAGGCAATAAAATATGTTTTTCCGCAGGCGCGCATCACTGCAGATCATGAGTTTGTCCAGGCGGCCTCGGGGGCAGGGATTATTTAAAGCGAAATTGTCAGGACAGGAACGCAGACGAGATATGCACCCTACGCAGTCTTAGGCTCCGACGTAAGAGCGTTTCGT
>CACZZH010000112.1:0-9267 GCA_902785635.1 uncultured Lachnospiraceae bacterium
TTCTTCCCAGCGGTCACATACCAGCGCGGCGATAGAAGCACCGGCACTGTCCCCCGCAAGTCCGATCCGTTCCGGATCGATTCCAAGCTCACCGGCATTGGAGACCAGATACCTGAATAAAGACAGAACATCCACATACGCTGCCGGATACCGATACTTCGGTGCCAGATGAAAGTGCGGGAAAAAAACCCTGCAATTTGCTTTTTTTGCGTAGATCAGGGCAAGCTTTTTCTGATAGACTGCCGCCTTATAAACGAATGCTCCGCCGTGCACATAGAGAAGCGCAGGCATATCATTCCCGGATTCTGCCGGTGAAAAAACCGAGATCTTCACCGGCAGTCCCTGAAAGCCTTTTATTTCGATCGTTTCTTCTTTTATATCTTTCGGAACTTTCGTGAGATGCCACTCCGCCTGCTGATATACATTTCCTGCCGCCACGACCCCCCGGTTGAACGGATATGTGTGCGCCTGTTTCCTCAGTTCCGGATCGATGAATTCCTTATAATTCATATTTCTTTCACACCTGAAATTTATCTGCAGCTTTGATCAGTATTTTTAATCTCCCTTATTTCCTTTCACTTTCTTTCCGGTGGAGGCTCCGCCGTCGATCAGTACGTCGATACCGCTCAGATAGCCGTTTCTCTCATCCGCGATCGTGGCAATGGCAAAGCCCAGCTCCTCCGGTCTTCCCATTCTGTGCTCGCAGGTCCTCTCGATCATCTGCTTTGCGAAATCCGACTTCTCGACTTCCTGTGTTCCCATCCCCGTTCCGATCAGTCCGGGACTGACGGAGACTACACGGATTCCCTTCTGAGCATATTCATGCGCGCATTTCTGGGCATACCACACAACAAAATTCTTGCTCAGCACATAGGCCATTCCGGACTTGTTGTAGTCATCTCCGGCCAGATTTGCCTCACCGGTCATATGTTTGATAAATGCTTCTTCCTTATTGAATGAAGTAAAATAAAAATTGCCGAATAAATTATTCCGGTTTTTTAATTCCCAGGGCACTCTGCAAGTCTACAAAATGAGAAATGATCTCGGCATGCTTCTCCAGCTCTTCCCAATTGAAGCCAAGAAAGAAAGGTTCATAGAAAAGAGCCCAGACACTATAAGTCAGAACATGCATTTCTTCCGGATGTATTTCCTTCGTTGTAAGTCCACGCCGCTTTGCCTCCTGGTAATATTTATAATCCATGGTATTCATCTGTCTGGTCCAGTCCTGATGAAAATTCTCATACCGGGTCCCTGAAGCACAGCGAATCAGAAGCGTAAATCCCTCTCTGTGATCATACAAAAAACGAAGCCATTTTTTGTTTGTTTCAGCTAGCATAGAAAATGAATCATATAATTCCTGATCATTGTAGTCTGACAGATCCTTTTTGCCTATTTCTGAAACGTATTCCACCATATCCTGAACCGTATCCGACACAAGCGCACAGAACAGATCCTCTTTTCCGTCAAATCGCTTGTAAAGAGCACCCGTGGTGACCCCCGCC
The DNA here is from genome assembly GCA_902785635.1 of uncultured Lachnospiraceae bacterium. Classification (GTDB taxonomy): domain Bacteria; phylum Bacillota; class Clostridia; order Lachnospirales; family Lachnospiraceae; genus Merdiplasma. The sequence goes on from CACZZH010000112.1 coordinate 1,503, forward strand.
GCTTTGCAGATCTCTGCAAGTGACGCTTTTTCAAAACCCTTATTCAGGAATTCTTGTTTCGCTGCAGACAGCAGCCGCGGATCAATACTCCTGTCCGGTACAGACATAGCAGTCTCTCCTCCTTAAGTGAAGATCAAATAATCAGTATAATATCAAGTGATAATTTAATTATCAGTATATAATTTATCGTGATGAATGTCAATGTATCAACAAAAGCCTTACCAGAAGCTTTTTGTCTCACAAAAAACACCAGGAAATTCGCACGGATTTCTATGAGATAAAAAAAGGAGTGCCGCGGACAATTATCCGGGGCACTCCCATGTCATATTTTCTGTTCAGTTATGATCAGATCTGTCAATTATTTCTCGATCTTTCTCATCTCAACGCCGGTGATCTTCTCATAGTATTTGAGAATTGCACTGTGGTCATCGCTGCCGCAGCCGTTGTTGTGCAGCCACTGCATCATTTCCTGTACAGCACTGGTAAGGATCATCGGGGTTCCTACACCATGACCGGTATCCAGAGCATTGTTCAGATCTTTAATGTGCAGATCGATACGGAAGCCGGGTTTGAAGTTGCCATCCAGCATCATCGGAACCTTTGCATCCATAACGGTGGATCCTGCAAGACCGCCGCGAATAGCTGCGAAAACCTTCTCAGGATCAACGCCGGCCATGATCGCCAGCTCGTAAGCCTCGGCGCATGCTGCGATGTTCACTGCTACGATCACCTGGTTCGCCAGCTTTGTGGTATTGCCTGCGCCGTTAACGTCGCCGCAATGTACCACGGAAGCACCCATAACGTTCAGGAGCTCGGTATATTTATCAAACATAGCCTTCGGGCCGCCGCACATAATGGAAAGAGTTCCGTCGATCGCCTTGGGCTCTCCGCCGGAAACCGGAGCGTCCATCATGTTAATGCCTTTTTCTGCGCACTTTTCAGCAATGTCCTTGGACTGCAGGGGAGCGATGGAGCTCATGTCGATGATATCCAGACCGGGCTTTGCACCTTCTGCAACACCGTTGGCACCAAAGATCGCTTCTCTTACATGCGGAGAATTGGGAACCATGGTGATGACAACATCACTCTTGGAGGCAACGTCAGCGTTGCTCTCGCCGCGAACCGCACCGCAGGATACCACATCGTCCAGAGCAGCTTTTGCAAACGGATCGAATGCAGTTACTTCATAACCGGCCTTCAGGAGGTTTTTGCACATCGGGCGTCCCATAATACCAAGTCCGATAAATCCAACTTTCATGATAATCACACCTTTCGATTTATAAATATTCCGTAACTGTTACAGATCAAAGATTGTAGATCTTCTCAACGGCTTCCTGAATATGAGCAGCGGTAAGGCCAAGATAATTCAGGATATCGTCATAATTGTGAGCAGACTCACCGAAGCGGTCTTCTACGCCAACGAATTCGATCGGAGTACGCTCCAGGCGAAGTGCTTCCGCGATCGCGCCGCCAAGGCCGCCGATCACGCTGTGTTCTTCTGCCGTAACAACGCCCTTCACATCTTTTGCCAGAGCTGCGATCGCTTCGCGGTTCATCGGCTTGATGGACGGAACATTGACTACACGTACGGAGATCTTGCCTTCCAGAGATTTTGCAGCTTCAAGAGCTTTCAGCACCATAACGCCGCATGCAAATACGGTAACATCGGTCCCTTCCTTCAGGACGACCGGCTCACCGGGCTTGAACTCAGCACCTTCCGGAGTAACATTGTCATAAGCATTGCGGTTCACACGGATATACATCGGGCCTTCATGAGAAGCCATGTATTTTGTGATCGCAACGGTCTCATTGGCATCAGCCGGAACGAATACGGACATATTCGGGATCACACGCATATAAGCGATATCATCAATGGACTGATGGGTCGCGCCATCACCGAAGTCGGAGCAGCCTGCGGAAGAACCGCAGATCTTTACGTTCAGCTTGCCGATCGCGATGGACTGACGGATCTGATCATATGCACGGCCTGCAGCAAATACTGCAAAGGAAGCTGCGAACGGGATCTTACCGACTCTGGAAAGTCCGCCGGCTGTGGAAAGCATATTTGCTTCCGCAATACCCATCTCAATGTGACGCTCTTCCATACCGGGCTCTACTTCGATCATCTTGCCCATGGTGGAACCGCCAAGGTCAGCATCCAGTACTACGATATCTTTATTCTCACGGCAGAGCTCAAGAAGAGTCTGTCCATATGCTGTTCTCTGATTTTTTTCAGCCATTTTGATTTCCTCCTCCGTACTTCCTTATGAAAGCTCCGCAAGTGCCTGGTCATATTCTTCCTGGGTAAGAGCCTTGTTATGATAACCGGCCTTGTTCTCAGCAAAGCTTACGCCCTTGCCTTTTACGGTGTGTGCAACGATCGCAGTCGGCTTGTCAGTGCATTTCTCAGCATCATCAAGCGCGGTAAGGATCTGCTCCATGTTGTGTCCGTCGATCTCGATCACATTCCAGCCAAAAGCTTTCCACTTATCAGCAACCGGCTCGGAGTTCAGTCTGTCTTTAATGAAGCCCTGTGCCTGCAGTCCATTGTTGTCGATGATCGCGCACAGATTATTCATCTTCTTGGCACCTGCTGCCATAGCAGCTTCCCAGATCTGTCCTTCGTTCATCTCGCCGTCGCCAACCAGTACATATACACGGTTGGGCTTCTCATCGAGCTTCAGGCCGATCGCCATGCCAAGGCCGAGGGAAAGTCCCTGTCCCAGAGAACCGGTACCGGCTTCGATACCCGGGGTTCCAAGATGCGGATGTCCCTGAAGATAGAAACCGATGTCCTTGCAGTGCGGAAGATCATCCACCGGGAAAAAGCCTTTCTCAGCAAGTGCAGAATACTGCAGGATTGCTACATGACCTTTGGAAAGCAGGAAATAGTCTCTTCCTTCCCATTCCGGGTTCTTCGGATCCAGTTTCAGTTTGTGGAAATACAGTGCCGCAACCAGGTCTGCGCTGGAGCAGCTTCCGCCTACATGTCCGGCCACGCCGACACCGATGCACTTGATGCAGTCACGTCTGAGCAGCTGGCCCTTCTCCTCGAGTGATTTAATCAGCTCTTTACTGTATGCCATGATAATATCCCTCCTGTGGTTCATAGCAATCCAAATTAGTTCTTCCATTGCCCTGTCATATGACTCAGATCAAGATCTGTAAGCTGTAAGCTGTATAACAGGTTGATTACATTATATGATGTCGTCATATGATTGTCAATTGTGCAACCTACATAATCTTCAACAATCATTTTATACACTTTCAACAAGGTTTCTTTCATTGACATAATTCTAATGGCAAAGTAAAATCATTGAATGAAATAAAAATAAGAAAGAAGTAAACCTGTCAGTATTCAGGTTTTTCAAAATGAGGCAGATTATGCAGATAACACCGATTCAAAAAGTTAATGTGGTTGAAGAGATCTTCGATCAGCTCCAATCCATGCTCATCGAAGGAACCTGGAAGCCCGGTGATAAAATTCCTTCCGAGAATGAGCTGTCCGAGACCTTCGGAGTAAGCCGTATGACGATTCGCCAGGCTCTTCAAAAAATGAAGGCACTTGGCCTGATCGAGACCCGTTCCGGTTCCGGATCTTTTGTCCGAAAGATCAGTCCGGATGACAGCCTGCAGGATCTTGTCCCCCTTATGTATATCGGTGACACCACCCAGCAGCAGGTCTTTCAGTTCCGTGAGATCATTGATGCAGAAAGCATCCGTATCGCAACTCCGATCGCAACGCCGGAAGCTCTCGAACAGCTGGAGGAGCTGATTGAAAAAATGAAACAGGCTGCCGCAGGTGGAGATGGGGAGAGCTTTTCCAAATATGATCTTCAGTTCCATATGGAGATCGTCGAGATCACCGGAAACCCGCTCATCATCAAGACCAACCAGATCCTTCAGGCAGTACTGGCGGAGTCCATGAATTCTGTCATTGAAAAGATGCGCTTTGCTCCCGGCCTTGAGTATCATGAAAAGATCCTGAATGCCATGAAGGAAAAGGATGCACATAAAGCCGAGCATCTGATGCGGGAGCATATTCGACAGAACTATCAGTATTTCACCTGATCCGTTTCGGAAAGATGAAAGATCCGATGTGGAAAGATCCGATGTGGAAAGATCCGATTCGAAAACGTTTCATCCTGCCTTCCTGCCGAAGGCTGTGTATGCAGACCGGGAACAACGGGAATTCATCCTGTCTCCCGGTCTCTTTGTCTTTGTACCTCCCGGTTTATCCCGGTACGGTTCCCGAAAAGTCATTTCTTACAGGCAGGCGTCCCATCCTCCGTCTACATAGATGGTCTGTCCGCTGATATAATCGGCTGCGTTCGATGCAAGCATCACAGCAACGCCGGCCAGATCCTTGTTCGGATCTCCCCATCTGCGGAGCGGCACCTCGCTCTTGACCCAGGCGTCAAATTCCGGATCCTCCGAAAGAGGTTTGGTAAGATCCGTCAGGAAATAGCCCGGACCGATGGCATTAACATTAATATTATACTCTCCCCATTCCGTCGCCATGGATTTGGTGAGAGTCACGATGCCGCCCTTGGCTGCACAGTAGTTCCCGATGTTCGGACGGACCATCATCGCATTGATCGATGAAATGTTGATGATCTTGCCATATCTGCGGCTGATCATCCCTCTGGCCACTGCCCGTCCTGTGATAAACGCGCCTGTCAGATTGACATCGATCACTTTTCTCCAGTTCTCCACCGGCATGTTAATGAGGAGATCTCTTTTATGGATACCCGCATTGTTGACAAGAATATCGATAGGGCCAACCTGCTCTTCGATCTGCGTAACTGCCTTTTCCACCTGTTCCTCATTGGAAATGTCAAAGGCAAACGCTGCAGCATCATGCCCTTCTTCTTTTAGCTCAGCCACCGCCTTGTCAAGGGCAGCCTGACTGATGTCGCTCAGCACCACCTTTGCACCGGCGTCAAGCATACCTCTGGCGATCCGGTTGCCCAGTCCCTGGGCACTCCCCGTAACAAGTGCGATATGGCCTTCAAGTGAAAACATATTTGTCATAATATCGTATTTCTCCGGTTTCTGTGTATTGATCCATAATTGAACTGTTCAGGCAGCAAAGATCAATAGCAGGTCACGCCTCCGTCAACGGGAAGAGATACACCATTGATGAAGCTCGCTTCTTCACTGGCAAGATACAGCACTGCGTTCGCCACATCAGCTGCAGAGGCAAGTCTTCCGAGCGGCACCTCACCGAGCCGTTCCGCCTTGCGCTCCGGATCCTTGAAAAGAACTTCCACCAGAGGCGTATGCACTGTGCTTGGATGGATGGAATTGCAGCGGATATTGTCTTTTCCGTAACGGGAAGCGATCGCCTTTGTAAGCATGGTTACTGCACCCTTGGAAGCGGTGTAAGCTTCCGGCGTATACTTGTGGCCGATCAGTCCGCACACAGAAGAAGTATTGATAATGGAACCGCCGCCCTGTTTACGCATTACAGGAATCGCATATTTGGTACCGAGGAAAACGGATCCGGTATTGACCTTCATCATCGTGCACCATTCTTCGATCGTCATCTCTTCAACAGGCTTGCGGATGTTGATTCCTGCATTGTTTACGACTACATCCAGCTTTCCGGTCTTTTCCACTGCAAAGTCGACCGCAGCCTTCCAGTCTGCTTCACTGGTCACATCGGCTTTTATAAACCAGGCTCTGCCGCCATCTGCATTGATGGAAGCGGCAGTTTCCTCTCCCTTTTCCGCATCCAGATCCACGATAATGATCTGAGCACCGTTATCTGAAAGAAGGCGCGCCATTTCGCTCCCCAGTCCGCCGCCTGCGCCAGTAATGAGAATTGTTTTATCTTTTACCGTCATTGTTCCTCATCCTTTCTTAAAAAACCAAAACCTGATGCTATTTATACAAAGCCCGCTTTTGCAGCGGGCTTTTGTAACGACCTGGATGCCTCAGTAAAACCAGGCATGCATATCTTTATTTCTTTACGCTGGCAAGCTCTTCCCTTGCGCTCTTCACAGTCTTGATGGTACCGGAGATCAGAGAGTAAAGCACTACCACGATCAGGATATCACCGACCACACGGGTAAGGACAGATCCGCTCATGGTAAGCGACTGCCGGAAATTGATGTCGGCAGTTCCTCCGAGGATCAGGCCCAGTGTAAGCGGAGCCAGCGGGAAATTCAGCTTGCGCAGAATGAAACCGATCACACCGAATACCAGCATCAGTTTTACATCAAACAGGTTGGTACGGGATGCATAGGCGCCTACCACTGTAAGAGTAACGATGATCGGCATCAGCAGCTTGCGGTTGATCTGAAGGATCTTGACCATAGGTTTGGTCAGTATCAGAGCAAGAGCGATCATAACGATCGCAGCGACCATCAGTGTAAGACCCACCGTATACATGAAGCTCGGGCTCTTAACGGTAAGCATCGGACCGGGCTGAATGCCGTGCAGATTCAGGGCTGCCAGGAACATTGCTGCCTGCGTACTTCCGGGAATGGCAAGAGTCAGCATCGGAATCATTGCACCGGGGATACAGGCGTTGTTCGCAGTCTCAGAGCAGGCAAGACCTTCAAAGCTTCCTTTTCCGAATTCTTCTTTATTCTTACTGCTGGACTTACCGGTCGAATAGGAAAGCCATGCAGCGATATCCTCACCTGCACCGGGGATCGCACCGATGCCGCAGCCGATCAGAGTTGAACGGATCAGCGGCTTCATCAATGCCCGGAGTTCATCTTTATCCGGCAGTATCGTACCCATATCCGAGTTGACTTCAAAGGGCGTACGGTCCTGCAGAACGGTCAGAACCTCAGCAATACCGAACAGACCGATCAGAGCTGGGATCAGCTCAACACCGCTGCGCAGCTGGGGCAGAAATACGAAACGTCCGCTGTTGTACATCGATTCCACACCGATCAGCGCCACAAAGAAGCCCAAAAATCCTGCCAGCCAGCCCTTCAGAGGAGAACAGTCCACGGAAAGGTTGCCGCAGATGGTAATACCGAAGATCGCAAGAAGGAACATTTCCCACTTACCGAACTTCAAGGCAATGCTGGAGAGGAACGGTGTCGCGATCATCATGATGATACAGGAAAGAATAGTACCAAGGCAGCTGGCCATAACACCGCCGAAGAGCGCCTTGCCTCCCTTTCCCTTTTTCGCCAGCGGATAACCGTCCAGAGCGGTCGCAGCCGCATTCGGCGTGCCGGGGATATTCAGCATGATCGCAGAGAAAAGACCGCCGGATACGGCTCCCACATATACGCCGAGCATAAATGCGACCGCCTGATCCGAGGGAAGTGTATAGGTAAGGTTGATCAGAAGCGCCAGTGCCATGGTACCGGTCAGGCCGGGAATGGCACCTACCACCAGGCCAAGCAGCACTGCACCGGCAACGATCAGAAGATTCCATCCCTGAAATACTCCGCCGGCTGCCACTCCCAGGAGGCTGAACTGTTTTAAAATTCCACTCATAGATATTTCCTCCCTTTTTATGGCATTGTGATGTTAAAGCCAAGTTTAAATGCGTAGTAAACAATGGCAGACATGGCGATCGCAATGATGATCGAGATCCACCACTGTTTCATTGCCTTCAGATAAAGGAAATTGGCAATGAGGTAAATGGAAGTTGCGATAATGAAATGCATACGGCCCAGGAGTCCCCAGATATAGACGACCATCATCAGGATCAGGATCAGGACACGCACCGTAGCGTCGCTGGTGACAAACGCTTTCAGGAAAGCTCCGTTCATCACTTCCTTGAACTCCATCA
>CACZZH010000112.1:9276-11617 GCA_902785635.1 uncultured Lachnospiraceae bacterium
CCAGCTTAAAACCGATAAAGGCAAGAACACCGCCGAGCACGATGATCACTCCGCCCACGATCGCCGGGAAGAAGCCGGGAGCATCCAGGAATGTATTATAAATCTTCATGTTAAGCGCATCGACAACGATAAAAATGCCGAACAGCACGATCAGAATGTCGCTGACAAAATCTTTCGCTGCGCTTCTCTCTTTCTTTTCCTGCATGTTATTTTCCTCTTTGAAAAAAACGGCTAAGACCTTTTTAACGTTTAGAAAGGAGCGCTGCGGGGCAGCGCCTGCAACGCTCCTGAAAGGATACTATTCAATAAAGTATGTCAGGACTTATTGATAAGCTTCGCAGGTTGTCTTCACAGTTTCCCAGTCATATTCTTCCAGAGTCGGAATGCCGTAGTCAGCAGGATTTCCTTCGCCAAGGCCTGCATTGAACAGCGTCCAGGAATAACCGGAGATGGAGTAGGACATGAACTTATCTGCTTCTTCACCGGTAAGGCCGATGATGTTGAAGCCTTTTTCTGCTGCGAAATCTTTCACTGCATCGGTTTCGATCGCTGCATTGAAAGCTTCTACCAGGGCGTCAACGATCTCCTGCGGGGTGTCACGCGGGATCATGATGGGCCAGGTCTCATTCAGGTTCGGGATATTCTCGGTGCCTTCCACCTCTGTGGTAACAGAAGGAGTGGTAACACCGATGCCGGTGAATTCAAACGGATCTGCACAGGTAACGAAGATCGGAACAAGCATATCGCCATTCAGATAGTCGATAACGGAAGAAAGAGAACCTGCACCTACCATAACATCGCCTGCGATGCAGCCTACTGCTGCGTCAGCGCAGGAACCGAATACACTGTAAGTCGGAGCTGCTACGCCTTTTGCCGCACAGATCGCTTCGAACTGAGTGTGCGGGCCGTTGCCGTAAGCACCGATACCGAAGCTGTTGCCTTCTGCAAGGTAGTTGAACAGGTCTTCTGTCGTAGCAACGCCTGCATCCTTATTAGCGAATACAACTGCCGGTCCGGAATAGGGATGGAAGGAGATCCAGTCCTGCCAGCTGGACTCGGAGTAATTGTAGATCGGATAGGATGAAAATCCGCCGGTACCGGTTGCGAACATGCTGTAGCCGTCATGCGGCTGTTCAAGAACATAGTCGCAGGCCACTGCAGAGTTGGCACCTTCCATGTTCACGCAGTTGATATTTTCACCAAGGTAATTTGCCATTTCAGCTACTACCGGACGAACTGCGGTGTCGGTTCCGCCGCCTGCGCCGTATCCGATGTAAACAGTCGGTGTACCGTTGTCAAAAACACCTGCCATTGCCGCCGTGCTTCCGGTAAATACCAGAGCAAGGCCCATAGCCAACGCAACAAGTTTCTTCATAAAAATGTCCTCCTTTGCTGGAACGTCCGCCCTGCGGACATATTGACCCGGCAGTCAGTCTGTATCATACGTATGAAGCTGCCTGATCCTACCCCATGGAACCGAACTGCACTGAACAGTTAGTACCCTAAGTATAAAATACTGCCCGAAGGATTGTCAATTTCTTTTTTCCTCCGGACAGCATTTTAGACAAATATAAACGGTTTTCACAAGATACTTTTCGGTATAAATGTCCTGTTATGAAACATTTTTATTTTTCTGTTCTGTATAAATAGCAGTATATTAAACAAATCATCATTTATCTGACATCGAAGCATTTTACAGTATCCATCGATTCGAGGATCAGCTCCCACAGCTTTTCATCCGGAACATCCGCCTGCCCCGAAGGAAGAATAAACGCTCTGGATGCGGAAACATAAAGATAGATATCTCCTTTATACCGGAAAGCAGCCCACATCTGCGCCCAGGTAAGTTCCACACGGGTACGGTCTCCCTGAGAACCGGCAGCACTGATCCCGTCCTGATCCAGGACCAGGGTATAGATCTCCGGTACGGACCGCAGATTCTGTTTCGCGATCTGTGACTCGATCTGAATCGTATAGATTCCAAAACAAAACAGCGGAAAGGCGATACCGAGTCCCATCAGGATCCCCGGCAATGTCTCCGACCTGGCTTTCCCGAAAAACAGCAGCGCCATTGAGATCGTTATCATGATCATACCCGTCATCACCGGAACAAACCACCGGTGCTGGCGTCTGAAATTATCGAACCGGCAGAATCTGCGGAACCGGGCCGGATCAAGCCTGACATGTATCGTGATCTTCTGTTTCATATGCAGTTAAATCTCCTCCCACGAGACGGATTATTTAAGTCTGAAATCCACTGTATGACCTAATCCTGAGCTGCAACCAGGCTCCCCGAGCCTGGCTTCGACCCCTGTTTTCTTGTTGTCTCGCTAAGAGATTT